>CAYRFU010000013.1:0-7778 GCA_964423525.1 uncultured Burkholderiales bacterium | reverse complement strand
GCTAATAGGGATTCGACTCCCCGAATCGAAAGGAGCCCCTTCTCAGGGGCTTTTTTTGTAACCTTTTTCAGACGGTTTGCCCAAGCCGAGGCCACGTTATAATATAGAGCCAGGGTATCGCCCATGAACAAAGCCAATGTCGACTATAAGATCAGGATGCTCGACCGGGCCATCGCCGACAATCCGAGCGACCCGACTCTTCTGGTCGAGAAAGCTCGCTGCTTCTCTTTCAAAGACGATTTCGCCCAAGCCATCCGCATCCTGGAGGCTGCCACCAAACTTGATAGTCACTATGCTCAGGCTAGCTTCGAGCTCGGCATCGCCTACTCAAGACTCAAAGGATACGACAGCGCTATCCGCGAGTGGGAGAAAATGGTCGATGCCGACGGGGACCTCAATCTTTCCGAGGTTGATTACAGCCGCTTTCACGCCATCAGCGCCGCCCTGGAACGGTGGGCGGAGTATCTCAAAATGCGCGAAGAAAATCTCTTCACGTTCTACAACGTCGGTATCGCTGCCATGGTCCTGGGCCGTCCCAAAGATGCTTTGCGAGCCTTCGGAGAGGTTTCCAAGCTCAACGCCAATTTCGAGAAGTGTCAATACTATCGCGCGCGCATTCTCCATCGCGAGGGCAACACCAAAGAGGCCATAGAAGCCCTCACGAGATTTCTCGAGACTCGCCCTCGCGACCCTCACGCCAACTACTTTCTAGGAGTCTGCCTCTTGGAAGAGGGTCGCACCAATCAGGCTATCGGCTGTTTCCAAAAAGTTTTCGTCGACCGACCCCAGCACATGAAAAGCCATCTCCAGATGGCCGCAGCCTACGCCAACTTGATGCAGTTCGACGAAGCCCTCGAGCACCTCGGCAAGGCCCTTAAAGTCAACCCTGAATCGCCCGAAGCTCACTACCAGATGGGTCAATGTCTGGAAAAGAAGTATGCGATGGAGGAAGCCTGCGAGTCTTACGCCCGAGCCCTCAAATACCGAGATAAATTCAAAGACGCCCACCTCGCTCTAGGCTTACTCCTGCGCACGTTAGCCCAGCACGAAAAGGCCCTGGTCCATCTCCAACGCACGGTCGAACTCGATCCCTCCGAATCGGAAGCCTATTATTATATCGGGATTGTGTTGTCTGACCTCAAGCGCTACGAGGAGGCGGTCAATCCCCTCAGAGAGTCCCTGGCTCTCTCCCCTAACAACGCCTTCGCCCATTACACTCTCGGCAAAGCCTGCATGGGGTGTGCACGCCTGGAAGAGGCCATCGCTTGCTTTCGCAAAGCCCTCGAACTCAACCCGCGAGACATCAAAGCCCGGACAGCTATGGGTCAAGCCTTTTTCCAGCTCAATGAGCTAACCAGAGCCAAGCGTCAATTCGAAAAGGTCATCGAGTCGAACCCCAAAGAAGCCGAGGCCCACTATTTCTTGGGAGCCTGCCAGTTCAGACTGCACGACTACGGGCAAGCCATTTCGGCCTATCGAAAGGCAGCCCAGGTCAACCCCGACAGCGCCCTCTATCACTTTACTCAGGGCGCCTTCTGCTCTTACAACCGACGCTATGACGAAGCGATCGACTGGTTCCAGCAAGCCTCTGAGCGTCGTCCCGAGAACGAGGCCGACCTGGGGATGTTCGCCACCCTCCAGCTGCTGGCGACGGTCGGAATCGAACATGCCCAAACCGGCATAGAGCTGCAGAAATTCGCCAAAGAACGCGACCAACTGTTCATGCGCTTCGTGCTCGCCCTGGCCCAATTTCTCGACGCTCGAGATCCTTACACCCGCTATCACTCGCGGCGGGTCGCCTCAATCGGAACCCTTCTCGCTCGCGAAGGCCTCAAAAACCTGGTAGAGAGAGGCGTGATCGACCACAGCTACATCTTGCCTAAGGCCAAAGTAGAAGGGATCTGGGTGGGCGGGCTGCTTCACGATATCGGCAAAATCGGTATTCGAGACAACGTCTTACTCAAAAAAGGCAAGCTTGACGACGATGAATACGAGAAGATCAAGATGCATCCCGTGATCGGCTACGAGGGCCTTCAGGGTGTCAGCTTCCCCTGGCCTGAAGTGCTCCCTATCGTGCGTCATCATCACGAAAAATGGAACGGCAAAGGGTATCCCGACGGAAAACATCAGGACGAGATCCCGTTTGAGGCCCAGGTCATCGGCGTGGCCGACTTCTACGACGCTCTCACCACCCACCGCCCCTATCGGCCCGCCTTCAAGCCCGACAAAGCTATGAAGATCATGACCGAGGAAAGCGGCGAATTCTTTAACCCCATCCTGGTAGAAGCCTTTGCCTCGATTCTTGACACGGTGATGCTCCTTCCGGAAGCGCCTATCGACGAGACTGGCGAATACAATTTCGCCCCTTATGAAGAAGCCTTCGACAACCTTAGAATCTCGTGGGGGTTTGGTGTCCCGGCCGGAGCCTGAAGGCGTGAGATACCGCTTACCAGGGAAGGAAGCCCCCCCTTCCGACAAGAAGAATTTTCTTCAATCCAATCCAGCCCTAGTATGGCTAAAAACGGCAGAGGTGCACGCGTTGAAAATTCGATTCCTCACCATCTTATCCTTACTCGCCCTAACTCTACCCGTCCTCGCCAGTCCCAACTACGAGGCTCTGGAGTATCGGGGTGAGACCTTCAACCCCCAACTTCATCCTCAGGGGGAGCGAGTGGCTTTCCGACTCGACGATCCCGAAATTGTTCGCCTCCTGAGCTATTCCACTTCTCAGTTCCAGTGGTCATCATCCGGCCTGACCCTCTACGTCTTCACTCCCGGACGAGAATCTTTTTGGTCCCACGACAGCGAAGTGGTCTCCGTCAACCGCCAAGACCTTCAAGCCCCGGGTCGACTCTGGGTCGATGAAGAGGGTCGCTTCATGGAACCCGAGGCTCTCCTCTTCGCCCTTTCTCTGAAAGCTTTCGAAGGAGAAGAAGCGACCATTCTGATGCCGGTCGTGACGGCCCTAGAAGAGAAACTCAACGAGCAAACAGGTCTTCACGAGATGGTGGTGCGCACCTCATCGCCGATTCGGCCCGAGCTTGAAACTCTAGAGGACGGAGTCGTTCGCCTGGATCTTGGCGACGTCGTCTGGGACCTACCCCAGCGGGAACTCGTGAGAGGTCGATCGGTGGTCAAGGTTGAGGGCGGCCTCGGCCCCGAGGCGCCTCTCTCTCTGTTTGTCTACTATCCCAAGAACTGGACCGGACGGCTTGACAACTCTAGCCTCCTCAACGATGTAAAACTGAGTCCCTTAGCGGACTTTCCCGTTGCCGAGCAAGCCCCGATCGGGCAGATCACTTCCCTAGAGCAGGCTCGATTCAGCACCGGCGAAGGAACCGTTTTCCACCTTGAGCAGCCCGTTCAATATTTCTGGTCCTTCGACCCGGCAAGCCGTTTTCTGACCGTTGAGATCCCGCACACCCAGCCCCTCGAAGACGTCCAAATCCCGGAAGACTTTGGCTTGGAAGAAGCAACCCTGACCACGGTGGTCTCCGGCTATCCCATCTTACGCCTGGAAGGCAAGTTGCCCGAGGGAAAAGTGTTCGAATTCTTCGAGCCAGAAGAAGTGTCCTCAAGCTTGGCCCTTCTGGTCAAACCTGGCCAAGAGGTCGCTCAAGCCACCGGGTCGGCTTCAACCGAAGGCTATTCGGTAGCTCGAGGCACGATCGTGATCGACCCAGGCCACGGTGGCTCTGACCCGGGCTGCGTCAACCGCCAACTCGGCGTCCGCGAAGCCGACGTGACCCTCAAGATCAGCCTCCAACTGGCCGAGGTCTTGCGCCAACAAGGGTGGACCGTCGTCCTCACCCGGACCAGCGACCGCGATGTCACCTATGCTGGCTCCCCCGACAAAGAGGAACTGGTCGCCCGTTCCGACGTGGCTAACGCGATCGACGCAGACATTTTTGTCAGCATACACTGCAACGCCGCCTACCAAAGCTACCACAACGGCACGTCCATCCACTGGTATAAAGCCGAAGACTATCAGCTAGCTCAGTCCCTCGAGCACGTCCTGGGCACCACCGTTGGTTTTGGCCAAAAAGGCTTGATTCGAAATCGATTCGTCGTTCTCCGTTATGCCGAGATGCCTTCTGTGCTGGTGGAGACTGCCTACCTCACCAACCCTCGCGAAGGGGCCATGCTCAGCAACCCCAAAATGCACAAGCTGATCGCCCAGCAACTCGCTGGTGGTCTAACCAGCTATCTCCAGGGTGTCTACGCCAGCCGCTCTCGCCGCACCCAGTAACCCCTTCCAACCTTTCCCAGCTTAAGGCCCTCTGGGGCCTTCTTTTTTTGGGAAGGAGTTTGTGGGCAAGGTCTGAACATCACCGTAAGGCCCGGCTACTGCAAACTCGTCGGAACCGAAAGGCAGGTCCAGGACAGCGAAGGCTTTCCGATACAGCCTCAACGATTCCCTCTCCACCATGGGTCTCTTTCCCTACTCTCCCCGCCCGGGACCAGATCGGCACAGAACCCCGCGCCATCCTCATTCCCTGGCGGCCGGCGACGGCTGTCGAGATAGGAGACACCCATGCAGACCTGGGCGATAGACGCCCTACAAGCAGGGATCAAACCCGGGGTAAGAGGTTTGGACGGAGTCGCTCCGCTCCGACCTCTAAAAGCCCCAACGACCAGCCAGAAGGAGATCGACTCCTTCGCGACTACCCTCAACAACTGTCTCAACTACGTCAACGTATCAACGAGTACATCGAGTGTAGCAACTGACAAATTCCTAACCGGTGAGCTCGATGGGATTCATCAGATGACCCTGGCCAGTGCCAAGAAATCGGTGATGATCAAGCTGACCACACAGGTAGCATCCAAACTCGCGACAGCCACGAGTTCGGTGATGCAAATGCAATTGTAGAGCCGCCCGAGACGGGAGTGTCTCGAGCGACTGGGATGGGAGAGGGAGTCCGAAAGGACTGAGCTCCCATCCCTTTTTCTTCTTCAAGGCTTGGTAGAGAGCCTCGCAGACTCTCGACCCAAAAAAAGCCCCGGCCGAAGCCGAGGCTTTTCTTTTCACCCAGAGGCTAGTCGCAGCTAGCGCGACCGGCCGCGGATGTTAGTAGTCGTGGTGGTGGTGGCCACCGGCGGGCTTCTTCTCGTCTTCGGGAACCTCGGCCACCAGAGCCTCGGTGGTGAGGATCATCGAGGCGATGGAAGCCGCATTCTGCAGGGCTGCGCGGGTCACTTTTGCCGGGTCGACGATGCCTTCTTTGACCATGTCGACGTAGTCACCAGTGACGGCGTTATAGCCCGTGCCCTTCTTCATCTCTTTTACCTTCTCGACCACGATGGAGCCTTCCACGCCGGCGTTGTTGGCGATGACGCGTAACGGCATCTGAACGGCCTTGCGGACAATCTCGGCGCCCTGAGCTTCGTCGCCTTCGAGCTTCAGCTTGTCGAGAGCCGGGAGGGCATGGATAAGGGTGCTACCGCCACCAGGGACGATACCTTCCTCGACGGCAGCGCGGGTGGCCGAAAGAGCATCTTCGAGACGATGCTTCTTCTCTTTGAGCTCCGTCTCGGTTGCGGCTCCGACGCGAATGACAGCTACACCACCAGCCAGCTTGGCCAGTCGTTCTTGCAGCTTCTCGCGGTCGTAGTCGCTGTCCGTGTTCTCGATGGCCTGCTTGATCTGCTCAATGCGGCCTTTGATCTCTTTATCTTCGCCGCGACCTTCCACAATGGTGGTCTGGTCTTTGGTGATGTGGATCTTAGCGGCGCTACCGAGCACCTCGAGGCCGACTTTGTCGAGCTTGTGACCGAGCTCCTCCGAGACAACCTGACCACCGGTGAGGATGGCGATGTCCTTGAGCATCTCTTTGCGGCGGTCGCCAAAGCCAGGAGCTTTGACGGCAGCGCAGCGGAAGGTGCCACGGAGCTTGTTGACCACCAGGGTTGCCAGGGCTTCCCCTTCCAGGTCCTCGGCGATGATAACCAGAGGCTTCTGGCTCTGGACGACCTTCTCGAGGATAGGCAACAGGTCTTGAACGGCGCTGATTTTCTTCTCGACGATCAACAGGTGAGGCTCGTCGAAAGCGCCTTCCATCTTCTCCGTGTCGGTCACGAAGTAAGGCGAGATGTAGCCTTTATCGAACTGCATCCCTTCTACGTGCTCGAGTTCAGTGTGGAGAGTCTTGGATTCTTCCACCGTGATGACGCCGTCTTTACCGACCAACTTCATGGCGTCGGCCAGCATTTGACCGATGGCGTTGTCGTTGTTGGCCGCAATGGCGCCAACCTGGGCCGTGGCTTCTTTGGTCTCAACCGGGATCGAGATTTTAGCGATTTCGGCCACCAGCGCCTCGACAGCTTTGTCGATCCCTTTCTTCAAGAACATCGGGTTAGCCCCGGCGGTCACGTGCTTCAAGCCTTCAGCCAGCATGGCTTGGGCCAGGACGGTGGCGGTGGTCGTACCGTCACCCGAGACATCATTGGTCTTGGAAGCGACTTCCCGAACCAACTGGGCTCCCAGATTTTCGAAGGGATCTTCGACTTCGATCTCTTTGGCTACCGTGACACCGTCTTTGGTGATGGTCGGGGAGCCAAATTTCTTGTCCAAGAGGACGTTGCGGCCACGGGGGCCGAGGGTAACTTTAACGGCGTTAGCCAGTTTGTTAGCGCCAGCTTCGAGTTTCTTTCTGGCGTCTTCATGATACAGAACTTGTTTCGCTGCCATGATTGATGTTCTCCTCGACTAGTCGACGATCGCGAGAATTTCGCTCTCTTTGACGATGAGGTAATCCTCTCCCTGAATTTTCACTTCGGTGCCGGAGTATTTTCCGTACAGGACGCGGTCTCCAGCCTTAACTGTCATCTCGATCAGCTCGCCGTTGTCACCGATCCGGCCTTTGCCGACAGCCACGACCTCACCCTGCTGGGGCTTCTCCTTGGCGGTGTCGGGAAGGATGATGCCGCCTGCGGACTTTTCTTCCTGAGGAAGGGCGGAAATGATGACCCGGTCGCCCACGGGTCGGACGTTGAGTTTCGTTTTGGTGGCCATGAATTGGCTAACCTCCTTTGAATGTTGGGCAGTTCTGGGCTCAGTGTATCGCCTAAGTCGTTAGACGATTACCTGCGTTCTGTTAGAATACTATTAGAGCCTTAAACCTTTGGTTTCGCTGGGTTTGAGGATACCCAGGCCAGTCAGACCCTGAAACATTCTGGTAAAAGATCCACTAGATCCCCCTCGATCCTCACGGTCGCGAGATGGTCATGAGCTGTGCTTCCGCGATTGATGACGATATAGGGCGCGCCTTCGGCTGCGGCCAGGCGAGGAATCGAGGCGGCCGGTTCGACCGCTAGGGTTGAACCCAACGAGAGCACCAGGTCGGCCTGTTGGCTCAACTCGAAAGCCCTCATGAGCAAACCTTCAGGCAAGGACTGTCCGAACGAAATCGTAGCCGGCTTGAGCCAACCCTGACACTGGGGACACTGGGGAGGCTCTCGGGTTTGCCGGAATTCCTCGAAAGCTCTAGCCGGCGGTTCGCTGTAATCGCAAGAAAGACAAGCCACCAACCGGTTAGTGCCATGGAGTTCGAGGACCAGTTTTTCGCTGTTGCCGGCCGCCATGTTAATTATGACGTCATTGCTGCTAGTCGGCGGTCGGAAGTTGATGTTATGTCGATGTCGGCGAGTCGATAGATCGTTCAAGATGGCGGCACGTCGTCGAATGACGCCATCGTCGCCGTCGGTTGCCATCCTAGCTCAGTTAATTCTATTTCCGCCAACAATCACGCGACTTGTCTTCGTCATCGGGTTGTTAAGTG
>CAYRFU010000012.1:40450-41107 GCA_964423525.1 uncultured Burkholderiales bacterium | reverse complement strand
GTAATTCCCTCAAACTTCATCTCTCCGTGGTCTGCGCGCTCTCCGTGTTAAAACACACAATAGCTCAACCAAAGGAAAGAAAGCCGTGACGGTCGTCGCTGATTGTCAACACGCCTCGTCTGGCACGGCCTTGCATGCTTTTCGATTTAAGGTTTACAATGGAGCCAGCCGTGAGCGATTCTATCCGCCACCAATATCAGGAGCAGATCAATCACCTTTTCCGCTTGGCCGAAGAGGCTGAGTCCTGTGCTAAGCTGCTCAGGCAAGAAGCTCAACGCCACCAGAAGGCTCTCGACGCCGGCGATATCGACGAGCAGACGCTCCAAGCGATGATCAGTGAGCGAGAGGCCCATTCAGTCAACTTGCGCATCACCGACAGTTTGATGTAAGTTGACAGAAATTCAAGGGCCTTTCAAAACTGAAGGAAGTCGTCTTTCCTTCCCGAAACCATCTTGAGAAATTTTCACGGAATGGCCGGCAGAGAGAAGGATTCGAACCATGGGCAGGATGGAAATTCTGACTGCGATCGACATCGGTACGAGTAAAGTCAGCTGTATCATCGCCGAGGCCGCCGGGAGCGGCGACATCACCGTGGCCGGGTGGGGCATCAGTCCCTGTCTGGGCCTGAGAAAAGGCGCCCTGGTCGACCCCGAGCAG
>CAYRFU010000012.1:31388-40440 GCA_964423525.1 uncultured Burkholderiales bacterium | reverse complement strand
CACTGAAGCGGAGCGGCGGGCGGGCTATAACGTCACGAACGTTCATTTGAACCTCAGCAGTGACTACTTGAACTCTCTGTCGAGTCACGGGGTCTGGGCCGTCGCTAACCAGGACAACGAGATCGCGGCGGCCGACGTCCGCAAGGCGGTGGATGCGGCCAAAATGGTGGGGATCCCCTCCGACCGGGAGATCATCCACGTGGTGCCACGAGGTTTCACGGTCGATGGCCACAACGGCATCCTCAACCCGGTCGGTTTGTCCGGTTTGAGGCTGGAGGTCGACACCCACGTGGTGGCAGCCAGTTCTGCCTATCTTCACAATATCTGCAAATGCGTCCAGAAAGCCAGTCTTGAAATCGAAGAGGATGGTCTGATCGCCTCCACTATCGCCTCCGGTCTGGCTGTGCTAACCGACGAAGAGCGAAAGCTGGGTGCCGCCATGGTTGATATTGGGGCCGGCACGGTTGACCTCTCTGTTTACTGTGAAGGTGAGATCGGTCACTCGGCCATCTTGTCCGTAGCCGGCGACCTGCTGACCCACGACCTGGCCCGGTTTTTTCGAATTCCCCAAAGTCAGGCCGAAAAACTGAAAATCGAGAAAGGGATCGTGGCCCCCACCTATCTCGAAAAGGAAGACGACGAACGCGACCACGAATCGATCGAGGCTCTTTCTTTGTCGGGTGAAGATTCGGTCGAGGTAGCCCGATTCGAGATGGCTCAAGTTCTCGAGGCACGCCTGCTGGATATCCTGGAGTGGATCGGGCGAGAGCTCGAGAAGGCCGAGCAACTCGGTCTGGTCGTCACCAGCGTCGTTTTGACTGGGGGAACCTCCCAGTTGCCGGGCCTGGCCCAACTCGCCCACCGAGAGCTGGATTTGCCTTGCCGAGTGGCCGGACCCTGCTATCCTGATGGGCTGCCCGAGGAACTCGGCTCACCGATCTACTCAACTTCGGTGGGCTTGCTTCTCTACTCGGCCTCCCATCGCTCGCTGCCCGGTGAGCACGAGGAAGGACCGTCAACGGTGAAAGTTTTGTTGGGAAGGGTTGGTCGTTGGCTGGCAGAAGTGTTCTGACCGGTGCGCTGTCCCTATTGCGAAGATCTCGATAACCGAGTCCTGGATTCTCGAGTCACCGATGAGGGCTACTCGATCCGGCGCCGCCGTGAATGCACTCGGTGTCAACGCCGATTCACCACCTACGAACGATTCGAAGAAACCCTTCTTATGGTGATCAAGAAGGACCGTCGTAGGGAGAAGTTCGACCGAACAAAAGTGCTCAGGGGTCTCCTGAGAGCGTGTGAGAAGCGACCCGTTTCAGGGGCCGATATCGAGAATCTGGTGGCCTCGGTGGAGCAACATTTCCGAAATCTCGGTGTCGGCGAGGTCACCGGCGAGCAGATCGGTGAACAGGTCATGGAGCGGTTGCGGGGCCTCGACGAGGTCGCCTATGTGCGCTATGCATCGGTCTACAAGGAATTCAAGGATGTCAGCCGTTTTGTCGAAGAGCTTAAGGTTCTCGACGCTTTGAGGGCCTCTCTTGAGAAAAAAAATAAGCCAGGGCGCGATGAATGAGAAGACTCTCAGAAAAAAATAGACAGCGCCCCAGGCTGCTGTCACCATATCGAAAGACGAAGCCGAGGTCAACTCAAAGGAAAGACCCAGAACGGACCAGAACGTCCACCGCTCATCGAATCCACCGGGAGTTGACTCTTTGGACGATCTAAGCGAAAAAATCGAACAGGCGGTTCACCACATCCGCCAGCATTCCGATCTGGCCTTGGAGGCGGGGGTCATCCTGGGTTCAGGCCTGGGCCGCTTCGCCGACGAGGTCGACGAAGCGGTCTCTATTAACTTTGAGGAGATCCCGTTCTTCCCACGCAGTACGGTCGAGGGCCACAAAGGCGAGCTGGTGCTCGGCAAGTTCCACGGCCGAGGAGTGGCCGTGATGCGAGGCCGGGTCCACTACTACGAAGGCTACTCAATGGCGGAGATTACCTTCCCGGTGAGGGTGATGCGAGCTCTCGGGGCCAAACTGCTGTTTGTCACGAACTCGTGCGGGGGCCTCCACCCCAAATTTAACCCGGGCGACTTGATGCTGATCGCCGACCATGTCAATATGATGGGCGATAATCCTTTGCGGGGCATTAACGATGACCGCTTGGGCCCTCGTTTTCCGCCCATGTCACGTGCTTACGACTGGGACCTTCGCCATTTGGCTCATGAAGTGGCCTGCAACAACGGCATCAAATTGCAGGAGGGGGTCTACTGCGCTCTCAGCGGACCCAGCTACGAGACCCCCGCCGAGATTCGTTTCTTCGAGAGGATCGGCTCTGATGCCGTGGGCATGTCCACCGTGCCCGAGGTGATTGTGGCCAACCACGCCGGAATGAAGGTCGTCGGTATCGCTTGTGTGACCAATGTCCTCCATCAAGGCCCTTCCAACGATACCCACGAAGACGTTTTGCAGGCCGCCCGCGGAGCCAGCGGGCCCCTTTTGACTCTGATCCGGGGCATCCTGGAACAGATGCCTCGATGAACCCGGCTCAGCTGATCGCGAGAAAGAGGGACGGGCATAGCCACAGTCGGGAAGAAATCGAAGCTCTCATTCGAGGGGTCACCGAGGGGAGTCTCGAGAGCCATCAGATCGCGGCCTGGCTAATGGCGGTCTGGTTTCGAGGGATGACCGAGGAAGAAACAGGCTGGCTGACCGAGGCTATGCTCCATTCCGGCGAGGTGGTCGACCTGAGCTGCATCGAGGGGATCAAGGTGGATAAACATTCCACCGGGGGGGTCGGTGATACCACCACTCTGGTGCTGGCACCGCTCCTGGCCGCAGCCGGGGCGCGGGTGGCCAAGATGTCGGGTCGGGGTCTGGGCCATACAGGGGGAACCCTCGACAAGATGGAGGCGGCGGGTCTGAAGGTCGACCTGGATGCCGAAACCTTTCTAGACCAGGTCCAGCGGATAGGCGTGGCTGTGATCAGCCAGACCCGCAAGTTGGTTCCGGCTGACGGAATTCTCTACGGCCTGAGAGACGTTACCGCCACCATCGACTCGATCCCGCTGATCGCTTCCTCGATTATGAGCAAAAAGCTGGCTTGCGGGGCCGACGCCATTCTTCTCGATGTCAAGTTCGGGGATGGTGCTTTTATGGCCGATTTGGAACAAGCCCGTCTTTTGGCGCAGGCTATGGTCGCTATCGGTCAGCGTCTGGGCAAAAAGGTCAGGGCTGCCCTTTCGGATATGAACACCCCTTTGGGCAGTCATATTGGTAACGCCCTCGAGTTTTCCGAGGCTATCTCGGTTTTGACCGGTCAGCGAGCAGACTCCCGCTTAGCTCGAGCAAGCCTAAAGCTGGCCGAAGAGTTGTTGCTCATGACCAAGCTGGTCGAAACCAAAGAGCGGGCCGAGGCCCGTCTCCGTTCCCTGCTGGATTCCGGACAGGCGGCTCAAAAGCTGAAAGAGCTCATGGCAGCTCAAGGCGGGGACCCCGACCTGGTCGACAACCCGAGCCGACTTCCCAAAGCCTCTCTCGTCCAACCCGTGAAAGCGACTCGAAAGGGTTTTGTCACGGCCATGAGAGCGAGAGCCGTGGGTGAAACCGCTCTGGCTTTGGGGGCCGGTCGGGCCCGCAAGAGCGACACCATCGATCCCTCGGCTGGCCTGATCTTGAGGAGCGAACCGGGTCAACCGGTGCACCCTGGTCAAATCCTGGCAGAACTTCATGGCAATGAGAGTTCTCGCCTGGAGCGAGCCGCCGCCCTCTTTCAAGAGGCCGTCACCATCGGTGAGCAACCCCCCGCCCCGAAGCCTCTCGTTGAGGAGATCCTGGTGGCTGACGGAGACTTCTAGAGGAATACCCCAATGTCCGACGAAAACTCCATGGAACTGTCGTTGCACGAGTAGGTCAGCTAAACATCTCGTTCCACAGCCATCGGGGAGAGGCCACAGGCCCCCTGGGTTGGACGTCACAGCAGGCTCGCCCGGAACCTTGGGCTGACCGCGACATTCGAGATTTTTTCATAAGAGGATAATTTATGTCTCGCTACCGAGCAGTGCGCGGTACCGCCGACCTGTTACCCGGTCAATTGGAAGCCTGGAACAGCCTGGAAGATGCCGCAAGAAAGCTGGCCAAAAGCTTTGGTTACTCTGAGATTCGAACTCCTTTGTTTGAGGAGGCGGAACTGTTCACCCGAGGGATGGGAGTTCTGGCCGGAATTGTTGAACGGGAACTTTGGACCTTCCACGACAAGTTTGGCAAAAAGCTCGCTCTTCGAGCCGATATGACCACCGGTATCGTAAGAGCCTTCCAACAACACAAACTAGGGCAGGCTGACGGACAGCCTGTCAAACTTTTTTATCTGGCGCCCGTCTTTCTGTTGGGCAAGGATTCGGAGGAAGGCAGTAGGCAGGCCCACCAATTTGGCGTCGAGGCTTTGGGCAGCAACAATCCGGCCCTGGATGCGGAAATGATTGCTCTGGCCTCCAACTTTTGCGACGAAATCGGTTTGGAAGGGCACACTATCGAACTCAACTCCCTGGGTGGTAGCAAGTGTCGCCCGGCCTACGAAAAAATGCTGCGGGAGTACTTCGGGGCCCATTCCGGCGAACTCTGTTCCACCTGCAAAAGGAAATTTAAGGCTCAACCGACTTGGGTTCTCTCGTGCGAAGAGAAAAGCTGCACCGAGCTGGCCCAAGTCGCACCGACCATTTATGGGATGCTGAGCCCTGATTGCAAGAGCCATTTTTCAACTTTAAAGGAATACCTCAAAGACCTCGACCTTTCTTTTGAACTCAATCCTCGAGTCATCCGCGATCTGGAGTATTATAACCGCACGATTTTCCAACTCCGCTGCGGCAGCCAGGTGGTCGCCTTTGGGGGCCGCTACGACGGTCTGGTTGAGACGCTGGGCGGCAAGCCGACGCCAGCGGTAGGTTTCGCCATCAATCTGGAAGCCGTGCTGGAACTTCTGGGCGACCGGCTCGAAACCAGCGGCCCAACCGAGACGACGGTTTTCCTCGACCCTGAGGGTCCCGAGTCAACCAAAGTCATGGTTCCTGTCCTGGCTCGTCTCCGTAAGCTGGGGATTCGGGCCGAAATGCGCTATGGGAATGGGGCCGCCGCCGCCAAGAAGGCCTCTCGAATCGTGGTGCGATTGACCGAGGCCAACGCTTTTCGAGGGCACGCTTTATTAGAAGATAGCGAAGGCAAAAACGACAAGCTTCCCGCCACCAAGTTAGGAGACCGGCTGGTCGCTCATCTCAAATTGAAAGAAGACAGCCCTGATAGGAGCGGTCGCCGAAAACTCTCCCGCAAAGGGAGAAAGTCGGGTCGCGACGAGGAGCCCAAACCTCAACGTAGTAAGAGCGACAACAAGCCGGAGAAGCAGAGCAAGCCTGAATCGAGCGAGCGGGACAACAAGAGCCGCACGAAGCGCATCCGCAAGCGCAAGCAAAGCGACGAAGAACCGCGTCGTAGCAGCAGCCGCACCAAAGAGAGTAAGCCCGCTCGTATCGAAGAAGAGAAGGCTATCGTTCCCTCCCTGAACCTGGGTAATGCCAGCCCTGCTCCGGCTCCCAAGCCTCGTCCGAAAAAGACTGAGAAAGAACCGGTCAAAGCCGAGCATGTGCCCGAGCTTAGCTCCGAAGGGCTGAGCTGGTCCATCATGCCGCCACCCAAAGCCAAACGTTCTGAAGATGGGGATCAAAACTGATGCAAGACGCCGCAGCCCTGACCCGCCAATTGGCCGAAATCGCCCGTGAAAATGACCTGGCGGAACTCGAATTCCAACAGGGCGAGACCAGGATTCACATCATTATCGAGCCGGAGCGTCCACTTGCCCCCATGGCCCCTGCGGCGATTCCCGTAGCGCCCGTCGCACTGGAGCAGGCCGTCTCGCCGGCTCCCGTGGTGGCGCCCCCCCAGGCTCCTGACAAACCGTCTGGAGAGACGATCGACTCACCCCTACCCGGAGTCTTCTACCGGGCTCCTAGACCGGGAGCTCCGAATTTTGTTGACGAGGGCCAACGGGTCGGTCCCTCGGACACCCTTTGCATCGTGGAAGCGATGAAGCTCATGAACGAGATCTCAGCTGAGAAACCGTGCACGATCGTCAAAGTTCTGGTTTCTAACGGTGATGCTATTGAGGAAGGTCAACCTCTGTTCCTGATTGACACTTAGCCTCACGGGGCAGAAGGAAAGCATCGCGACAACGAACAAACATCGCGACCAAGCCTGAGACTTGAGGAGAACGCATGATCCCGATACTAGAGCTGAAAACCCAGTATGCCGAGATTCAGCAAGAACTCGAAGAGGCGGTGCTGGAAGCCTTGCGAGGCACTCACTACATCCTCGGTAGCCAGGTCTCAGCTTTCGAACAAGAATTTGCCCACTATCACGGACAGGACGATGCCGTCGGTGTCGGATCGGGAACGGAAGCACTCCACCTGGCCTTGCGCGCCCTCGAACTCAAGCCCGGAGATGAAGTTCTCTGCCCTACCTTCACCTTTATCGCCACGGCAGGAGCTGTCGGTCTGGCCGGGGGCACTCCCGTGTTCGTTGATGTTGATCCCTGCCTTTACGCCCTGGACCCCAAGCTCTTAGAAGAGAAAATCAACCCTCGCACGCGGGCTATCGTGGTGGTCCATCTGTTCGGGCATCCCGCCCCGATGGGGCCGATTATGGAAATCGCCAACCGCCACAATCTGGTCGTGATCGAAGACTGCGCCCAGGCTACCGGCGCTGCCTATGAGGGGAAGAAGGTGGGAACTCTCGGCCACTTCGGCTGCTTCAGCTTCTTTCCCAGTAAGAACCTGGGCGGTCTCGGGGACGGAGGGATGGTGCTCGCCGACACTCCTGAGCGCCTCGATGCCGTTCGTATGTTGCGGGGTCACGGCTCACGAGTGAAGTATTATCACGAGGTGCTGGGCACGAATAGCCGACTCGACACGCTGCAAGCCGCCGGTTTGCGGGTCAAGCTGCGCCATCTTGACCGATGGAACGAGCGCAGAAGGGCGGTGGCTGCCCGCTATACAGAGCATCTCAAAGAGGTGGTCAGCGTGCCTGGCGAAGCCCCCGACAGCTACCACGTTTATCATCAATACACGATTCGGGTTCCCGAGCGCGACCAGGTCAAGGCCGAACTGGCCGAAAAGGGGGTCGGCTCGATGATTTACTATCCTGTTTCTCTCCACCTTCAGGAAGCCTTCCGCGACTTGGGCCAGACAGAAGGCTCCTACCCTGTGTCCGAAAAGGCCCAAAAGGAAGTCCTTTCACTCCCGATGTTTCCAGAACTCGATGAGGCGCGCCAAGACCAGGTGATCGAGGCTGTTCAAGCTGTGACCGCGACCCGAGTCGCCAAGGCGGGCTGAGTGGTCTTTAGCCGGCTGGGCAAGAGAGTCAAAAGCCTGCTCGGGGGTGACCTGGTGTTGGAACAGTTGGCGGCCGAGCGACGCCAGCAGAAAGAAGCCCTCGAACTCGAGCGGGCCGAATTCTACTCCCTTTTCCGTCCGGCCACGGCAGAGCTCGAGCAAGCAAGAACCCACGGGCTGAACGGTCGCAGCGAACAAGCCGGTCACCACTTCAGCCAACACTTTTATAAACGCCACCGACCTTTCGTTTTTTGTCATCATTCCCAGGCTGACAAAGTGGTCACTCTTTACCGTGACCAGCCCGAAGGCTGGAAGCAGCTCTTGACCAGAGCTGAGCAAGCGGTGGCCCACGAATTCTGTCCCCTCCGCAGTCAGGCCTACTCCTTTGGAAGCGCCATTGACTGGTTTAGCGACTTCGGAGGGAGTTCATGGTATTTCGGTCATGTCGAGGACCTTCGGGATCGACTCCAACGAGACTCGCAAAGTGGCATGCGGCCCATCGAGCTGACCTGGACCTTCAATGAGCACGGCCACTTTCTCGACCTGGGCCGCGTCTACTGGGTTACTCAGAACGAGACTCTGGTGGGAGAGTTTCTTGTCCAGACGGCCGACTGGGCTGAACGCAACCCTGTCTTTGGCGGCATTAACTGGCTGTCAGGCGAGAACATCGCTGCCCGGGCCGTCTCCTGGGTGACAGCTCTTCAGTTCTTCCTACGCTCTGCTCAGCTCCAGGGCGGGCCAACCGCTCGTCTCGTTGAGCAGATCATTCTCCACGGCGCTGTCCTAGCCGAAAGACTGCATCAGCCGGACCAGCGGGACCGGATGGCTATGGCCTCGGGCTTGGCTATTATCTGTCTCACTTTGCCGGAACTCACCTGCGCCCAGCGTTGGTATGAGTTGGCCGGTCGCCATCTGGCTGAGGGAGCTAGTCTGGAACTCGATGAGGAGGGGTTTCACCGCTCGGGTTCCTCGGGCCGGCTCCGTCAAGCCTTGGAGTGGCTGCTGTTGCCTTTGTTGGTGAGCGAGCAAAATCGATTGCCGGAGCCGGCTGGCCTGGTCGCGATGGCGGTGCGTGGGTTGAGAGCCCTGGCCCTTCTGACGCCCCCGAGCGGATTGGTGCCTGACCTGGGCAATCCCGCCAACACCCGTTTTCTGGCCCGCCACCACGGGCCTTCCAGTCAAACCAGAACTTTGCTGGCCCTAGGCTCGATGCTGGTCAACAATCGACCCCACTTCTCCGCCGATCAGTGCCCGGTGGAACTTCTCTGGTGGGTCGGACCGAACGTTTTCGACTGGTGGGCCGACCTTCCCGAACCGACCTCCTTTGGACTTGCGGCTCGTTCGTCTTCAGCCGGGCTGGCCGTGATTCGCCAGTCGTGGGAGCCCCAAGCCAGTTGGGCCGCTTTGAGGGGAAGACCGGAGCCGCCCGAAGCTCAGCAACGGCCGATGGCACCGGCTCGCTTCGAGAGCCACGACGACCATCTTAGCCTGCTCCTCCATCTCGACGGCGAGCCCGTCCTGCTGGAGCCAGGTGGCCCTTCCCAGCCTGGCTCTATCCGACAAGCTTTCAGCACTCTCGCCGCTCACTCGGCCCCCAGGGTTGCTCGGGAGCGAGAACCGCTTAGTCTGTCTCGCACTCAATCCGGACCGCTGCCGGACGTCTCGCTTGGCCGTATTCCTCAG
>CAYRFU010000012.1:0-31378 GCA_964423525.1 uncultured Burkholderiales bacterium | reverse complement strand
CTATTACCTGGGGAGTTCTCGCCCAGCTTGGCTGATGCCCGATCGACCCTGGCAAGTGCAACGAGAAGTCCTCTTTATGCCGGAGAAGAAGCAGGTCGCAATCCGAGACCAGGTTCTGGGCGAAGGGGAGCTTCAGTTTGAGTCGAGCCTCCTCTTGAGTCCCCACCTCGATGTCCTGATGCGAGGCGATATGGGGTGTTTATTGCGAGGTAAGCAACTTCAGGCGCGCATCGTTCCCATCTTTCCGGCTCGCTTTCGTTATGAACTCAAAAGAGGTCAGTCGAAGCCTTTCGCCGGCTGGACTTGGAGTGAGAGCGATCAGGCCAGGCCGGCCCACCGTTTGCTCTACTTCACCCGCCTGGAGGCTCCCTTTACCATCTACCTGTGGCTGGTGTGGAACCCCAACGATACCAAAGTCCCTCGTATCGAAGAACTCGACCGCCTCTTTAGCCAGCCCCACCTGGCCTAAGGGGCGCCAGATTGAATAGTGGCAAGAAAGCTGATAAACTTGGGCGGTGAGCAGGAAGTCGGGTTTCGCTTTAACCACCGCTTTGATTTTTGCGGTCATTTTGTTGATTATGGTGGCAGCTTTGCTGTCGGCCGTCTACGGCGGAAGCTTCTCAACCTCGCTCCATCGAGAGCAGGTCTCAGCCCTCTACGTCGGGGAGGCGGGCGTGGCTCACGCGATGGCCTTGTTGGAGACGAACCAGGCCTGGACCGACGGTTTCGACGAAGAGCCAACTCTGACCGGTGTAGGAACGTACACCGTGACCTTCAACACAACTCCGTCCACCTCTACCGTGGGATCGAATGAATCGGTTAACAATCTGGCGGGGGCTGGAGCGGTTAACGGTCCTCGGGGCCCGAACACAGTACCTGCCGGATCCGTTGACCTTGTGGTGATAGCTCGGGTGGGAAGAGCTGAAAGACGGATCGAGGTTCTGATTCAGGGAGGCGGGCTTCCCGCCACCGACGTGGCCGGGTTAGCCTCAGGAAGGGTCAAGTTCAAGGGGGATGTGAAAGTCGCCGGCGTGACCTCCGTGACCGACCCCAGCCCGGCAGGGGGAGGTATCCACTCCAATCTCGCCACCACCGATCCCGACATCATCGAGTGGCTCGACAGCGCCAGTCACACTGCAATCTTCCAGGGGACGGTCTCGACCAGAGCGTCCCAGGGTATCAATCTCACCGGCGCCACCCTCAACGGGAGCCCTCCCACAGAATATGACTCGGCTCGACGGCCCGTCCCGGCCGTTGACGTGGTCGCTCAGGTCGATGCCAAAGCCGGCGCCACGCCGGTGACCATCCCCACTTTGGGCTCGTTTGTTCTAGGAACTGGAGCCCCCGAGGATTTTTATCACAACGGTAACGTCAGCCTGCAAGGTGACCTCGATCTCAACGGCGCCACCCTTTACGTGAATGGTGACCTGGACGTCAACGGCTCCATCAAGGGGGACGGGGCCATTTACGTCAAAGGAGAGACCCGTTTTCGCGGTAACGCCGAGGTGACTACTCCCCGAGAAGACAAAACAGCCATCTACAGCAAGGGGAGCATCGAACTGCTCGGTTTCGACGGGACCGAATTTATGGATGCCTACGCTGCTGCCAATCCTGGAGACGTGGGGGTTTGGTGGACTGATGCTCAGGTAGCCCTCGAAGCGATGCAGGTCACGATGAGTTCCCACACCCCGGCCGAACTAGTAACCCCCGGACACCCGGCTCGAGATGACCTTGACGAGCAGCGTCGAGTTCTGGGCCAAGCTAGCAGCTATAGGCCTTGGGAAGGGCGCTCCACTGACACGTTTTTTCGAATGGCCGACAGGTTGAGTAACGACCCCAATGTTAGCGGCGAGACGGTCGATTTTCTGGTGGAGCGCTTCCATTCTCTCGACGCCTTCTACGATGCGAAGATGCGTGCCAGTGCCGACCCGGCCGACAATAGCAATTACACCGGTAGCCAAGACGCCTCCGTCGTGATAAACGACTGGTTGAGCGGAACGAGGAGCCGAGTTGGATGGTTTGATGCCGCTATAGACGGAGACGGTAGCTCGATCTTTCAAGAGGCGATCAAAGAGTTCATCGTGCTGACCAATCAGGTCAGCTATGACCGAATAGGAACCTCTCATTTTCGCGGCCTCCTTTATACGAACGGTTTCGTCTATGCCGATAACGAGGTCAATATTCTGGGTGCCATCATGGCTATCGACGACGGGAGTCAACCGGAGAAAGTGCTCGATGGTGTCACCGTCAAACCGGGCGACTTGTTCTTGAACAACGGCACCAGTTTGACTTACGTGGAGGAGTTTTTCGACCATGGTGCAGCCACCGCCAGCGGCATCTCGTTGCGGACCTGGTTGGGTCGCTAGTCAGGCTGTCTCGCTGGTCGAGGTGATGATAGCCGTGGCTATCCTGGCTGTTGCGCTGCTGGCTATCCTGGGGGTTTTCATCGGTGGCCTCGAGTTGATGGCTCACTCTCAGGAAGCGACCGTGGGCCACGAAATCGCTCGAGCCATGCTTGAAGAGATCAGCGCAGCCGATCGAAGCACGCTACCCACCGCCAACAGCACCTTCGACGGCACCGTTCCCACGGGCCAGACGTTAGCAGGATTCCCTCCCGCCCCCTACCCAGAAGTGGTGATCGACGGCCGCCGCTACATCATCTCGGTTCAGACCCGCCAGGTGGTGGGCACTACTGTCAGCGTCGCGGTGGAGGTCTCTTGGGGTCAACCAGGTGGGGCGAAACTGGAGACTTACCTTCACCCGTGAGACGAGGAGCGACGTTGTTGGAGGTTTTGATTGCGTCGTTTGTTCTAACGATTCTGTTAGGAGCTATCTTTCTGATCTTTGAGATCGGATCGCGAGCGATGCTGAAGACCGAGAGTCGCACCGACCTTCTACAGTCGCTCCAGGTGGGGGTGGGCCGGTGGAGCCGGGAGTTAGAGCCAAGTGTCTATGGCAGTGTGACGGTGGCCCCCGACGGCAAAGCCCTGAGCTTTTTGAGCGCAAGCTCAGACCTCTACGACGGCGACTACGCGGTGGCTTCAAACGGCTCGCTGGTGTGGCAAAAATACCTGGTTTACTATCACCTCAGCGCCGATGAGACCCTGCGACGCGTAGAGGTTCCCTTGGCGCCGGGTTCACCCGAGGCGAACGCCGCCGGACCGATCGAAACCTACGGTCCCGCTCTGCCCCTGAGTAACTACCTGGCGGGAGGAAGAGTGGTGGCGAGGTTCGTCTACAGCTGTGATTTCGTCCTCGCCCCGCCGATCGTTCGATGCCGTCTCGAAGCTCGCCAACCCAAACCGGGTGGTGTCGAGTTCGAAACTCTAAGTCTTGAGTCCCGGGTTCGTCTGCGAAACTAACCAAACTCCTGACCGGCCTTGTGTTGGAGCAAAAGGCGCTCGGGTCATTTTGGCCACAACCTCTCGCCCTCGGTCGTCTCGATGGCGACATCCTTCCCTTGGAGACCGGTTTGGGTCTCGACCACGGCCAGGAGTTTAGGAGCTGTAGTAGACGAGACTGGTTGGTGAGTCTTGAGCAGGATAGAAGCACTTTGGCCCTCTAAAAGAACCCAAGCGTCCTCCACCTCAGCAAATTCGCGTAGCGCTTGGACCAACTCCCCTTCTGAAGAGATCCTTTGCCACAGAACCGTCTGGGTGGGGGTCAGGTCTGACCAGCCTTGCTGCTCGGGAACCGAGTCGGAGTCGAGTAGTCGATGACTAGGTAAGTGGTGGCGGGCTAGTAGAGAGCGAATCTCGAGCTTGTGGGCAGTCGGAACGACGAGCTGGCCTTTTTGAACCCGATAGGAGTAGCCGAGTTCGGAGAGTTTGCTGGTCACATTTCGAAAGTCTTGATCGGTGAGTTGGTAAGGAAAGAGGTTGACGTATCTTCATGCCTTTAACAAATTGTTAACATGGACGCCCGCTATGTCGACTTGAGGTGCTGACGAACCTTCTCCGCCAGCACCTCGGCCTGGTCAACCGAGTCGAACTCATCATCGATGACCACCCTGGAGAGGGGGTCTTCAGCCTTCTCCATGACCACGCGGTACATCGGTTTGGCTTTGTAGTGGTGGCCTTTCTCGAGAGACTCAACACGAACCGAATCGAGTCCCTCCACACTCTGCTCTCGAAGGGTTCGGCAGCGAACGACTCCGAGTAGCGGCAGCTGAAAACCCCACCAATGGGTCAGCCATCTCGACTCGAGAGAGAGGCCGCGACGCCAGGCTAGAAGGGTGACGACCACGAGAAGGCCGAGCCCCAGACCGGCCCAATGCCTCCCCCAAGCGGGCAACAGGCACAACACTAAGCCTAGGGCGGCCGCCAGTCGAGGCCAGCCGTCACCCCGTCGGAAGGTCACAGCGGCTGAGGCCAGGTCGCCAGTATCTTAACGATGTGGTCTTCCAGATCGATGGCGCTCCAGGTGCTGGGAACATCGTTGACCAACACCGAAAAAGCCAGGGTTTGACCATAACTCGAGACCACATAACCCGTTAAACCTGAATGACCCTTGAGAGTTCCGGTCTTGGCCCTGACCGTTAAACCGTTCAAACGGTAGCGAAGAGTACCCTGACCGCCGGCCGGAAGACTGTCGATATAGGCTTGACCCAGAGGGTGGTTCCACATAGCATCAAGCACGTCTACCAGCTGACGGGGGCTGATCCGATTCAGCTCAGAGAGACCGCTGCCGTCCACCATCTTGAGACCCGAGACATCGTAACCACGCGTGTCTAGAAACTCTTTGACAGCCAACTCGCCGTTGGCGGCCGAACCAAACCCCTTGGCCTGGAAGGCCAGCGCTTTAAAGATGTGCTCGGCAAAGAGATTGTCGCTTTCTTTATTGATCCGTTCGACCATCTCGAGCAGGGGGGGAGACTGGAAGCGTCCGTAGATAGTCAATCCCGAGAGGGTGGGCCTTTGCCCCTCCTCCAGAGCCTTGAGTGAGCCGGTGATGGCCAGGCCACCCTTCTTGAGAATCCTCAGAAAGGTGCCTCCGGTGAAGAGAGTGGCGTTGTGGATGGTGAGGGTCCTCTTGGCCACGGCGCCCGGCCTGAGACTTCCTTTGATGATAATATCGTCGCTGCCCCGCTGACGCTCGACCCAGACCCCCCCTCCGCCCGGAGTTACTTTGTTGATCAGATTCAAGGAGGGAGTCGAGGGAACGGTGGTGATCCCCTCGGTGGAGATCGTCAGCTCCACCAGGTTGGCATTGAGAGAGAGGGCTGAAACGGGGGCCGCGTAGCTATCAAGAAGATAACGGTCGTGCCAACCCTGGCCGAGAAACTGTCGATCGAACGCCGAATCGTCGGCCACCACATCTCCCACAATTTTCGTGACGCCGGCTTTACGCAACTGGCGTACGAAATAACGAAGCGGTTCGCTACTTGGCCGGTGGTAGGGGTAGCAGAAGCTGGGGTCTCCGCCCCCTCGGAGAATCAGGTCCCCCTCGATCACGCCGTTCTCGGCTGCTGGCCCTAAAAGGCGGGTCTCGAGTCGGTGCTGGGGACCCATCAAGTCCAAGGCGGCGGCGGTCGTGGCGAGCTTCAGATTCGAGGCCGGAATCATAGGCTGGTTGCCCCCGTTGTTGTAGAGGACTCGGTCGGTCTTGAGCACTTTGATGTAAATCCCGACCCGGCCGCCAGCCAACTGAGGGCGACTCGCGATCGCCTCCTGGATTTTCTGTTTGAGGGCCGCTGCCGAAGGCGTACCCACGGCTTGAGCAGGGGAAACAGCCAGGGTCAGAGCCAGCAGGCAGCAAAGGAACCAGAATCGGGATGGGATCATGCTCATGAATTTTATTCAATTCCGTCTGGGAAGGTGATTTCCTGGCGTGGACACACTGAAACGGCTTCCCCGACTCACCATCAGGATGGTGCGGGAGTATCTCGAAGATGACGGCCCTTTTCTGGCGGCCGGAATCGCTTTTTATGCCTTCTTTTCTTTAATCCCTCTCGTTTTGATCTCGGTGGCTGTGTTGGCCCATTTTTGGGAAGGGGAGCAGGCTCTTCACTATACTCTCGACCTGTCATCCTACTTCGTTCCCGAGACGATGGTGGTGTTCTTGCATGACACTCTCACCGACATTATGAAAGACCGCAAGAAATTAGGAGTGGTCGGGGTCTTGATGCTGTTGTGGTCAGGGCGGATGCTGTTTCGGGCTATGGAGCTCAGCCTTCATAAGGCTTGGGATATCCCTCTTAATCGCTCCTTCTTCACGGGAAATCTGCTGGCCATGCTGATGGTTTTACTCTGTGGAGCGGTGGTCTTCACGGTCGGTTGGGCCACGGCCGCCCTGACCTGGATTCACAACCTTTTACTTCGCCTCCCTCGAGCGGAAGTTGCCGGTTTCTCCTTGGATCAGACCAGTTTTTGGCTCTACATCCATTCCTGGCTGGTGGTTCCGTTGGCCACCTTCACCATCTTCTTGTTGATCTACGTCATCTTGCCCAGCCGCCAGGTTCCTCTCATTCACGCCGTCCCGGGAGCCCTCTTCTCGGCCCTGGCCTGGAGGTTCTCCAGCTACATCTATCTCGAATATATCGTGGAGTTCGGTCGCCAGAATCCCCTTTACGGCTCCATCTGGGGCATCATCGGCTTGTTGGTTTGGCTCTACATCGAGGCGACTGTCTTCTTGCTGGGAGCCGAGTTGGTTTTTGTTATCCTCCACGACCAAGGCGGCAAAAGAAAGCGGAGGACTTGACCGACGCCATCAGAATCCACAGAAAATGAAACTGTATCGGGCCCAAAGGCTGAGCGCGTTGGTCAGGCCCGGCCAGGGCCTCAAGCCCCAACGACGAGATTGGGACGAGTGGCCGCAATTAGAGCGCCATCCTGAGTTCGAGTTTCAGCGTCACTGCCTGGCCAAACTGGGCATCGACTCGGTCCTCGACCCCCTAGATTCTTTTCCTCTCCACCCTTCGGTGGTCTTTTTGATGCCCCGTTTGGCCGACAAGCTCGATCTTTGTCTGGAGTCTGCTCTTCGAGGGGAAGGTCGAGGCGGCCTCGACTACTTTCTGGTCAACTACCCTGTCGTGCAGCCACCTGGTCGCCTCTCGCTCTACACTCTCGATCATCTCTACCGACACCTGGAGAAGCGCTTGGCTGAGCGGTTGCCAACCATCGCTCAGCAAGTCGAAGAGGCCCTCCGCGGTGAGAGAACTTCCCTTTGGAGAAGCACTGGTGAGAACCGTGAGCCTGCTTCAACTGGTCTCTCATGACAGAATGCCGGCCCACCGACCGGTGGTCGTCTGGACCCTCCAGGTTGATCAATCTCAGGGCGACCTTCTGAGCAAGACGATGGATGAACTGGTCAGTCGCTCTGTGTTCCAAAGCAGTAACCCCTTCCAGCTCCCTTTCAAGATTCCCGGACTCAACCTGACCGAGGTGGCCCGAGAGGTGCGCCGGCGCCTGCCCGAGGAGATCGACCTGAAGAAGCTGCTCGAACGTCAAAAGCCACCTTCGCCTCTCCCTCTGCTCCGGTTCAATCAAATGTTCATCGACGCAGAGCTGATCGCTCAAGCCGTGGCCGCCCCAGAGGCGTTCCAGCTAGTCTTCGAGCCTCGAACACTCTCAACGATGTCTTCAAAGACTTCGATCTGGATTGGGAGGTGAGTCTCACCCATCAACCTGGAGACGCGACCCGAGCGGCCCGCAGGGCGGTGGAGAGCGGCTGCGATCTGGTGTTGGGTTATGGCGGTGATGGTACTCAGATGGAGGTCGTCAACGGACTGATGGGGACCGACGTCCCGTTGGCCATTTTGCCGGGCGGAACTGGCAACGCCATGGCCTTCGAACTGGGGATTCCTCGAGACCTGCGAGAGGCGGCCCAACTGGTGTGTCAATCGAGAAAGACCAGCGGGCTGGACCTGGCTCGAGTGAGAGACCGGGTTTTCATGTTGAGAGCCTACACCGGGCCCCGGTCCGAGCAGGCTGCCAGTCGGGAGGAGAAGGACCGCTTCGGGCTTTTGGCTTATCCCCTAGCTGCGCTGAGAATTCTGACTAGCCTTCAGCCGACTCGCTACCGACTGGTCGTGGACAATCAAGAGTGGGTAGAAGAAGGCTTGATGTGCTTCGTCTTCAATGCTGGATCGGCTGGTGGGATCCCAGCGGGTCTTCGCTCGGTCAGTGCTCAAGACGGACGTCTTGACGTCTTTGTTCTCGACCGCGAAACGCCCCTGACCCAGGCGGTGGCCCAAAGCCTATTAGACCAGCCTCCGCCGCAACTTAATCACAGACAGGGAAGAGTTATCACCATCGAGGCCGAGCCGCCTCAGCCTTTGTGGCTCGACGGCGAGGCCTCTGGCTCGACGCCTTGCACCATCGAGGCCCTCCCCGCCGCCATCCAAGTGGTCACTCCCTAAGGGGGACTTTGGGCCGAAGCGGCTTGAAGAATCTCAAGAACTCTTCCAGGGGGCTTCGTTCTGACCAGGTGTCTAGAAGAACGGTCTTGTCCTCCCGATGACGCTCCATGGCCTCGCGATAGGCGGCCTCCATCTTGCGGGCCTGATTCTCCAGACTGAAACTCTCGCTCAAGTCGATCGAGTGCTGACTGTAGTGGGCCATTCGTTGACTGTCCCCCAGCAACTCAAGAATAGCCTGGGCCAGGGCTTGCTCGTCGCAATCGACCAGGAAGCCGTTTCGACCATGCTCGACCACGTCGCTAGTACCGCTGGCCTTCACCGCCACCACTGGCAGGCCAGCGGCCATCCCCTCAAGGGTGACCAAGCCCTGGGTCTCAGTAACCGAGGCGAAAGCGAAAAGGTCAGCCGCACGGAAATAGGTGGGGATGGCGTCGTGGGGCACCAGGCCGGGTAGATGCACCTGGCCGTCGAGGTCACAACAACTGATCAAAGTTTCGAGATTCTCCCGCTCGTCGCCCTCACCCAAAATGATCAACTGGACGTCGTCGACTTCTTCCGTCACCCGAGCCAAGCTGCGGATAAGAAAGTCGAAGTTTTTCTCTTGAGCCAGTCGCCCGACCGACACCAGGACTTTCCCAGAGAGGCCTAGTTCGGCTCGGGCCTCGTCTCGATCAGGGACCCGAAAGCGAGCTGCGTCGATGCCAGTGGGAACGACCGACAGGCCTCGTTCGATCCCATAAGTGTCTTTGACCATTTGTTCGATACTGCCACTCGGGACCACCACTTGGTGGCAACCTCGGAGAAAATGGGCCAGCCAGTGCTCGATGAAGTCTTTGACCAAATCCTGGGGTATCAGTTTGGCGTAGTGAGAATAGTCCCGGTAGCGCGTATGGTAGGTGAACACCAACGGGATGTGCAATCGTTTAGACTTATCGGCCGCTACCTGACCGAGCAAAGCGGGGTGGTTAGCGTGCAGAACATGGGGCTTGAGACGAGGGAGCAATCGATCGACGAAAGGGCTGACTGGCAAAGCCAGGGGATATTTCTGAACCGGTAGTTCCAAAGCGGGATAGCGGAAGATGTAAGGCTCCTCATCTTTGTAGCCTGAGGCGTCCGGCCCGAACACAAAGACATCGTGGCCGAGGCTGCGTAAACCCTGGCGAAAAGCGTCCACCGACACAACCACCCCGTTGACAGTGGGATGATAGACGGTGGTAAACATGGCCACCCTGAGTCGTTCTTGCATCCCCGAGAGTTCTAGGGCCCAACGACCTCCTCCTGGCCGAAGGTTTGGCCCTCTCAGTTCAGAAGAGCTGCTGGGATGTGTAGACTGCTCGGCTATCTGGGCCCCACCGTGCCCGTCTCAAAACTGTTGCTCGACCCTCCCAACAGTCTGGTCAACCAATCCCGCGGGCCTCGCCAGCATCCCGTTCTGCAGCTGGCCGGTTGGGGTTTCGCTTTGTGGAGCCAGGCATACCCTGAGCCCGACCGCCCTTTGATTTATCGGCGAGCCGTGCCGGCCTTCTTTGATGACAACCTCAACTCGATGGTCCCTTGCCTGGAAGGGGAGCTCTTACTGGCCCATCTGCGTGCCGCCACCTACCAGCCGGAAGGGGTTATCACCGACGAAAACTGCCATCCCTTCCGCTTCGAGAGAGCCCCTTGGATATTGGCCCACAACGGTTTTGTGCTGGACTGGAAAGTGATGCTCGGAGAGCTACTGGACCACGCTCAGACTCAGTGGCTCCGTCAGATTCGAGGAACCACGGACACCGAACTGGTCTACTGCCTTCTTCTCTCGCTCCTGGCCGAGCGCGAGGACCCTTATGACTTTGAGACCCTGCGGGAAGTGTTAGGAGGGCTCCTCAACCTTTTTGTGGAGGCCGGCAAGGCTTGCGGCAACCATCGGCCGCTCAAGCTCAAGCTGCTGCTGGCCTCGCCCGGACGGCTTTTGGCTGTCAACTATGGGGCCGGTGAGCACGGTAACACCGACCTCTCAGGCGACTGGAAGAATTATCGTCAGGCTCCCATCGACAGCAAGGAGTTTTTGCTCTCCACCTTGCTCGAACCACTGTATTTCCTTCAAGGCAAATCGCTCCCCTATTACTATACTCTTGAAGACTGTCCTGAAGAAGAGTTCGAGACCGCTCTCATCACTTCCGAGCCGCTGACGGATGAGCCGGACCGCTGGCAGGAGCTGGCTTTCGGGGAGATGATTTTGATCGAGCGTCACCAGCACGGCCTTAGACGCCGATCGGGCTCGGTTTTTTCGAGCGATTCAACCGTGGCGAGATGACATACTTTCGATAACTTTGCCGACAGGTTCGCCACCTCGAACTGGTAGAGTGGAGGTATGAAGAAGTGCCTTTTGTTCCTACTGTTAACAGGTCTAGCCTGGGCTCAAGAAGGGATTCCCTTTTACGGAATTTGGGAGGACGGGCTCAGAGAAGCCCAGCGGTGCGGGCGCCCTATCTTTTTAATAGCGGCGGCCCCTCACTGCCACAACGTTTCTGGCGTCTGGTGACCAGCTAAGCAAGATATGGACAGGAGTTTCCTGTCCCAACCCGAGGTGATCAGAGCCTCGCGAAACTTTGTCTGCATCCGACTCGCGACCTATGAGAGTGCCAGCGAAGGGCAGCTGCTCAAACGTCTCTTCCGAACTGGCTCAGGCCAACTCGAGAATAGTGTTTTTGCCTTGCTCTCACCCGATGGCAAGCATCAGTTGACCCGTTCGGGGCGTTCTCCTCGAATGGTCTTTGGAGACGCCGCTACTCTAGCGGTCACCATGGAAGAGATCGGGGCCTACTATCGAGGAAGGCAGCTCACTCCTCTGAAACCGCCGTCTCTCGCCAACGTTCGGCTTGGCCTTAATGTGGCCGCTTGTGACCGAGTTCCGTTGGTGGTGACGGTGGCTAGTTCGTCTGGTCAACTCGACCAACTGCAGCACCGCCTGGCTCCTCTGGCGGTGGGCCCTCTGGCCGGTAAAGCGGTTTTCGCGTCGAGCCTCGCTCCCACCACTCTGTCGGGTCTCGAGGGTGCCCAGCTCAAGTCGGGTTACCTGGTGATCTATCCTGACCCCTTTGGGCAAACGGGAAAGGTGGTGGCCCAGCTCCCGGTCGGTTCGTCGCTGGCTTCGCTGACGGCCGCCGTCAACGGCTATCAACCTTCAGCCAGTCAAGATATCCGCTCTCATATCCAAGCCGGACGCCAACAGGGGGTCTATTGGAAGACCCAGATTCCGGTTACCGACCCCGGTCCTGGCGGGAGAGGACCCAGGCCTTAACCACCTGAGCATAACCACTACGAAGACCGAGCTGATGATGGTAAAGGGCCAGAAGGGCGAGGTCTTGCTGAGCCTTCTCCAGCTGGTCGAGAAGGTCTTGGTAGCGTTGGTCTTGGCGAAGTGAGATGCGAGAGATATCGGTCCCCAACTGCTCCCCTCGCACCACCGCCCAAAGCCCACCAGTGAGGGGTCGGGGCGTGGCCAGAAAGCCTCGCCGCACAACGTAGAGTTGACCCTCTCCCTCGGGCGCGAGAGCCAGGTAACCCCAAGCCTGTCTGGCCTGGCCGACCCGGAGGAGGGTGTCGAGAGTTTCCACCGGCTGACTGCGGTCGACCCGGAGTTGAGGCTCGTACCAGAGGCGTATTTTTCGAGGTGGCACGACCCAACCATTCTTGTCAGCCCACACCTGGTCGGCCAGCAAAAAGGGTGGGTTGAGGCCGGGAAGAGCCGTCACCGGAAGCTCCAGGGACCGACCATCGAGTTTGATGGGAACGGGTGACCAGCAGAATCGTCGACTCAAGAGACGATGAATTTCGGCGGTTTGGTCACGGTCTGGTTGGCTTCGACTCAGGTGAAGCTTGAGTTCCGGTCGGCCTTTTCGAACACCCAGCCTCATCGGACCGAAGCGCTCGGCTAACCCCGATTCGACCACCGTGAGCCAGGAGGCTGAACCATCGAAGAGATGGCAAGCGGCCAGCCGGAACCCCTGAGCCAGACTTGAGCGTAGACCGATAACCAGATCGTCGAGCGGCTCGTCCTGGGCGACCTGGATAGAGGCCAATTCGTGAGCGAGCTGTTCGGGTTGCTCCAGCCTGGCCCCTGGGCCATGGAGCAGCACGCCTTGCTTGCGTAACCGGACCGAAATCTGTTCGGCCCCCAGGCCAACCAGGGCCTGAACCAGCTTGACCACCACATAGGCCGGACCGGGCAGTCGATACTGGTCGAGAACTTCGCGCGCTCTTTTCTGGTCGAGATGAAATCGAGAACTCGAGTCGACTGGGCCGACCGATCGCAAGCTGGTCAGGAGTTGCTCGAGTTCCGTCACCGAGCCAGCCTTCGCCACTCCCGAGGAGCCGCCTACCGCAGCGCCGAAAGCGCTTTCTATGAGCGACACCCAAACCCCCGAGTCCGAGGCCCAGGAGAGCAGTCACGGAGCGGCCTGGCTCCTTCCAGCCATCATTGTGGGGGTCATCCTGGGTGGGGTGATGGGAGCCTTTGCCCCTGAGCAGGCCAAGCATCTCGAGTTTATCGGCGAGTTGTTCCTGAACGCTTTGAAGATGCTGATCGTGCCCCTGGTTGTTAGTTCCATGATCGCCGGGATCGCCAGCCTGGGCGACGTGCGCAAGCTGGGTAAGCCGGGTCTGATGACGGTCTTTATGTATGCCGCCACCACGGGACTGGCCGTCCTGATCGGCATGATTTTTGTGAATCTGATCAAGCCCGGTGCCGGCATGGCTCCCCCGAAAGAGACGGGCGCGAGTAGTATGACCCGGTTGGTCAAGAAGATCAACGACCAATACTACGTCTTCGACAAGGAACAGAAGTATTATACTCTTGAGGGCGAGCCGGTGCGGGCTCTAGTGGCTACCTTTAAGACCGAGGACCAGGCTAACGAGGCAATTATTGAGGGGGAAAAGACTGTCTTCGCGGTGCTGGCCAAAGTTTTGCGAATGATGGTTTCCGAGAACATCATCGAGTCGGCCGCTCACACCGATATCCTCCCCCTGATCTTTTTCTCGCTTCTGTTCGGCGGTGTCTTGACCACCTTAGGACCGAAAGGTGAGCAGGTCCTGGAGTTCTTTAACGGGGTCAGCGAAGCCATGATGCAGATGGTGAACCTGATCATGTACACCGCCCCCCTCGGAATTTTCGCCCTGATCGCAGCCCGCCTGGGTAAAGCGGGTGGTGGAAGCGCCTTCTACACCGAGATCTCTAAGCTGGGAAACTATGCCCTGTGCGTCATTCTGGCTTTGGCGGTCCACGGAATTTTGCTGGCCGGCATCTACCTTTTGTTGGCCCGACGAAGTCCCGTCTTTTTCTTTTCGAAGCTGTTCAAAGCCCTGACGACGGCCTTTTCAACCGCCTCCTCTTCGGCCACCCTGCCCTTGACGATGGAGTGTTGCGAAGAGGCTGAAGTGAGCCCTGAGGCAGCCAGTTTCGTCCTCCCTCTGGGAGCCACCGTCAATATGAACGGGACTGCTCTGTACGAGTCGGTGGCGGCCGTGTTCATCGCTCAAGCTTATGGATTCAATTTGGGCTTTGAGGGACAGTTGGTGGTGTTTGTGACGGCTACTCTGGCCGCCATTGGAGCTGCTGGCATCCCGGAGGCGGGGTTGGTGACCATGCTGATCGTTTTGAACGCAGCCGGACTTCCCACCGCGGGGGTTGGTCTGCTTCTTTCCATCGACTGGTTCCTGGACCGCTGCCGAACGGCCGTCAACGTCTGGGGGGACGCGGTGGTAGCCGGCTGCGTTAATGAATTGGTCTTCAGTAAACTCGACCAGGAACCGACTTAACGTCGTCGCCGGGAAGGCCTTGGCCAGCCGCCTTCGGGGGCTACGGCCAGGGCCAGTCCGCCTGTCAAGAGCCCTCGTAGGATGGGCGGACGACGTTGTTCGGCTTGAAACCGTTCAACCAGGCGCCGGTAGAACTCTTCGAGTTCGACGACGCGATCCTGATTCAAGTCGGCTGTGAAAGCTCGACCCAATTCCTCTTCGAGACGACCCTCCTGACCGGCCACAACAGCCCACCCTTGCTCTTCCAAGAGCCGGCTCAACTGGGAGAAGGTGGACCAGTCCAGGGGCTGACGACGGTTTTCCTCGATGTCGAAAAGGCCCAGGATCTGCATGCCTTCGGGAGCCTCAAACCAACCTTCAAACTCCACCGCTTTGTCTTCTAAACGCAACGCTAGAGGGCGATTGCCGCTCCAGATGCGACCCTGATAGTAGAAGAGTAAGAAACCCTCAGACTGGTGGCTAAAGCGTTCCAAAGCGGCGTTGATAGCCTGGCTGGTTGACTCACGCCCGGAAAGCACCGTGATCTGCTGGGCCGGGAAACCTCCGAAACGCGTTAGAACCTCGACCAACTCCCGGTGTTCGTCTCGGCCGGTGTCGACTACCAGAGCCCAACGCTTGGACGGGTCGACGCTTTGGGGGATGGCCTGGTTTCGAAGCAGCAACTCTCGAACCAGCTTCTCCTCCCGGGAGTCGAGCACCGTGGCCGTCAACCGATTCCATCCCGGAGAAAGCTTCAGCACCAGATCAAGCTTCACTTTGGGAGCGCTATAGCCAGCTGGACTTTGCCACAACTTGCGACCGTTCAAGCGAAGGTCGGCAGCCGTGACCTTGGCCGGCGCCTCGATGGCTCCGAACAGATTCAACTCCTTTTGAGTGGAGTCTGAGAAGTCGAACGGCTCCTCGATAGAAAGCCCCGGACCGGGCATTCCCTGGTCTAGCAGAATGTCGACCGTGACGGGAGAACGCTGTCGGCCGACCAGTCTTCCGTTGACCTGTTCACTGGAAAGGAGTCGCACCGTCACTGTGGCCCGATCGTAGCGAGCTCGAACCTTCTCGAGAGCTTCCGGTCGCGTGACCCGGACTTGCTCAAAAAGGCTCTCGCCGTCCCGTCGGGTGAGTGACTCGAAACGAGCCAAACTCGGGCTGCTGGCCACCGTTTCCCAATCCCGGTCGAGGTATTTCTGCAGATAAACCCGACCATCAAATCCGAGCCCCACTTTCTCCTGCACTCCATCACCATCAACATCGATCGTTTGAGAACCGACCAGGCTTGGGGAAAGGGCCGAGAGTTCTCCCACTGAGGGGCTCTCTAGAGCCATCCAAAGCTGGCTATCGTGACTGCGCTGGTTTTTGACCTCAGCCCTTAAGGCCCAGGCCAGGAGTCGCTCATTGGGATGGCGCTCGTCGATGACGAAACGCTTGGATTCTCCTGGCTCTGGCTCAAGCACCACGCCGAACCCCCACCGTTGCTGGCCTATCTCGATCAGCTTGCGGTAGCCGCTCAAGAGTGCCGCTTCGCGAGCCGAGCGAAGATCGCCGTCGATGACTCGGACTTGACTTTCCACAGCGACCGTTTGAGCCACCTGTTCGGCAGCATCGGTGGGCTCCGGTATGGGGTCGGTCTCGGCCCCGACAGGCCGCCACCAAAAAGCGGCCGTCAGCATCGTCAAGACCAGGGTGAGGAAAGCGGAAAAAGGACGCACTTACATAGGTGATGAGATACCCCGAGCCTGGGGAGCGGAAACCAATCCCTTCCGGGCCGGGGGAAATTCGAGGGGGGGCACGAACCAGGCGCCGGTGAGCGAGCGCGCCTTATCACTAGGACTCTTAGTGGTCACTCTAGGTCTCTACCTGGCCACTTCGGCTCCCGATCTGGCCACCACTCACGACGGTGGCGAATTGACGACGGCGGCCGCTACCCTGGGGATCGCTCATCCACCTGGCTATCCTCTCTACATATTGCTCGGACATTTGGCTAGTTGGCTGCCGGTGGGCTCGGTGGCCTTTCGTTTAAACGTCTTTAGCGCTCTTTGCGCGGCTCTTGGCGTGACTCTACTGGGGATGACGTTTAGTCGCCTGTGGAGTCAGCCGTCGGCCGGAATGCTTTCGGCTCTGTTGGGGGGACTGGCTGTGGCTCCCTGGCGCCAAGCCGTGGGGGCTGAGAAATACGCTCTTCACTTCCTTCTTGCTGGAGCCTTGATGCTCTGGGCTACCTATCGTCGTCAGGGTCGGGCGCCCAATTGGGTCGGGGCGCTTCTGTTAGGGCTAGCCCTCTGCCATCATCACACGATTGTCTTACTCTTGCCGGCCCTGGTGGTCTACCTTGGGGACGCTCCTTCTGACCCGAACTCGATCAAAACCAGTCTGGTCGCCTTTCTGGGAGGATTGGTGCCGCTGCTTTATCTTCCCCTTCGGGCCCAGTCAAGCCCGGCCGTCAACTGGGGGGACCCCTCCACTCTGGAGCGGTTTGTGTGGGTCGTGCTGCGTCAGGGCTACGGGACCACCACTTTGAGCACCGAGGAGCAGGGGGCCACTTTGGCCGAACGCTTCGGGTATTATTTCACCTCGCTGGCTAGCCAGCAGTTTGCCTTCGGACTGGTCTTATTGGCGGTGGTGGGCGCGTTTCTGGCCTGGCGCTCAGGGCAGTTCCGCGAACTGGCTTTGGTGGTTCTCGCCTGGTTGGGCACTGGACCGTGTTTCGTCTTGCTGGCTAACCAGCCGAATCAGCCCATTTTTCACGATATTTTGGACCGCTTCTACTCGGTGTCGTATCTCCTCCTGGCGGGATTGATGGGTCGAGCCCTGGCTGAGTTGAAGCCCCGTCTGACAGTGGCCGTCGGAGTCGGCCTTTGTCTTCTCCAGGGCTTGACTCATTGGAACGCCGTCACCCAAGCGGGTAGTGACCATCTTCCTACCACCGTGGCCGCCGTTTGGCAGACTCTTCCCTCCGAGGCGGTGCTTATTCCCGACAGCGACATGACCTCGGGAGCCTACCTCTACGCTCAGGAGGTTGAAGGAGAAAGGAAAGATGTTCAGATCCTACACGCAGGCTTGTTAGCCTCCCAGTGGTATCGCGAGACTCTCCCGCGGGACTTGGCGGTGGAGAGTCTTGAGCAAGCGTTGGAGAGCGACCGACAATTTTTCTTCGAAGCGGTGCCGGAGGGGATACCTGGCTTCTTTGTGCCGCGGGGTTTGGTTTACGAGTATCGTTCCCCAGGAGAGGAGATTCCAGAGCGAGAGTCGACCGACCGTCGTACTTACGCGCTCTTGGACTCAATGGCCACTCCCTGGCGCGCTTCTCCTCAAGCCTCAATCTTGCGCCAACACTTGCTGGTGCGTTGGGCCAACGCCTTTCGCACGGTGGCTCCGTCGCTCGAGGATGAGCAGATGGTGGGGGCTTTAGAACGAGTTGTCCGCCTGGATCCCAAACCTGAAGACTGGCTCCAGCTAGGGCTAGCCCAAGTGCGACTGGGCCGGGGCCCGATGGCTCGCCAGAGTCTGGAGCGCGTTCTCGAACTCGAACCCGGCAACCGCCTGGCTCAAGCCGCCCTGAGTCGACTATAACGATGGCTAAAACCTCCAAAAAAATGCCACACTGGCCCCTCCTGGCTCTTCTGGTTGGATTCTGCTGCCTTTACGCTTCGACCCTCGACAGTCACGGAATGTTCATGTGGGACGAGGCTGAATATGCTAACCTCGGTCGAGACCTCTACCGAGGGGACGTTTATGGAAGCTCATTCCGACCGCCTGTCTTGCCTCTGGCAGTGGCGGCCACCATGGCCCTGACGGGCTCCAGTCAAGACTCCGTGCTCAAGAGCCCTCAAATCTTGTTCGCCGCTCTGGCTCTCGGGCTCGTCTATTGGGCACTGTGGAGTGAGTTGGGAGTGGCCGCGGCCACGGTGGCAGTAGGATGCCTGGGTTCGGCCCCTTTCTTCTGGCTCCACACCTCATTTCTGCTGACCGAGATGCCGTTTATGGCTTTTTTTGCAGGAGCCTGCTTCTGTTTTTACTCGGGTCTTTACCGCTCGCAGCGTTGGTTTTATCTGGCTTGGGCCTTCACCGGATTGGCCTTTTTGACTCGCTACACTTGTGTCTTGTTAGGGCCTCTTTTTGTTCTCTTCGTGATCCTGGGGCTCTTTCTCGACCGAGCCACTGTTGCCCAAAAATTGAAGACGCGAGCGTTCTGGCTTGCACCGCTGGTGGGACTTGCCGTCCAGGCACCGTGGTTGGTTCGCCAGGCGATGGTTTACGGTGACGCTTTGACCGGGTTTCGTTACGCTTCGGGACAGCTTCAAAGATACGCTCCAGGGGTGAGTATGCCGCTCAGTTTCTACTTCGTCAATCTACCCACACTCTTGAGCTGGCCGGTCCTTATCTTGGCCAGTCTGGGTTTTCTCTGGGTTCTTAAGGAGAAAGACCCGTTCGGTCTCCATTGCTTGGTGGTGGTTGCATTCCTCTTGCTATGGTTTAGCGCCTACCGCTACAAAGAGCTTCGTCTGGTGACGGCGATGGTGCCTTTTTTTGCCGCCAGCGCAGGGGTCGCCTACGGCCGCCTCGGGCCGAAGTTGTGGAAAGGATTTAAAACAACCGTCCCCGCCCTGGTAGTCGTCGCAGCTCTGGCCATGGTGAGCTACGTTAGCTGGAGACCCGCCTTTGATCAAATTACCACGGTTGGTTACCCCAGCTTCACCGACTGTCTGGCGACTCTTCAGCTTGAAGAAGGTCAGGTGGTCATGGGCTCGTCCACCCCGCAGCTTCGGTGGTATAGCGGCTGCACAGCGACCCCTTTCCCTCCTCGAGAGGAGCTGGTCGAGAAGTTGGCCTCGGTCGACTGGGTGGTGGTGGTCAATTTCGAGCGAGGCCAACCCGCTTACGCGCCCGAGCTGATCAATCGCCTTTTTCGAATGGATGAGGCCGGGAGTTTTCAATTCTTTAGGGACCGCGCCGGTCACTCAACTTTCGCAATCGAGGCCAGGGAACTCCGCAGGCGTCTCATGGCTAGCGGTGGCTGACTGTTGGCGTTCATCTTTTTGGAGGAGTAGGCCAGTTTACGCCCACTCGGCGGAGCATGCTCCATCGCCACGCTGGAAACCGGGCCAAGTAGCGCTCTGGTCTTTAGAGGGCAGGACCTACGAAGTTTCCCTCGGCCAACTTCGAAAAACCGGGCTCATTCGAGCGGCTGGCTGGAGGTAACTCGTGGGCCTCAAGCTCCACCTGATAAGGCCAGTAGTCTCGCCTCACCACTCCTCCCTGCTCATCGGCGAGGAGGCGAACCCCCGGGCGTAACCGATAGGCCTCCAGGCCAGGCTGGAAGACTTCTTCCAGGCCGGTCAGCCACTCGCTCACCTCGCCATTGCGATGAACGGGGTCTTGAGGGAACGTCGTCACCAGTTGCCAACCCGGGTGGTGCTGGGGCAAGCGACGGATCAAGACTAATCCGAAATGAACAGCCTCGATTTTTAACCGAGAGTAACTCTTGAGGTAGCTTCGATAGGCCGCGCAAAGTTCGGGCCACTCAAGCCCCTGAGGGAGATGGAGAGGGATGTAGCGACGCAGAGGCATCCGATCGAAGTCGAGCACGGCGATGCCCCACCCGTTCTTTTCCCCCAACCAGGTCTCCAGTCTTTCGAGATAGGTTGAGGTCGACATCACCGGGTAGTCCAAAATCATGGCAAACGTCCCGCCCGGCCGGAGGAACCTGGGCAAGCCGCCCACCAGCCGGGCCGAAATCTCCTCACCGCTCTCGCCCCCTGTGCGATGAATGGCCATGGAGCGGTCGGGAGTGGGAACGAAAGGTGGATTGGCAGTAATCAGGTCGAAAGTTTGACCTTCAACCGGTTGATAAAGATCTCCCTGGACAAAACGGCAAATGGTGTCCCGCTCGTTGAGCACCGCGTTGAAACGAGAATAGGCCAGTGCTCTAGGGTTGAGATCGACCCCCACAACCTGCTGGCTATGAAAACCGGCCAGAACGGCGTGGACCCCTGAGCCGGTGCAAAGGTCTAGAGCGGACTCGACTGACTGACGGGGAGTGGTGCGCGCCAGGCAGAGACTGTCGCCGCCGAGGTAATAGACAAAGCCTTCGCCGCTCGGAACTCCGGCCAGGAGAGGGTCGGTGCAGATCAAAGTCTCACCAATCGGGTAAAGGTCGACCCGGGCCCGGAGTTGCGGTCCTCGCTCCATGAGAAGACCCAGGTCGACGCAGACCTGAATCACCTCCGGGTCAAGCAGCTTCTCCAGCTTCTTCCGCTCTAGTCCCAATCGTCCTAGCCACAGCCCGGCCAGCTGCCTTAAGGGTGTCGGCTGACGGCGGGTAAGCCATTCTAGACGGGGGATATCGGTCAGATTGGCGGTGCCGAAGTCGGACCACTGGAGGGCTTCTAGCACCGCGGCCTGGTTGTAATCCAACTCTTGAAGTCGGTGTCTGAGGCGCGGGAGTATTGCTTTTTGGCAGGATGTGAGTTCCGCTTCCAGGGGCCGCATTGTTCGCTCCTAGGCGGTAGCCTCCTAGTAGCGGTTTTTGAGCTGGTTCAAAACGGTTTTCATATTGGCTGGCCCGGGGTCGATCTTATGATATGGATAGGGATTGATCAGATCGAAGGCCTCAGGCACGATTCGGGTGTCCATCGTGGAGACTTGTTGATGGGAATAGATTTGAGATTTGGGAATCTGGAAATCCTTCATCAGATAGCGGCACAGTTGAGTGGTGGTGTTCAGAGTGCCTTGACGGCGGCTGAGGTCCTGGGCCTCCATCGCGATCATCTCGATGTTGATGCCTCTATGGTTGATGCCGTAGGCGCCTCGGGAGCGGACCTTGGGAGGCAGGACTTCCCAAATTTTGCTCCCGTCCACCACATAATGGACAGCCAACCCAGGCGTTTCGCCTTTAAAGCTGTGGGTGTTGACCAGGTTCCAAGGGAAGCCTTCTGAGACGGTGTAGTGAAGAACGATGCAGGTGGGCTCAAGTTTCCAGGTCGGCTCGCCGTAGTGACGGTTGGAGTAGTCGGCGATCTGGCTCTTCCAGCTGTCGAGATGACGCGCGCGGCTCCGATCGAAAGTGAGGCGACCGGTGGCCCCTATCAAGAGTAAAGCCCCCACCACGAGGACCGCTAAATTTCGCTTCATTTGACTGCTCCTGCCGTGATTCCGCTGATGAACTGTTTTTGCAGCGCCAAGAATAACACAATAATAGGCACCATGGCCATAACCGAGCCCGCCGCTACCAAACGAAATTCCGATCCGAAGCTATCGGCCATGTAGCTCAAGCCCACCGTGAGCGGGTAGAGTTCCCTCGATTTCAAAATGACCAGGGGCCACATAAAGGAGTTCCAGTGAGCGACGAAACCAAATAGCGCCAGCGTTCCCAGGGCTGGCCGAGCTAGAGGCAACATGATTTGACTCCAGATAAAGAAATCGTTGCAGCCGTCGATCCGGGCTGCGTCTTCAAGCTCTTTGGGCACCACCAGAAAGGCCTGTCTCATCAGGAAAATTCCGAAAACACTGACGGCTGAGGGGAGAAAGACGGCTATCAGGGTGTCGTAAAGCCCCAGGTAGCGAATGGTCACGAAATTGACGATCATATTGGCCTGGGCTGGGAGCATCATAGTGGCCAGCAGAACGGCAAACAGGGCATTACGCCCGCGGAACTCCATGCGAGCCAGAGGATAAGCGGCGGTCGAAGCCAGCAAGAGCTCCAAGCCGACCCCAAAAAAACAGATCACTACTGTATTGAGAAAGAAGAGCGGCAGCTCAGGAAGCCTCTCAAAAACGGCCCCGTAGGCCTCGGTTGTTGGTTCGTTAGGCAGAAGGTCACTAGGCTGCTCGAGCCGGAACAGGTCCCCACCCTCCAAAGAGGTCGAGACCAGGAAGAGAAACGGACCGCTCAAGAAAAGCACCAAAACGAAAAGAACGAGATAAGTCAGTTTGTTAGTAATAGCTACTGAGACCCCCTTCACGGAAATAGCGAACGTTGATGAAGGAGATCACTCCAACCACCAGGGCTAGCACCAGAGAAATCGCCGCCGAATAGCCCATGTCGAAGTCTTCGAAAGCTTTGACGTAAACGTAGTAAACCATCGTCAGGGTGCTGTTCTTAAGCCCCCCGCCGGGGGTCATAATGAAGATCTCTCCAAACACTTTGAGGGCCGAAATACAGGAGATGATGGTGCAGAGAGCCACCGTGGGCTTCAGCAGCGGGATCGTGATTTTGATCAAGACGTCCCACCACCCAGCCCCGTCCAGGCGGGCCGCCTCTTCAAGCTCGGGTGAAATGGTCTGAAGTCCGGCCAGGTAGAGAATCATGTAGTAGCCAAGACCCTGCCAGAGGGTCACAAACATGACCGAGTAGAGGGCGATGTCGGGGTTGGTGAGCCATTCCACCGGGGGGAGACCCAGACTGGTCAGAAAGTAGTTGGCCAGCCCATCCGAGCGGAAGACCCACTTCCAGGTGATGCCGACGATCACCACCGAGGTGACCACCGGAACGTAGAAAGCTGCTCGAAACAAGTTTTGACCTCGAATCGGCTGATTGACCAGAACGGCGATAATGATAGCCGCAAACTGAATGGCCGGCACCACCAACAGATATTGCATGGAATGCTTGAGGGCCGTCCAAAAATAGGGGTCAGACCAGAGGCGCGTGAAGTTTTTCAAACAGACGAAGGTCGGTGACGCCAACTCCCCTTCAGGGGTGTGGCGAAGGAGACTGAAGTCGAAAAAGGCCAGCCCCACCCCGCACACGATAGGATAGAGTGTGAAAACCCCGAGCACCAGTAAGGCGGGGGCCATAAAGGCCAGCGCGACCCAACCGCTGCGCTGTCTCATCGCTCTCTCTCCGTGTATTTTTCCTTGCGACCTCGGACCAGGTCGGCCGGGTAGCGCCGGTCGAGTTCTGCCAGCTTCTCCTTGAGAGCCACGACCAAGTCGACCTGACTGGCGTCGGCCAGCAGAAGCAAAAGATTGAAGACATCGGCTAACTCTCCGGCCAGTTCGGGTAACTGACCGGCCCCAATTTTGGCCTCGATCTCGGCCGGCGACGTGAAACGAAACAGGTCGAGAACCTCACCGACTTCTACCACTAAAGCCAAGGCCAGGTCTTTCGGATTGTGGAACTGCTTCCAGTCTCGTGCATCACGAAAGGCCAGAGCTTCACTCTGTAGGGCCTGAAGATTCGGCATGGAAAAAAATTCTAGTTCAGGCTGGGCCCGACCTACCGAAAACTTAACGAAAAGCGGACAGAATCGAGTTCCACCGTTGAGCAGCCTGGTCCAAAGCTTGCTGGGAGGTCAGCTCTCCCAGCAGAGCGGCCTCGACATTCTCGTTGAGAATCCGGTTGAGGTCGCGTTGGCGGGGCAGTCCTAGGGAGAAGTCTCGGGCTTGAGCCAGCTGATCTATCGAGATACGAACTGCTTGGTCTTGTAGTGGCTCGCCTCGTCCGCTTTGAAAATAGTCGTCCTCGGCCGTCTTTCTGGTAGAAGGGAGAATGGGAACTAACTTGTCGAAAGCCAACTGGTTGGCTGGGTTGGTCAAAAAAAGGGCCAGCTCAGTGGCCAGGGCCCGGTGGCGGCTAGAGCGTGGCACGGCAAAGTTCATGGTCGAGGCGGGCACCAAACCGGAGGGAGCTTCGGGTAATCGGGCCACGCCCGTCTCGGCATACACTCCGGGAGCGTCAGCTTGAATTCGCAGTAAAAACTGGGGGCCGGCCTCCAGTAAAGCTAGCGAACCGGCCTTATAGCGGTCGAGGGCGCCCCGATAGGATTCGGTCAGTGTCTCAGGCGGGATCACGTTGTCTAGAAAAAGCTGACGATACCATTCCAGGCGCTCGACCCCTCCAGGCTGATTGAAGGTGGCCGTCAGACTGGTGTAGTCCACGGCTGGCACCTCCCACATGGCCCAGTCGTTGACAATCTTGATGGCGGGCATGTAGCCGACATGATTGGTGGTTTTATGGACCTGACGAGCGTGAGCGGCCAACTCCTCCCAGGTGCGAGGGGGTTGCTCGGGGTCGAGCCCCGCCTCTCGGTAGATAGCTTTGTTATACATGATTACGCGAGTGGTCACATACCAGGGCACGGCGTAGACTTCGCCCTCGAACTCCGTGGCCTGCCAAAGGCCGGGGAAGTAGCGGTCCACGGCCTCCGCGGGGACCGTCTCGCTCATACTGGCCAAAGCCTGGTTCTGAGCCATCACCAGGGCGAACTCAGTGTTGAGATTCACCAGGTCGGGAGCCACCCCGGCGGCGATGCTGGCCATCAGCTTTTGGAGCGTGCCTGAAAGCGGCAGGTCGATCCAGACCACCTCCACTTCAGGATGAGACGCTTCAAACTGTTCGATCAGACCGTTGATGTAGTCGTTGAAGGTCGGCTGGAGACTCATGGTCCACATTTCGAGTTGAATCTTGTTGTGGTCTGGCTTCTCTCCTCGACATCCGCCCAGGGCGACCAGGACCAGCAGAATCACTACCAGCCGCTTCATCGGTCCCTCCCGGCGTCATCAGCTTGATGGGGTAGACTGAATTGAAGTCTCTCGACGGCTTTGGCCGCCTCTACCACATTCGGATCTTTGTCGAGGGCCTGGGCGAAGACAAGACGAGCTAACTCTTTTTTTCCCTGGCGCTCCAAAGCTCTCCCCTTGAGAAGATAAGCATGAATGAAGTCGTCATTCTTCTCTAAGGCCAGCTCGCAAAGCTTGATCGCTTTGGGGTCCTCGTGGTCTAGATAAGCCAGGGTAGCGGCGGCCACGAAACCTACGTCGTGGCGCAAATTGGCAAGCTCCTGGGACTCCTCCAAGCGAGTGCGAGCCAGGCCTTCCTGATGGCATTCGAGTAACGCCCAACTTAGGTTCAGAAGATAGAACGGGTTCTTGTCGTCTCTCTGGACAGCCGTTCGGAATTGGGCAAGAGCCTCGTAAGGCCGACCTGCAAGCAGGTGGAGGATGCCGAGATTGTTATAGCTTCGCGCCGCTTTGGGGTCAGCCGCCACGGCCTGCTTCCAGCATCCCTCGGCCTTCTCGAGGTCTTTCTGAGCGTAGGCGATCACGCCCAGGCAGTAGAACGCTGCCCCCTTCCCGCCGGGTACTAGCTGCATCTTCTGAAAATGCTTCTCACCTCTCTCCCACTGCTCGGTTACCAAATAGAGCATGCCCAGTCGCTGATGAGCCTGGAGGAACTGGGGTTGCCATTCGAGCACCTGGAGAAAGTCTTGCTCGGCCTCGTCGAACTGCTCAAGATCATAGTAGATCAAGCCTCGTAGCCACACCGCGTCATCGTAGAGAGGGTCGAGAGCTAACGCTTTGTTCACTTCCTCGAGAGCTCTTTGGGCGTTGCCCCCCTCGAAAAAGGTGCGAGCGACTTTGAACTGGTTGCGGGCGCCTACGGTTTGAGCCCACAGGGGCGACAAGAATCCCAACACCAGGCAAGCTATGAGCCATCGTTTCAGTCCCATGGACGCAGGTTAGGGTTTCCGAAAAACTTGATGGAGAAGTCGTTGAAAGCCTGACGCTCGGGAAAATCCGAAGCAGTGAAAAAGCTCACCAGCGAGGGGGCTGAACGGTTGACGGTATAGGTCTCGACGGTCACGACTTCGCCTTCTTTGTCAAAATGATAAAGCAGCCTAAACTCTCCCTGTTCATCCTCTGTTACCACAAAACTCACCAGCTGGGCTTTCTGTTTCTTCAACTTGCGACAAGCCTTCAAAAAGCTCTGATGGTTAAGCAATCTGGCGACTCCTCTGGCGGAGAGCCTCGACCGTCTCGGACCCGATCTTCATAGCCCCAAGCTCGGGCCGAGTGGAAGAACCCGGTTGATGAAAATCCGAGCCTCCGGTGGCCAGCAAATGACGGCTCCGAGCGAGGCGGGTGAATCGCTTCATCTCCTTACTTGAATGACTGGGGTGACGGGCTTCGAGGCCGTCGAAACCAAGCTCTAGAAGGTCGCTTACCAGGGCCATATCCTTGATCAAGCCGGGGTGGGCCAGAACGGCCACTCCTCCGGCCGCTTTCAAGGCTTCGGTGGCCTGGCCTGGAGAGAGAGTTCGTCGCGCCACGTAGCCCGGCTTGCCTCTTCCGATATAGCGCTCGAAGGCGTCGTCGAAACTTTTGACCAAACCCCTCTCGACCAGGGCCCGGGCTAGATGAGGCCTGCCGATGCTGCCGCGACTCCAGCGGGCGACCTCTTCGAATTCGACTACTACGTTGATCTCGGAGAGTCGTTGCAGCATCTCTCTCATCCTCAGCTCACGAGCCTGTCTCATTTCACTCATCAAACACTGGAGTGGTCGATGGTCGGGATCAAAGAAGTAGCCTAGCACGTGAATCTCTCGGGACTGCGCGTAGCAACTGACCTCGACTCCGGGGACCATCTCGATGCCCGCTCGGTTGGCCGCCAGGCAGGCTTCCTCCCAAGCGGCCGTGGTATCGTGATCGGTAATGGCGAGGTGAGTGATGCCCAAGCCGGACGCTCTTTCTACGAGTTCGGTAGGAGTGAGAACCCCGTCACTGGCGGTGGTATGACAGTGGAGTTCAACCATCTCTACTTTTCTTCGGAGGAGTAGATTAAAACCCTCATCTCGTCGCGGAAGCCTGTCAGAGAGTAGTCTGGCACATCGTGCCCTCGCAGTCTTTCAAGACTACGATGAAGAAGCTCCTCCTGATCGCCCGTCTCTTCGTCCGGGACCTCTTCATTGAGAGCCAGGTGGGGGCCAAAAGCATCCCGGACCAGAGTCACCACTAGGGACAATTCCTCCAGGGTGAGAGTGTCGATATCTCTCTCGATCTGAAGACTGTCGACCTCGGCGTCGTCCTCCTGACCGCGGAGTTCCTCGGGGCGAGCTTCGGAACGGGCGATGGTAGCCTGGGCCGGAACCAGTCGCTGGAGGTCAAAAAAAACATCCCAAGACAGCTCCAGGTGCTCCTGAAAGGCCTGGTAGTGTTCTTCCTCTAGTTGCTGCTGGAGATAGAAATTTAGCTGCAGATGACGCTGGCGGCAAGTCAGGCAAGCCGAACCGAGTTCAGGGAACCTGACTAACAGGGAAGTCAGAAAGGTCACCCCATCAGGAGAGTCGTTGCTCGAGCCGTTGGTCATTTTGCGTATTCAAAAGCGCGCGTTTCGCGGATCACCGTGACTTTAATTTGACCAGGATATTGAAGCTCTTGTTCGATCTGGCGGGCGATCTCTCGAGCTAGGCGGGGAGCAGCGGCGTCATCGACCACCTCCGGGCGAACAATAATGCGGACTTCCCGTCCCGCCTGGACCGCGTAAGTGTGCTCGACACCCTCGAAGGAGTTGGCCACAACCTCTAGCCGCTCCAGGCGTTTAATGTAGGTCTCGACGTTTTCTCGTCGGGCTCCAGGTCGGGCTGCCGAAATGGCGTCTGCGGCTTGAATGAGCATCGCCTCGACGGTCTTTTGCTCGACGTCTTCGTGGTGAGCTTCAACGGCGTGGACGACCCCTGGAGCTTCTCCATATTTCTGGCAGATGCGAGCCCCAACAATGGCGTGAGGGCCTTCGATCTCAGAGGTGACCGCTTTGCCGATATCGTGGAGCAAGCCGGCTCGGCGGGCCACCTCGACGTCGCCACCCAACTCGGCCGCCATCTGGCCGGCCAAGAAAGACACCTCGAGAGAATGGGCCAGAACATGCTGACCGTAGCTGGTGCGGTAGCGAAGTCGGCCCAGAAACTTGACCAGCTCGGCATGCATCCCGGTTAGGCCTGACTCCAGCACGGCCGCCTCGCCTTCCTCGACGATGCGGTCGTCGATCTCTTTGCGGGACTTTTCCACCATCTCTTCGATTCGGGCCGGATGGATGCGACCGTCGGCCACCAGCTTCTCTAGAGCCAAACGGGCTACTTCGCGCCGGATGGGGTCAAAACTCGACAGGACCACCGCTTCGGGAGTGTCGTCAATGATCAAGTCGACGCCGGTCATGCTCTCCAGCATGCGAATATTTCGGCCCTCGCGACCGATGATGCGACCTTTCATTTCATCGGTGGGTAAGTTGACCACCGAAACCGTCGACTCGACCACCTGGTCGGCTGACCATTTCTGGATAGCTGTGGTGATGATGCGACGAGCCCGTCGGTCGGCTTCTTCGCGAGCCCCCTCTTCGGCTTGACGAACACTGCGGGAGACGGCCAACTCGTTTTCCTTCTCGACTCGGGAGAACAGAGCTGAGCGAGCCTCTTCTGAGGTCATGCCGGCCACCACCTCGAGGCGCTCTCTTGCCGCTTCCATCTGCTTTTCGACCTCACTTCGCAGGCCGTCGAGCTCGTCTTCGCGTTCCCCGAGTCGCTCTTCTCGCTTGTCGAGTTGCTCTTGCTTGCGCTCCAGAAAGTCTTCCCGCTGGGCCAGCCTTTTCTCGGACTCCCGCAGTTCGTGGCGGCGCTCTTGGTTCTCTTTTTCAGCCTCGGCTCGGAGTTCTTGAACCTGATTTTGAGCCTCGAGGAGATGTTTGTCACGCAGTCCTTCGGCTTCGAGGCGAGCTTTCTCGAGCAGCTCGCGAGCGCCCTGACCGGAAGCCTCCTGGGCCTGCCGCTCGACGTTTCGGCCAATAAAAAAGCCGATCGCGAGCACCACAGCTCCAACCAGGCCTAGTAAAACCTCACCGCCGATGGCTGCCAACCCCTTCCCGAAAACATGCAAAATAGGCGTCGCCAGATCTTGCCACACCAATCTACGTTGCCGGAAGCCGCTATCCTCTAGTCGGCAAAGACGGGCACCCTGAAAACTCCGCTCTGAAGGCGGGTGGGCACCGGGGCTAAGTTCGGGAGGAACTCCTTCGGGGGAAGCTTATAGCAACCTGACTCGATCAGGACAAAGTCTAACGCCTCAAGTTTACTGACCTGGTCTGGTAGTGTCAACCTCTTCAGGTGAATAGATGGCCAGTTGGTCTAGAACCCCGTCACCCAGCATCAAAAGAATCGGGCCCACGTTTCGACCGTGGGTGACGATGTCTCGCTCGATCAGCTCCACGGCCCTCTCAATATCCTCTCGCTGGGGCTGCTGAACACCTCGAGCCAGGCTGCTCAGGCCGCTGTAGAAAGCGATCAGGTCGGGCAGAAGATAGAGAAGGGCGAGATTGTGAAAAACCGGCCTCTGTTTGCCCAGCTGTTTGATATAGAGAAGGCTGAAGAGATAGCGGTCGACTAGCTCGTCTTTGGGCACTCTGGCTGCGCTTGCGAAGACCTCCCTGGCCGAACCTTCCCAGTCCCACTCGGGAAAACGGAAAGCCTCTCCGTTCAAAATGCTCTCGGTGACGGCTTGAGCCTGTTGATTGGCGTCGGCGGCCAAGAAAGCGACGATGGCCGCAGCCGAGAAGAGCAAGGTTTCCTGGATGATGGCAGCCTCAGACACTCGGTCGGGAGGCTGCTCCACCAACCAGCTGGTCACGGTTTCGTTGGTGACCGAAGGGTGGTTCAAGATCCAGGTCGAGGCCAGAGTCAACCCAAAGGCCATCGCCTTCTTGTAGCCATGACGGCGAGCGTGGACTGCGAGCCAGTCCTCGAGTTTCTTGTAGGCTTCCCACTCAATGGTAGCCTCCCCACCCAAGGCCAGAGGTTCAAAACCGAGGTCGGTGAACTTGATCCCTTTGAGAATCTCTTCGATCTCTTTTTGATGGTCTGAAAGGGGCCGCCCCGTATTCATCTTTGCGGCCGTGCAGTAGTGGCTGATGCCGATGTAGTAACCGTCGGGAGTGGGGGTGATCGAATAGGGGAAGGTCCGACAGATCATCGGCTTTTTCTCGATACCAAGCTGACCATGAATCTTGCACAGCTTCTTATCATCGAGGAAGACACAAGCTCCCCTCTCTTTGCGGACCAGCACTCGACCGTCTTCGCTCTCGACAAAGGGTTCCAAGCCGAATTCGTTGACCACTTCCAAAGCCAGATAGCTCTCTGAGACCATCCTCTTGCTGTAGGGGTCAACGGGCACGTCGAGGCCATCCATGCAGCCCTTACCACAGTTGACGCAGTCGTAGTTTTGACCGGCAACAAAATGAAACTTCACGGCCCTCCAATTCTGGACTGAGCAAGAGAAGCCTGGTTGGGCCCAGGTTCTGAGCGGTAGAAAAAGAATAGCCGGGCTTGATGAAGCGATTTGCCTGGATCGGCCTGGTGGCCTTAGCTCTGGTTGGAGGGATGTTTTTCTATCCTCAACCTGCTCCCAGTCGACCCCGCCACCTGCCCGCCCCTCCGGGAGGAGCTAAAGTTTACGGCTACCGAGTGGTCAAGGAGTATCCCCACGACCCGGACGCCTTCACTCAGGGATTGCTTTTCCATCAGGGCCATCTTTACGAGAGTGTCGGTCGTCGCGGTCACTCCGAACTTCGCCAGGTGGAGCTTGAGACGGGCCAGGTTCTCAAACGCCAATCGCTCGAAGACGCTTACTTCGCGGAGGGTCTGGCCCTTCATGGTGAGCAATTTTTTCAGTTGACCTGGCAAGCTGGTCAAGCCTTCATCTATAACCGGGAGTTGGAGCCAGTCAAGAAGCTTCTCTACACTACAGAGGGGTGGGGCTTGACCAACCTGGGCGACAACCTGGTCATGAGTAACGGCAGCTCCGAGTTGACCGTTTATCAACCCCAGAATTTCCTGATTGTGCGCAAGATTTCGGTTCACCATCAGGGCCAACCGATCGACCGCCTTAATGAACTCGAATGGGTCGAGGGTGAGATCTGGGCCAACCGATGGTTCGATGGATATCTGGTCCGAATCTCCCCAGAAACGGGAGAGGTGCTGTCTTTTGTGGACCTGCGTTCCTTGTTCGACTACACGGCCCACCCTAAAGCCGATGTCGTGAACGGGATCGCCTATGACGCCGACACCGAGAGGCTTTTCGTAACAGGAAAATTCTGGCCTAGCCTCTTTCAGATCGAACTGCTCGATCCGGGCCGGCAATAAATTCAAAACAATCCGATGATATACTGACGCCGTGAGGGTGAATGAAGGCCAACCCGACAGGGAGTCTCTCTTGTCAGCGGTTAGTGATTGGCGTGCGCCAGTCGAAAGGCATCGTGGAGGCTGAAACTGCCGAGCGCGGCCGTGAGGTAGACGCCGTCAACCTCACTCAAGAAGTGCTCGAATCACACGAGCAAGACCCGGCTCTCAGCGGCCTTTCGGTCGGACAGATGGTCCATTCTCTGGTCGAGAATTACCTTGATAATCAGATAGACGGAACATGTCAAGATAAATGAGACACTTTCGGTGCTCAATTTAGTGAGCAATT
>CAYRFU010000011.1:40421-41338 GCA_964423525.1 uncultured Burkholderiales bacterium | reverse complement strand
GGGTGGAGTGGCCGCTGCCGTAGGCCCCAAAGATTCCCCCGCCGACCACGCCCGCGACACCATCGAGGTGGGGGCTGGGCTCAACGACCCGGCCGCCGTTCGACTGCTCACCGAAGAGGGCCCAGACTCTATCCTGTTGTTGGAGAAGGTGGGGGCTATTCTCGACCGGGACGGCGAGGGTCACCTTGAGCTGGGTCGAGAAGCGGCTCATAGTCACCGTCGCATCGTCCACGCAGGGGATGCTACCGGGGCGGCTCTGATGCGAGCTATCGGCCGTCAGGTTCTGGCCCAAGGGGTAGAGGTTCGGGAGCACTCCCAAGCGATCGCCCTCGTGAAGCACCAGGGCCGGGTGGTGGGGGTCATCGCCCAGGAGCGAGACGGACTCCTCTTTCATCGAGCCCCAGCCGTGGTCTTGGCCACGGGCGGCATCGGGGGACTCTATCGCTACACCACCAACCCGGTGGGAGCGACCGGTCAAGGGTTGGCCATGGGCTGGGCCGCGGGGGCGGCGGTGACGGATCTCGAGTTCGTTCAGTTCCATCCTACCGCGCTGCTGACCGCTAAGGATCCCCTCCCCCTTCTGACGGAAGCTTTACGAGGCGACGGGGCGGTGCTGGTGGACGAGACCGGACGACCTTTTTGTGACCCGCTGGCCGCCCGGGATGTGGTGGCCAGAGCCATCTGGTTTCACCGACAGGCCGGTCACGAAGTCTTTCTCGATTGGAGGAGCGTGGCCCATCCCGAGCGTTTTCCGGGGGCTGCCGCTCGTTGCCGTCGAGCCGGGTTTGACACCCACTTTGTCCCCGTGACCCCCGCCGCCCATTACCACATGGGCGGTCTGGCTGTCGATCTCGAAGGACGCACTACCGTGGAGGGTCTTTGGGCTTGCGGCGAAGTGGCCTCGACCGGAGTTCACG
>CAYRFU010000011.1:36998-40411 GCA_964423525.1 uncultured Burkholderiales bacterium | reverse complement strand
CAACCGACTAGCCAGTAACTCCTTATTGGAGGCGATGGTTTTCGGGAGACGAGTGGCCGACGATATCGCTAATAATCGGCTACCTCACCCCACTCTGAGTCAGCCGGTCTGGGAACCCCACGAGCAACTGGAAGCCGGTCCGATGACCGAGCTGCGAAAGCGAATGTGGAATCAAGTCGGACTGGTTCGAGAGGAAAGAGGACTGCGCGAGATGCTAGGTTGGTTGGCCGTCTTGCCGGCTACTCCCACCGTTGCTCTCGCTCGCTTGATCACCGCCGCTGCTTTGGAAAGACGAGAGAGTCGAGGTGGTCACTACCGCCGAGACTATCCTGAAGCGAAGCCGGCCTGGCAACGTCACCTCACCTTTCAAGCCAAGGAGGCGTTGGCCTCATGATCTGGCCGATTTTGTGGACCGATATGGTCAAGACCGCTCTGTTGGAAGATCTCGGAGGGATGGGTGACGTCACTACCGACTCGGTGGTCGACGCTGACCTGAAAGGAGTCGGTCGGATTGTGGCCCGCGAAAAGGGAACCCTGGCCGGAGGTGGAGTGGTTCGAGAGGTCTATGGTCAGCTTGACCCTGAGTTGGCGGTGGTTCAGTTGGTGGCCGACGGGGAGGATTTTCAATCCGGTCAGACCCTTTTAGAGATCCAGGGAACGGCCCGAGCTATCCTGACCGGAGAAAGAGTGACTCTCAATTTCCTCGGGCGAGCTTGTGGGATCGCCACCACTACTCGAGCCATCTGTCGGCTTTTGGAAGGCACCTCCACCCGGGTGGTCGCGACTCGAAAGACCACCCCAGGTCTCCGTCGACTCGAGAAACACGCTGTGGTCATGGGAGGAGGCGGACCTCACCGTTTCGGGCTTGATGATGCAGTGATGATCAAAGATAACCATGTGGCAGCCGCCGGCGGGGTGGCTGAAGCTATGGAGCGCGCGCGCCATCGAGTTGGCCACCTCTGTAAGATCGAGCTGGAGGTCGACACCCTCGAGCAACTTGAGCAGGCCTTACCGCTTCAGCCCGATGTGGTTTTGCTCGACAATATGGACCTCGCCACCCTGAGGCAGGCGGTCGAAATGGTGGCGGGAGCTTGCCTGACCGAGGCCTCGGGAGGAATCACCGCGGCCAATGTTCGCCAGGTTGCCGAGACCGGGGTCGACCTGATCTCCATGGGAAGTCTCACCCATTCGAGCCGCTGTCTTGACGTTTCCATGGAGTTCTCGACAGGCAGTAATATTCGTGATAAAATTCAAACCGACGATGACCACCGCTTTAAGAATGACCGAACTCGGCTGGAACCCTCAGCTCCAGCAAGCCCTTGAGGAGCTAGACCAGCCCGACTGGGTGCCCGGAAGGGTGATCGCTCAGCGGGACTATCACTACGAGATCGCTTCGGCCGACGGTCCCGTGGTAGCTCCCCCCGCCGGGGTTCTGTTCCATCGTAAGACGGCTCTCGACTTACCCGCCGTGGGAGACTGGGTGGTCCTGTCGGTCAAGGGCGACGATTATGTGGTTGAAGAACTTCTCCCACGGCGTTCTCTCTTCGTGCGCCAGGCCGCCGGAAGAAGCAGCCAGGCTCAGGTGATAGCGGCCAACCTCGACCACGTTTTCGTGGCCATGGGACTCGACTACGATTTTAATCTCAGGCGGCTCGAACGCTTCCTGGTGACGGTGGTCGAGGGTGGTGGAGAGCCGGTAGTGCTGTTGACCAAAGCCGATCTCTGCGCCTCAGCCCGGCAACGGCTGGAAGAAGTGAAAGGGTGTGCCCCGGGGATCCCCTGCTTTTTGCTTTCTTCCTGGACTGGCTTAGGCCTGGAGCAGCTTGATGAGTATCTTGCCCAGGGTGAAACAGTGGCCCTGGTGGGTTCCTCGGGGGTAGGGAAATCCACTCTCTTGAACCGACTGGCCGGTCACCAACTCCAACCAACTCAAGAGGTGCGCGAGAACGACAGTCGGGGCCGTCACACCACCACCCATCGCGAGCTTTTTTGTTTGCCCTCGGGGGCGATGGTGGTTGATACTCCAGGCCTACGAGAATTGGCTCTGTGGGCTGGAGACCAGGGTCTTGACCGGGTCTTCGCCGAGGTCGTTGAACTGGCCGCCCAGTGTCGGTTCGGAGACTGCAGCCACACCGAGGAGCCAGGCTGCGCTATCCAGCGGGCCATCGAAGAGGGTCGGCTCAACCCGGCCCGTCTCCAAAGCTACAACGACTTGGCTGCTGAGGCCGATCAGGCCGAGCAGCGTCGTCAACGACGGGAGCAGTCCAAGGATCGAAAACGAAAGCGCCGTCGCGACGAGCGCGGGCGACGTTACGAAAACTAGGAGTCGATTTCGTCCTCGTCGTCGAGATAGCGAGTCGGCTCGGAGAGGTCCTTCACCGTCTGGGGCCCGGGAGTGGTGGCCGGCACCGGCTTCCAAAAGCGAAAAATCACGGCCCATTTGATCATGCAGAGCATCAGATAGTAGAGAAGCAGGTAGAAGAAGAACAGCGAGCTGAGGAGGCTCACCAGCGGAACGGACTGACCCGGGTAGACCGTGAAGTAGACCACGAAGCCAAGCAGATGACTGGCGATCCCAAAATTGAGCAGCAGTCGCTCACGGATGGTGATTTCGGGGTCGTTGAGCAGGTCGGGCATGGCCCAAGGGAGGCACAACAGCCACAGCAAGGCCCCTCCGCAGATATGACCAACAATGATGGGACCAGCCAGCCGCGAATCGGCATAGGTGTCGGCCAGATAGCCCAGCAGGCAGGCTTTGACCAGGAGCAATCCTCCCACCGGACCGGTCCAGACCCACAGCTTGGTCCAATCGTTTTCCGGGCCCTTCAGCTGGGCTACCGGAGACCGGCGTAAGAGCCAACGGCAGGCCTCAACTCCGCCCCACGACATGCCTAACTGAGCCGTGAGGAGGACAGCTTTCCAGTAGTCTGGCTTGACCATCGGATGCTCACGGTGGATCCAGAAAGCGAACAGCTCCACCACTGTCACAACCAGAAAAACGAATACGATGCGGACCAATCTGACTTATCCTCTCTGATACTCGGTTGCTCGAAAGCGAGGTTTTTGACCTTTGCGTTTAAAAACGTCGCCTTTCAGGCAGGCCACCCGATCGAGAAACAGGATTCCGTCGAGGTGGTCGATTTCATGTTGGAGACAGACCGCCTCAAAGCCTGTTGATTCGAAGACGCGGGGGCTGCCGTCTCGTTGGTAGCCTCGAACCACGATGGTCTCGGCCCGGGCCACGTTAGCGGTGAATTCTGGGATGGACAGACAGCCTTCTCTCCCAATTTTGCTGCCCTCGGCCGTTACCAGTTCGGGGTTGGCCAAAATCAGTTTTCCCTGGCCCGGTTTGGGGCTGACGTCGACCGCGATGATGCGAACGTCGTAGCCGATTTGAGGGGCCGCCACGCCTA
>CAYRFU010000011.1:22030-36988 GCA_964423525.1 uncultured Burkholderiales bacterium | reverse complement strand
CCTACCCCAGGGCAATCCTGGAGAGTGTCTTCGAGATCGGTAAAGATCTGTTGGATAGACGGATCATCGAATTTTTCTACGGCCCGACAAACCGTCTTCAGGATGGGGTCGGGGTAAAGAATGACCGGTTTGATCGCCATGTTAGAGTCGAGCGGTTTCGAGGGGTCTGACCGTGATGTCCACAGTCATTTGTTGCGCCAGTCGTTTCAGTTCCCCTTCCAACTTTTCAGCAGCCTGGGAAGGAGCGTCGACCTCCAAAATCATGATGTAAACGGGCGAGGCCTCACCCACCATTCGGGTGTTGACGTCGGTGATGTTCACTCGGTGTTGGGCCAAAAGACGGGTCACCTGATGGACGATGCCGGGCTTATCTGCCCCGTAAACAGAGACGATAAAAGGGGTTCCATCGTCACAAGACTCCGTGGGTGCGTGCTCGGGCAGTTCTCGAAAGGACAAAATCAGATTGCGTTGACCGGCGACATGTTGCAGCTCCTGACCGAGCTTTTCTTCGGAGGTGGATTGGGGTAAGGCCACAATCAAAATCATGGCGAATTCTCCCCGTAGGATGGTCATCGACGAATCTTCAATATTGCAGCCGTGATCGAAGAGCACGCGGCTCACGTCGGCCACAATGCCAGGACAGTCACGGCCCACAGCCGATAAAGCCATCTTCTTCATCTTCCCACCTCCCGAAAAACCATCGGTGAGGGTTCTCGGCCGGCCAGTCAAACCCTCCGTGGCAGGGGATCGCGAGCCGATGAGAAAGGGCCGGCCACCATGGAGCACGCCAAAAGACAGCTGACTCGCCTTCTGATCGGGCTCATCGTGCTGATGTTGCCAGGATGGGCCCAGACTCCCGCGCCGGAGCCGGAGGAAACTCCCACTCCCGTGGTCAGCCCCGAGCCTAGCCGGACCCCAGCGTCGGAGCCCGATACGACCCCAACCCCCGAGGAGTCAGCCTCTCCCGAGCCCACTCCGTCTGAGGCCCCGGTCGTCGAACAGACCCCGGCCCTCGGGCCCCGTAGCGGTCCAAAGCAGGCGGTGGAGGGCTTTCTTGGCGTCATGGCCGATGCCGGGCCCCTGGCTCCTAGTCTCTATCTGACCGCCAGGCAGTATCTTGACCTGTCTCAGACCCCCACTCTGGTGCGGGAAGAGAAGAGCGTCACCTACGCTAACGACCTCTATGCCGTTCTTACCACCGGAGACATCGACTACGACCGCATTCCCCTGGAATGTCAACAAGCATCCTACGTGGTTTACCGACAACCCAGCGGTGATACCGTCGAGCTGACCAGAAACGAAGAGGGGGAATGGCTGTTCTCCGCCGACACTCTGCGCCGCGTCCATCAGATGCGAGAGGTGCTGGAAAAGAAAGGCAAGTTGGCCGCCTGGGAGGTGCCGCCCTGGCTTGACTTCACCTTTCTCAGTCTGACCGGCTTGCAGTGGTTCTTGCTGGTGGTCACACCGGTTCTGGCCTGGTTTGTGGGGCGATGCTCGGTGTTGCTGCTGCGTCGGCTGGTTCGTAACTGGCTCCAGGGTGAAGCTTTCGGGATCGAGCCGGACGAGCAAAAGAAGGTCTTGCGTCCGCTGGGGTGGCTGGTGGGCAGTCTGGTCTTCTGGGTCGGTCTGTCGGCCCTCAAGTTGCCAGAATTAGCTTTTCTGGTAGCAGCTATCCTGATTAAGCTGGTGGCGACCTCTTCGTTTGTCCTTTCCGCCTACCGTTTGTGTGACGTGCTGGCGGCCTATCTGCACTTTCTCACCAAGAAGACCGACACCACCTATGACGATATGCTGGTGCCGTTGCTACGACGCACCTTGAAGGTCCTGATCACGGTGCTCGGTATCATCTTCATCGCCCAGAACCTCGATCTGGAGGTCTGGAGTCTGTTCGCCGGGTTCTCGGTGGTGGGTGCCATGGTGGCCCTGGCCGGTCAGGACCTGGTCAAGAATTTCTTTGGTTCCCTGACGGTCTTGATGGACCGGCCTTTTTCGGTGGGAGACTGGGTCAATATCGAGGGAGTCGAGGGAGTGGTGGAGGATGTTGGCTTTCGCAGCACCCGCATCCGGACATTCTACGATTCGGTCATCTCCCTACCCAACTCGCGTCTCATTACGGCCAGCGTGGATAATTACGGCCTGCGCAGTTACCGACGCTACAGTAAGAAACTCAACCTCCACTTTCACAACGATCCTCAGCAAGTCGAGGCTTTCTGTGAAGGCTTACGAGAACTGGTTCGACGCCATCCTTACACCCGTAAAGATTCCTACCAGATCTGGGTCAACGATGTGAACGAGTTCGCCCTCGAGATTTTGATTTATATCTTCTTCCGGTGCCCCGATTGGAATACCGAACTCCGAGAGCGTCACCGATTCCTGGTGGACACCTTTCGGCTGGGACGGAGCCTCGGAATCGAATTTGCCTATCCGACCAGTCTGGTGCATCTGCGTCAGAACGAGGAGAAACCGTCAGCCGGGGATGGGTTTAGTCTGGAGCGATTCCAAGAGGCTAGCCGGCGTGGCCGGGAGACCACCGGAGAGCTGGTCGAGCGCAGCCTGCCGGCCACCAAGCCCGGCCCGGCGATCATCGAATGAAGGTTCTGTGGTGGCTTGTCCTGCTCACTCTGCCGGTCTGGGCCCAGGTCGGGTCACTCAGTCCCTTGGAAGACTCTCCCCTTGAAGTTCAAAATCTTGATTTTCACTACCGTCTGAAAGCTCCTGAAGGTTCTGTCGAGCTTCGAGCGGTGGTAACCAATCCTGGCCAGCAAACCGCACGGGGGTCCTTCTTGCTGGTGTCTCAGAGTCGCCACATTAAGCTCCTGGCCGATCGACAGCCGCTCGTTTTGGAGACGGTCGAGAAGGGTTCTTATTACGGCCACGGATTCACTCTTGAGCTAGAGCCTGGGGCATCAGTTGGGCTCCAGAGCGAGCTCCTCGTTGAGGGCGAGCCGGTGACGGCCGAGCGCGGACGTGGCTACGCTTTCCAGGCCAAGTTTCCCGAGGCCGAACAGGTCCAGGTGCTTGTCGACGGCCCGTCCTGGTTGTGGGTGCAGGGTCTGGAGGTGGTCGCTCCCGGACGTTGGGCAGGCCAGCCCTCGGGCGGAAAGAGTTTTGGCTTTAGCCTGGGGCCTCAGTTCGAAGTCGGCTTGCTGGTTGGATTCGGACTTCCTCTCACCCTCTCCCTTTTGGCCGGTCTGTTCCATTATTGCCGAGGTTCGTCGATGGGGCTCACTTTGGTCACCACCGGCTCTTTGGCGGGCCTGCTCTACGGATTAGCCAGCCATCATTCCTTATTTGTGTGGTCGACTGACCCCACTCGCTGGCCTTTGCTCGTCACTCTCAGCCTGGCCGCGGTGCCGGCTGCCGGGGCTCTCGCATCGGCTCAAGAAGCTGGATGACTTCGTCACTCTTCTGGCGGACCAAGTCGGCCTGAGCCCGTCCTTCCACGTTCAATCGGAGGACCGGCTCCGTGTTGGAAGCCCTCAAGTTCAAACGCCACTGGTCGAACTCAAGGCTCAGGCCGTCAAGCCGATCTTCTGACTTGGCCAGAGGACCGAATCGGTCATAAACGAGTTTGAGGGCGGCTTGGCTGTCTTTTACCTTCAGGTTGGTTTCTCCGCTCACAGGAAAGCTGGCCCGAGCTTTCTCTACCATCGGCCCCACTTGGGCCCCCTTTTGGTGTACGACTCTCATCAACACTAGCCAGGGGAGTATCCCGCTGTCGCAATAGCCAAAATCGCGAAAATAGTGATGGCCGGAGTTCTCTGCTCCGTAAGGAGCTTCCCATTGGCGGAGTTTTTCCTTGAAGAAGACGTGTCCCGTGCGGCAGGCTACCGGTCGGCCACCGGCAGCTTCGATCGCCTCCACGGTGGCCCAGGTCAGGCGAGGGTCGTGGAGGATCGGAGCCCCGGGGTGGTGCTCCAAGAAGAAGCTGGCCAGGAGTCCCACCAGGTAGTAGGTGTCGAGGAACTGGCCCTTTTCATCGAAGAAAAAGCAGCGGTCGTAGTCACCGTCCCAAGCGACGCCGAGGTCTGCTCCGTGGTCGAGAACAGCCTTTTGAGTGGCTGACCTTTTGTCGGGAAGAAGCGGATTGGGCACTCCGTTAGGAAAGCTGCCGTCGGGGGTCTCGAGAATGGGGATGAGGGTCAGGCTCGGGTAGGTTTGAGCGAGCTTCTCAAGCAGTGGTCCGACGCTTCCGTTGCCGGCGTTGGCCACCACTTTCCAGGAAGGGAGGGTCTCAGGAGGCACGATGCTGGTCAGGTTGTTCAGGTAGTCGTCCATCCAGGGATGGTGGCGACGTTGGCCTCGGCGTTGGCCGGAAGACTCTTTGAGATTGGCGGCGATCTCCTGCAATAGGGGAGGAGTGACAGGTCGCGCTCCTCGGAGAACCATCTTCATCCCGTTCTCATTGGCCGGATTGTGGCTGGCCGTCACCATGATGCCCCCGTCTAGGTCCTGTGAGGCGGTCACGAAGTAAACGCTCTCGGTGCCACACAGACCCAACTCAAGAACCTCGACCGCTTCCTCCATCAACCCTTCGACCAGAGCCTCGGCAAGGGGGGGGCTAGAGAGACGCACATCGTAGCCGACAGCCACCTTCCTGGCTTGGGTCACCCGCGCGTAAGCCGACCCGATCGAGCGAGCCAGATCGGGATTGAGACTTTCTGGAACCGGTCCTCGAAGGTCGTAGGTCTTAAAGCATTTTGGCATGAGAAAGCGTTCTGACGAGGCTCGAGGAGCACCTGTTCCGGGAACAAAGATTCCGACTTGACGTCGGATTCTGAAAAGCTATAATAGATCTCGTCCCGGTCACGCAGCGCTAGGGCGACAGCACTCCACGGTGCCCAGCAACATCTTCGTCTAGGTGACCAGACATTAGGGAACTGTTCTAGCCCTGGCGGGGCACCGCCCAATGAGAACAGGGTGGAGAAGTTGCTCGGTGGTGTAGTCGTAGGCGAACCGATAGGGAGGCAACGTCTTGGTCGGTTTGGGCATCAGGCCCGGGTCGACGGTCTCTCCCAAAGCTACTGTGTCAGCCGAACCGGCTGAGCTAGTTTTGGCGAGGTAAGCCGACGAGCGGGTGACGGTCGGGACAAGCTGCGAAACGTTCATCTGTTTTTGTATCTCTTTCTTCTGGTGGAGAGATGAGTCGGTCCAAGAGATGGGCGGAGGCGAGGCCAGTAGCCATATCAGTAAGCAAGCTAAAGTCATGATCAAGTCCTCCGATCCCCCCGGTTTTACCGCGAAAGAGTTCCCGGAACTTTCGTTTGGGTTCGTGGTAGGAGGGGCCCCATCAAGCGTTCTTTGACCTTTTTTCTGATCTTGATGACCACTCTTGGCGCTTTGGGCCGAGCAGCCGAAGAATGTGGTATTCATCCTTTCTGACGACCATCGCTACGACTTTATGGGCTTCATGGACCAGGCCCCGGACTTTCTCGAGACGCCCAATCTTGATCGGATGGCGGCCGGCGGACTCCATTTAAAAAACGCCTTCGTGACCACCTCGCTATGCTCGCCCAGTCGGGCTTCCATCCTGACGGGTCGCTACGCCCACAACCATCAGATGGTCGACAACAGCGCTCCCATTCCTGAGGGCACCACCTTCTTTCCCACCTTTTTGAAGAAAGCTGGCTATGAGACGGCCTTTATCGGCAAGTGGCATATGGGCCATTCTGACGATAACCCCAAAGCTGACTTCGATCGCTGGGTGAGCTTTCAAGGCCAGGGGGTCTATCGCGACCCGGTTTTGAATGTCGACGGTCAGCGCAAAAAGGTGCCAGGCTACATCACCGACATCCTGACCGATTACGCCCTGGAGTTTTTGCGCCAGCGGCCTGACCAGGAAAAGCCGTTCTTTCTCTACCTTTCCCACAAAGCGGTTCACTCCGAGTTTCAGCCGGCCCAACGCCACCAGGGCCTCTATGCCGATCAGGAGATTCCTTATCCACGTTCCAAGGACAACACCGAACCGAACTATCGAGGCAAGCCTCATTGGGTCAAAGCTCAACGCTACGGTTGGCACGGGGTCGACTATCCCTATCATGGGGAACTCGATATCGACGAGGTCTACAGGAACTATTGCGAGACTCTCTTAGGGGTCGACGACAGTATCGGGAAGGTGCTTGACGAACTTGAGCGCCAGGGCATCGCCGACGAGACTCTCGTCATCTACATGGGAGATAACGGCTTTATGCTGGGCGAGCACGGATTGATCGACAAACGTCAGGCCTATGAAGAATCGATGCGCGTACCGATGCTGGCCTACGCGCCCGGGTTCATCCGGCCGGGCGTGGCCGAAGAGGTGGTGCGCAACATCGATATCTGTCCTACCGTCTTAGAATTGACGGGGGCTCAAGCCGCCACCCCCATCGATGGTCAGTCGTTTCTCAGCTTGCTGGCTGGCCAGAAGGGCGGCCGAGACCAGGAGTTTCTCTATGAATACTACTGGGAGGACGCCTTCCCTCACACACCCACCGTCTTCGCTTTGCGCGACGACCGCTACAAGTACATCTACTACCACGGCCTGTGGGATACCGACGAACTCTACGATCTCAAGACCGACCCTCACGAGATGCACAATCTGGTTGACGTGCCCGCTTATCGAGACCGTCTAAAAGCGATGAGAACTCGTCTCTGGCAGAAGCTAGAGGAGACCAACGGGATGAGAATTCCTCTCAAGCCACCGACTTTCTGGCGTGCCGACCAACGCAGACAGGAATAGGGCCAGGGCGTCACGTAAGCTCCAAGATTCTTTCTATGTAGGGGGTTTCGTGAAACTCAAACAGTTTATCCGAAATACCCTCCTCTGCATGCTGGCCCTGGCGGTCTTCGGATGCGGCGGAGGGTCGGACGGTGAAGGAGCCGACTTTGTCGCTCCCTTTAGCAATTTCGATGCGCCGGTGCGACTGGCTTTTCAGAACGTGCCGTTGCGCACGGCCGGACAGGCTTTCGCGCCCATCCGGGTGGCCATTCTTGACCATAACGGCCGGGTCGTGACGACGGCCACCAATCCGGTCACCATCGCCCTGGCCAATCCGGGCGGCGCCACCCTGTCGGGGACTTTGACTCAGAACGCGGTCAACGGTGTGGCCACTTTCAACGACCTTTCGGTCAACATCGTAGGAACCTACACCTTCACGGCCTCCTCCCCTGGCCTCATCGGGGCTGAGAGTCAAAACTTTAATATCACTCCGGGCACAGCCACCCAGCTGACTTTCACCCAACAGCCCACCACCATCAACGTGGGCACACCCTTCAACCCGACCGTCGCGGTCACGGTGCGAGACACTCAGGGTAACCTGGTGGATACGACCACCCTGGTGACCATCGTCATTGCCAACGACCCCAGCGGCACAGCCACTTTAGCCGGCACGACTCAGGCCAACACCGTCAACGGTGTGGCCACGTTCCCGGGTCTGACCGTGAACAACGGCGGGGGCACCGGCTTTGTCTTGGCGGCCGCTGTGACGGCTGGTAATACGGCTTCCAATCCCTTCAACGTGACCGGTTTCCCGAACCAGGAGGCCGACTAGATGGCGTCGTCGAGGTTCGGGACCACTTCGGCAACTTGGTCACCAACGTCTTCCAGGTCACCATGACCATCTTGAACGACCCCAGCGGAACGGCCACGCTGGGCGGCACCGCCCAGGTCAAACACGGCTAACGGCGTGGCCGCCTTCCCGGGTCTCACCATCAACGGGGGTATGGGTACGGGCTTTACCCTGCAGGCTGCGGCCCAGACAGCCAACGCCACCGGTGACGCCGCACCTTTGCGCACCATTAGTGGAGCGGCTTAACAATCAGAAGATGCCGGTAACGAGCTAGTCATGGCAACTGGAAACTCCGTAAGAGTGTTTAACCTAACCGACAGCGGCAACGTTGCGCCCCAGAGAGCTCTCAGCGGAGCGACAACTGGGTTGAACGGCCCAACCCAGATGGCCCTCTTCGGAACCCAGTTCCTCACCGCCAATTCGGGCAACAGCAGCGTTACGTTGCATAACCTGACCGACAACGGTGATATCGCTCCCCAGCGGACGATTAGCGGTGCTGCCACTGGCCTGAGCACACCAGCGGGTATTGTGCTCGGAGCCGAGTAGTTCACCGAACAGAAAAGCCAAAAAGCCCGGCCAAGTTGGCCGGGCTTTTTTGTCATACCGTCTGGCTCTCGTCCTGGAGCCAACCCACCGTCTGAACTTCATCCACCGACGAATGGTTAAGTAAGAGTCGTCTGAGGGTTATGGAGCGACCGGCGCTCCCTGAATGAAGTCGGTTTCCACCTGGCCATCGATCAGGTCAGCCGCTTGAGCGCGCTTGAGAAGTTCGCGCACCCCGGCCCGGCCCGGCTCGCCGAAGTCGAGAGTGGTGTCGTTGACGTACATCGTGACAAAGCGGTCACAGGTCTCGCGATCGATATCCCGGCCCCACTTGAGAGCGTAGGCCAGAGCATCATCCCAGTGGTCGAGCCCATAACGGATGCTCCGCTCCAAGACTCGCGCAACCTTGCCGATCAACTCCGCCCCGAGGTCGCGACGGATACAGTTGACTCCTAGAGGAAGAGGCAAACCGTCGGTCTGCTCGGACCACCACTGGCCGAGGTCGACCAACAGTTCGAGACCCTCGCGCTCATAAGTCAGCTGGCCTTCGTGGATGACGAGCCCGGCACTGGCCTGACCGTTTCGAACCACCTCGATGATGGTTTCAAACGGGACCACTTTGTAAGGGAAGGTCCCGGCGTAAAGCTGAGCTGTCAAAAAGGCGGTGGTGAGTTCTCCCGGGATGGCCACCGGACCGGCCAGAGCCTGCTCTCGAGGGGTGCCGGGTCGAACCACGAACTTCGGTCCGTAGCCCTGTCCCAGGCTGGCACCCGAAGCCAGGAGGGCATAATGCTGACTAAGGTGGGTGTAGGCATGCAGCGACAGGGCCGTGACCTCGAGTCGTTTCTCAAAGCCCCACTCATTGAGCTTGGAGATATCCTCCATAATGTGTTCAAACTCCAGGCCCTCCAGGTCGATCGCCTGGTGGGCTGTGGCGTAGAACATGAAGGCGTCGTCGGGGTCAGGACTGTGCCCGAGCCGAATCAACCGGCTCAAGATTCGGTCTGTCCGTTCAGCCCGGTCTTCGCTTCTCCGGCCTTCTGTTTCTCTTGACGAACGATGCCCAGGTCCATTCGGGGCTTGGTAAGATAGGTGTTCTGTTTCTCGCTCACCGACAACTCGAAATTGGCGGTGAAGACCAACGAATCGGTGGGGCAGGCCTCGGTACAAAGGCCACACCAGCAACAGCGGGCCAGGTCGATGGAGTAAATTTCGGGGAATTCCCAACCTTCGTCGTTCTCGGGTGACTCAAGATGGATGCAGCTATCCGGGCAAGCGTCGACGCAGACCCCACAGCCCACGCACATCTCGGCCGCGCAGCCGTAGCACCGCTTGCCTTCCCGTTGAGCCATCTCCAGCGAAAAGCCGAGGTCGAGCTCGTCGAAGGTCTGAATGCGCACCTCACCCGGGATCTTGGGCATGGGCACCTGGTAGTTCATGCGTCGGAAAGGCTTTTGCTTTTCTTGCCTTTTCCAGGGAGTGGGATCTTCAAAGGCGCTCTCGGGCGGATCTTCGACCATGCCCAACCCGAAGCGACGCTGGACCAGGCCGTCTTGGGCTTTAGGGGCGGTGCCGTCGAGATAGGGCGTCACCATTAAGGTGGTGTTGCCTTCCTTTTCATAGGGATAGAGGAAGGGGAAGCTTTCGGGCAGACAGTCGTGCTTCTTAGCGATGCCAAGACACACTTTGTCAGCCATCCCGATAGCTTCGATGATGGTGGAGACCTTGACCACGTCTCCGCAAGCCCATACCCCTTCGCGCGTGGTTTTACCGTCATCGTCAACCTTGATGGTTCCGTTGCGGTTAGTTTTGACGTCTTCGGGCAACCAGGGGATATCCACCATCCGGCCCAGGGCCGTGATCACCATTCCGCATTCGAGCAGATACTCAGAGCCTTCGATGGGTAGAGGTCGACGGCGACCGGAGCGGTCTTTCTCGCCCAGGCGGTTTTTGATCACCTCAAGGCCTTTGAGCTTGCCGTCTTCTAGCACCAGCCGGTTGGGGGAGGTGAGCCACTCGATGTGGATCCCTTCCTCTTCGCCATCCTCAATCTCTTCTTCTTCGGAGGGCATCTCGCGCCTGGTCCGGCGATAGATCATCACCACCTCAGAGCCCATCCGGCGGCAGGTTCGGGCACAGTCAAAACCGGTGTTCCCGCCACCCACAACCACCACCTTGTCGGGCACTTCGGTGAGGCGGTCGCGAAGTTGCTCTTCGAGGAAGTCTTCCCCGTAGTAGACGTGGGGTTTCTCTTCGTCCTCGAGGCCGAGGTGATAGGGCTTCCAGGCCCCAGCCGCGATGACCACTTCGGTGTGCTTTTCTTGCAGCTCTTCGAGGGTAACATCGGTACCAGCTTCGACGCTCAGGTGGAGGGTGATGCCGTCTAGTTTGTGGATCCGTTCCATCTCTTCATTAACCACGTCGCGAGGCAGGCGATATTTCGGAATCCCGAGGGTCAGAAACCCCCCGGGGATGTCGCGTTGTTCGTAGATATGACACTCAAAGCCCCAGGCTCGCAGCAGCATGGCGCACTGGTAGCCAGCTGGGCCTCCGCCGACGATGCCCACGGTTTTGCCGTTCTTGGGTTGAGAGCAGCAGTATTCTTCGTAGCTAAAACGCTCTTCTTCGGGGAGGGAGGCCTCCCAGTCGGAGTAGGTGCGCTTCAGCTTCCGGATCGCGATCGGCTCGGGCCCCGTGAAACCACGCGAACAGCTCTTCTCGCAGGGAGCCGGACAGACGCGACCGAGGGTGGCCACAAAAGGATAGGTCTGGCGCAGCATCTCGAGTCCCTCGCGCCATTTGCCCTCGCCAGCTAAGGTCACATAGCCGCGGGCATCGGTGTGGGCCGGGCAGCCGGTGGTGCAGGGCGCCCAGCGGCTGCCGGGATACCAGTCGCTCTTGTTCTTGATCGACTCCTCGCTGTGGAAATCGACCATACGGAGCATACCGCGGGAGTTGGGAGGAATGGTCTCGTCTTGAACCAGGGGATAGTTGATGGTCACGGGTTGCTCGTTGAAATGCTTCCACGTGACCGACATCCCCCCGAGGATCGCCTTCAGGTTATCCAGGATGGTTGGCATGCTGCACCTTTCTTCCCCCAAGATCCCCTTCTAGGCCAGGCTAGCTCTCCCTTTGCTTTCAGGGCTCTAGATGATGGGAGGGTGGCCAGATCCTCGGGAAGTTCCGGATAGTCCGGGGCCATCTCTTCAAGGTGCTTAAGGACGATGGCCGCCACCATTAAGTTGCGGGCGTCTTTGTCGTCGGCCGGAACCACATACCAGGGACACTCTTCCGTGCTGGTTCTTTCTAAGACTCTCGAGTAGCTTGCCTGGTAGTCATCCCAGCGCTCGCGACGTTCGACATCGCCACGATTGAATTTATACTGTTTGTGCGGCTTCTGGCGGCGGTCCTCAAGACGCTCCTTCTGTTCATCTTTGCCGATATGCAGAAAGACTTTGACAATCTTGGTGCCCATCTTGGAGTGCATGTCTTCGAAGCTGTTGATGATGCCGCAACGCTGGGACCAGACCTCCTCGGGAGCCAGGTTGGAGCACTCGACCTCGACGATATCCTCGTAGTGGCTGCGGTCAAAGAGGGCGATGTTGCCTTTGGCCGGCATCTTCTCCGACACCCGCCACAGGAAGTTGTGGTCGAGCTCTTCGTGGCTGGGCGCTCCAAAGCTCGCTCGTTCTCGCTGAAGAGACGCCGTTGGAGCTCGGTGCTCCGCTCGTGCATGACAGCCAGCAGCCGTCTGGCCTTCGATTTCTTGGTGGGCACGCCTTTGGGTGGGGCGGTATCCAGCTCGCTCAGGTCGACCTTCCGGTCAGGGTCGATCTGGAGGCTATCGATATCGAGGTTCATCGTGACCTCGTCGACCGGGGGAGGGTCGTGGGCCCCCACCGTCACGGTCAGGCGCGAAGAATCTGTGGGGTCGAGCGAAAGCTCTGTTTCGGGTTCGGGGGGGAGCTGCTTGGGCAGGCTGGCCATCGTGGTGCCGACAGGTCGGGTCAACAGATTCGAAATCATAGCAGTCTTCCTAACGTAGGACTTTTCGGTGGTATTTCCGGTTCCGCACGATTGGTCTATCCTATTATGGCCCGGGGCGGGCTCCTTGTTAAGGCGATCGGTCTCTTTGTCACCGTTTTTCGAGCATTCTTAACAGGGGGTTTACATGTCCACTTCTTTGAGAGAGCGAGCTTTGACTCGTTCGTAGTGGATCCTCAAGGCGTGAAGAGCTGAGCCGTAGGAGGCCGGCATGGCCGTGCCCAATTCGTAAATCTCGACCTCGATCTCCAGCAATCTGGCCACCAGCGGGCCCCGGGGCTGATCGGCTTCGAGTTGGTCTTCAATATCTTGGAGAGCTCGATAGTAGCGGTCGATTTTTCGTCGCATGGTCCATCCGTAGAGGCGCGGAAGAAAGTTGGTCAGAGGGATGAGAAGACCTACGAAGGGCAGGATGAAGATGGCCGCTCTCTCTAGCACCGAGGCGAAGTGGAAAGGGAGGTGTCGGTAAAGGAACGAGGCGCCGTATCGATAGAAAAGCCGGGCTTCATCGGCTACGGGATAGGTGCAGAAAGCGGCCTGGGGAAACTCGCCGGGTCGAGCCAGGATTCCGCCCGAGCCGTGAATGGTCGTGCCCGCTTCCAAGATCACGCTGACCAGAGCCTGGTGGAAATCGTCGCGGACCACCAGGGTGGCCGCCGGAGCGACTAGCTGGATGTCATGGCGAGGAATGTCCCGAGCGACGTCGATCACTCCGCGGGGGAGGGTCACTCGGGACAGGAAGTGGTGACGCATCACATAGGCTTTAGAGCGCTCGAAGCTGGCCAGATGGATGTCGGGGTCGTTGAGGAGCGCCTCGATCACGGGAATGGTGTAGGAGCCGACCAGGAAAAGAGCATCGACTCTTCCGGCTTTCAGAGCCTGGGCACCGGGTTCGCCTCCCAGAGCTTCCAGAGACACCTGGTCGAGAATCCCGTTATCCTCTAGCAGTTGGACGGCGATGGCCCGGGTGCCGCTTCCTTCAGAACCGACGGCCAGCCGCTTACCTTTCAACTGGGTCAACATGGTGTAACGACGCTCCCGACTAAAGATCCAAAGCGGCTCGAGATAAGTGCTTCCCAAACATCGGTAGGTGACCTTGGCCTCCGGCCTCGTGACTCCACCCTGAACCAGCGCGATGTCGGCTTTCCCTTCCTCCAGCAAGCGCAGGTTGTCGGTCGACCCCCTGGTCTCGAGGACCTCGAGTTTCACCCCGCGTTGGTCGAGAATCTCGGCGTATTGCTGACCGAAACGGTAATAAGCACCCCAGCTGGAGCCTCCGGCGAAGACTAATTTTTTCGGCGGTGGCGGTCCTACCAGGGTCGACGCGAGCAAGAAGCCCAGCAGGCTCAGAACAGCGGCTGGGAGCACGACGGCCGTGAAAAAGTTCGGAATCGTCTCTTTCCGGCGTTGGTTCACACGCCAGTCTTCGCCCGTCAGAAGCCTGCCCCTCCGGGGGGCTCTGTGATCGACGCTGAACTCGGGGCGCCGGCCTTTGTAAAGGGGAGTCTCTCACCGGAGAAGAAATCTTAAGGGTGACAATCAAGCTGGACGTCAGCCCTTTCGGAACCATCACAGACACCCAGTTCTACGATTTTTGCGTTCGTCACGGAGAGCTACGAATCGAGCGAACTGCAAAGGGGGAGGTGGAAGTTTTGCCGCCCACCGGAGGTGAGGCCGGCCGCCAGAACTTTGAGCTGGGTCTGGAACTCGGCGCCTGGGTCAAAGTTCACCGAGAATTAGGCTTGGCCTTTGATTCCTCAACCGGGTTTCGGTTGCCTAACGGAGCCATTCGGGCCCCCGACCTGGCTTGGGTCAGCCTGGAACGCTGGAGAGTTCTCACTCCCCAACAACGCCGCCACTTTCCGCCCCTTTGTCCTGACTTTGTGATCGAACTCCTTTCAACTACGGACCAACTCGCTAATCTCCGAGGCAAGATGGAGGAGTACATCGCCAACGGACTTCGCCTGGGCTGGCTGATTGACCCTTTTAGCAAAACCGTGGAAGTCTATCAGCAGCAGCTTCCAACCAGGCTCCTCAAAGCGCCTAAAGTGCTTGAGGGCGACCCGGTGTTGCCGGGCTTGCGACTTGATCTGACTAGGATCTTCTACTGAGCCAGACGGGGGTAGGCGTAGAGACGGGGGTAGAAGTCGCCGTAAGGAATCTCAGAGTAGCCTCCTGAAGGCAACCCTCCGTTCGGGTCTTGGGAAGGGGAGGGGCGGATCGACCGTTGGGGGCTCGTCGACCAGCTTGAGCTGCTGCGTCCCAGGTTGTCCCGGGCTCCCTGGGGATTGCGAACCAGCACACCAGACTCGCTAAAGCCATGGACGGTCAGGTTATGGAGCAAGCCGTCGTTCCAACGGAGCACGATGGGAACGGCCGGTTCCCAGGTTTGCATCAGCTGTTGCAGCTCTCCTCGAGCTCGGGTCGCATCGCCGGCGAACTCGACTACCTGGAGGTCAGGAGCTCCGGCGGGCATCACAGCCGGTAAGAGGCTGCCCCATTGCGAGGTGTTCAAGCCTCTTTGGACGACCTGCCCGGAAGAGTTCAAGCTGCGGTCCTGATCGCGACTGTAGTTGAGGGGGCCGTTGGCCAGTTCCATGAAGCTGCTTTGCAGAACCTCTCCCACCAGGGTCCTCTGATCGACCGTCTGACCAGGCCGAAAGGGTCCTTCGTCGCGGGCCAGACTTTGCCCATCAGCCAGGGTGACCCGACCCTCGGGGCTGGTCAACCCCGCCACCACTCGGACATATTCGGACGGGTTGACGTGGGCAAAGAAGTAGTCGAGATTGGCCACCGGACAAGCGGCCAGCTTACCCTGGCGCGT
>CAYRFU010000011.1:0-22020 GCA_964423525.1 uncultured Burkholderiales bacterium | reverse complement strand
AAGATTCTGTCCCCGTCGAGACCGGGGGCGAAGTCCTGGTTTTGAAGCTCTAACAGTCGGTTAGCCAGGCTTTCGCCTCGACTATCCACCGTCGTCAAGCGAGCACTCTGCTCCAGGCTCTGAAGATCGGCCCGGACGTCAGCCCGGCTCTCTCCGCTGAGGAGTTGCTCCAACTGTTGGGCCGGATCGACCGATGCAGGAATCGGGTTGGCCTCTTCCTGTTCCGGCGCGTCCGGTGGAGCAGTACTGAAGTTGACAAGAGTGGGTAGAGCCTCAGGGGCGGCCAAAGGCTCCATACTGGAAAAGCCGTCGGCAAGGGCCGTTTCCGGCGCCGCCGACAACGCGACCGAAACGCCCGCCATCGCCCCCGCCAGGGGGCGAAGGATTGGACCTGGACGGATTCTCACTGTTGGCGCGCTCGCCTCATCGACTCGGCCAAACGACGATACTGTTCCAGACCGTCTCTTGGGCCGCTCTGCTCCTGAAAGTCGAGACGAGCCTGGACCCTCTCGTTGAAGAAAGTATCGTCGCCCCCCAAGCTCGAATCCTCGACCCGGTTTTCGACCATCGCGTTGGCTGCCGCCGTTTGGCCTTCCTCATCTTGGAAAGCCCCCAGAACGGCTTGGTCCTCAGCCACCCGACTAGCCGTTTCGAGAACGCTCTCACACCCGGGTGAGAGATTCTCGACATCGGTCCCGCTTTGCGAGATAGCGATGCGGGCCCCGCTCACGATGCCGACCGGCAGACCGACGGCGAAGGAGCTAGATTGCTGAGCTACGCTACAGCTGGCTTCGATGCTCAAGGGTTCTGGCTCGGGTTCGGGTTCGTTTTGGGTCGCTTGCCACTCGGCAAACCCGGGGGCCGCCTCCTGACGCCTTTGTCCCACTTCAAGCCAGTAAATCAGATCGGCGTCCTGTTGAGCTTCCGGTAGCGATTCCTGCCTGGTCAGTTCCGCCTGAATGGCTTGGTAGTGGTCGGGCCGGAACTGATTGGCCCGCTCTCGCTTCACCTCTTCGGGAAGGTTGAGTTCAGCCAAGAGCCGGTCGATTCGAGCCTGGCGAATCTCGCGGGAGGCCGCTTCGCCCTCGGTTCTGGCTACCACGGCCAAGGCAGCCTCATACTGGATCGCCTCGGCCAGTTCCGGGTTGTCGGTGCGCTCGGCCAACTGGGTAAGATACATCGCTTCGGAGACGTTGGCGGCCAGTTCCCCGGCTTCGAGGCAGTCTTCACTCTGTTGGTCAGGGTCGCTGCCGGCGTCGCGGAAGGCGATGATTCCCAGGTCAACGTTGTGATTCCAGGTTTCGTGGGCGCAGCTCAGGTTAAGTTGTTGGTCGCCCTGCTGAATTCGGATTTCGTCGGAAGGACCGTCACCCTGATAGTTGACCGTGCCGTCAAAGACAATTTCAGGCACGGCTTCGGTGGCTGCCGCTCGGTCTTGTTCAGGGAAAAGGTTGGGCACCAAGTCTGGTGTTGTTTCGTTGCCCGAAGTCGGAGTGGCGGGAGTTTCCGGGGCCGGATCGGGTGGCTCAAGCCCCGGGTCGGGTGCGGGAGGAGTGTTTTGCTCCGTCACACTTTCCACGCTGACTGACGGTTCGGTCAGCACGGTAGCCTCAGCTGGCTCGGCCTCTTGAGCCAGGGCTGGTGCGGCCAGCCCCAGGCCAGCGCAGAGCAAACAACCGAAGGCGGTGGCCCGAGCCAGCCCTTGAAGCCAGTTTCGTGGTGCGGAGATGGTTGGTTGAGAGGGGCTAAAACTGTCTGTTATGGATGGATCTTGGAATGGATTTTTTGAGGGAAGGGCTTTTTTGACAAAGTTCAAGCCCTTGTTGATAAAGGTGGATATTTTCACGGCAGGCCTCCTGATGGAAAGGGGGCGCAGCCCCGCAAGGGGTGTCGGAGCTGCGCCCAGAGTCAGAGTGTCTAGAGACTCGAGGAGCCCTGGTCTTTGTCGCCACCCTCAACCTGGACGTTGACGTCGACCTCGGCGCTAGCCTCGACCTCAGCCTCAGCTGTGGCTTCAGGAGCCGCCGGAGTGCCGCCGTAGTTGTTGAACAGGGTGGTGAACTGGTCACCGAAATACTGCTCACCTCGGATGGTTCCCACGGCACCGCCTGCCCGGACGCGACCCTCAGCCTCTTGGAACGAGCCGATCACGCTGTTGTTCTCAGCGATCTCGCCGGCCGTTTCCATAATGCCTTCGCAAGTGTCGTTGGTGTTGTCGGGGTTGGTGCCGGCATCGCCTACCGTGATGCTGCCGCCGGCCGGCCCGACATAGACGCCGGCCGTGACGCTGTTGGCGTAAGACTCATCAGAACAAGTGGCTGACAAGAATCCGGAGGTGGTGACGGTGACCGACTGCTGTCCCGGACCGGGAGCGATGTTTACGGGCGCGTCGGGAAGCGGATCGACAATGGTGGTGATGTCGTAGTTGTCACCTTCGACCACCTGGTTACTCCCGCCGACGCTCTGGTTGCCGGTAGTAGCGGTCTGGCTCTGGTCGCCACCGGCGACACTCTGGTCACCTCCCGTAACTGTGTTGGTAGAGGACTGTCCCTGGGTGGCGCTCCCCCCTGTCCCGACGGCGGTGGCCTCAGATCTTCCGCCGGTGGCGTTGGCATCGCCACCTTGACCGACGCCCACGGCGGTGGTGTCAACGTTGGCGTTAGCACTAGCGTCAGAGTCTGAGTGGGCTGTCGCTTGGGACTGATTGTTGTTGGTGTTTCTGTTGGTATTGTCGTTGCGACTAGTTATTCGCGGCTGTTGCGGTTTAGATGGTCGCTGAGAGCTTTGACCTCCCTGCCCGCGGCCTGGCTTATGTTGCCGGTCTGCTTGCCTCTGACGCTGTGGACGGGGCTGGCGTCCTTGGTTTTGATCGACCTCGGTGTTCTGGGCCGCTCCCAAGCCCGAGATTGAGACAGCACCGGCCTCGGCGTTGGAACCAGAAATCGCGGTGGTGTCAACGTCGACGTTGGGGCTGCTGGGGTGGCTCGGGTGTCCGGCCATTGCCGGGGTGGCTGTGAGGCTAAGCCCGATGAGGGTTGCAGCTGCAATGCCCCACTTTCCGAGCGCGCCCAGGTTGAAGCTCGGCTTGCTAGGGCCGGCTTCGCTCAGGGTGACCGACTCCAGGGGGGCGGAGCTGGCTTGAGTCACAGTTTCCGGTTTGGTTTGATTGAGGGTAAGCTTTTGAGCTACTGCGCCGAAGGTTCTGGCGGTGAAGGCTCCTAATTGGTTGATAGCCATGGTTGGTGGCACTCCTTTGCGTTTTTGGCAGAGAGAGTGAGCGGTTACTGGATGGACCCGGGTCGTTGCAACGACCTCTTTGTCGACCTGATGATACTAAGAGATTCCCTTTTCGTCTGGGGAAAAGGGTTGAGTGGCTCCTCAGCACCGGTGAGTTGCCTCTGGATAAGATAGGGTGCCAGCCGCCTCGGCTCCCAACCAGGTAGGTCAGTCAAGACCAAGAAGGGGAGGCTATGAGGAGATATCTGTTTCTCTTGGTGCTGGCCCTGATGTTGGCCTGCAGCAATCAGCAGCCCGCGCTGGGGCCGCCACCGCCCAGCTCTGGCTCGGCACCCCTGGTGACCAAGCTCGAGTTCGGGCAACCCGATGGCACCCTGATCTACAAGTTTAAGCCCAAAGAAGAGGGCGCGAAGTACAAGCTTTACGATGCTGAGGATCAGGAGCTATTCGCTTTCAAAGTGCAACAAGATCGAGTCAAGATTCGCGACGCCAACGACCAAGAACTCTACAAGATCAAGCGTAAAGACGACGGAGCCGAGATTGAGGACGGGGCTGGCCATCGCCTCTACCGCATCAAAGAGCGAGAGGATGGCTTCAAGCTCGAAGACGCCTCCGAGGCTCTGGTGCTCAAGATCAAATTGAAAGACGACGGCTACGAGTTGCGTCACCCAGATGGGTCAACCGTGGCCAAAGCCAAAGCCAGAGAGGGCAAAGTCCGTTTCAAGAGCGAGCAAGGTGAGGACCTGAAGCAGTTGAAAGGCACCAGCGATACCCAGGCTGGTCTTTGGATGATGGCTGAGCCCCTGGCGCCTGAACTTCGAGCCGGCCTGGTCGTCTTTTTTCTTGAGGTGATGTGATGTCTCGTTGCAAGGAAACCGCCGGCTTTCTCTTCAGTCATCCCTGTCGTCACCCCTCGACCGACCGCTGTTCGAGCTGCTCGAAACCTATTTGCCAAAAGCATCTACGAACACTCGACCAACAGGTGCTCTGTATCAGCTGCCACAAACAGCGAAACCAGACTAGTGGTGAGTGGATGCGTCACGACCCTTACTACTACTCCAGTTATCACTACAGCGATTACGACGATTACAGTGATTATGACCGCTACAGCGTCGATGATCGGGAAGCCTTCGAGGCTGGAGGAGCGGGGGCTTGGAGCGAAGATTGGGAGGATGACTACGACGGGTCTTAACGCCTTCCTCGATAGGGCAGGGGGTGATTTTCACTTACACCCAAACGGCGGCCTCTCCCCCGGAGGATGACGGAGCTCCGGGCCTACTTTGGGAAGGGGCAGGTTCTAAGATTGGGAAAGTGTGAGGAATCCATTGAAAAGACTATTACTTCTGCTGGGGCTCATGGCGCTAGTCGCAGCGTTCGGTGGCTGCAGTGACAACGACACACCTACGTTCTCTGGGGTGGGTGCCGGAGGGGCGGTCCAGCCCGGCGGAGGAGCCCAGCCAAACCCCGCTATCAGTTTGGCCCTTCGTGTCCCGGCCGGCACACCCGGCGCGCAACAGGTCGCACTAGAGCCGCAGTCGCTCGTCTTCGCCATGACTAAGCTTCTGTTCCGACCGGCCTACGCTCAGGCTCTTTTGACCCTACCTAACGCGACCGTGACGGTTTACAATGAGAATAACCAGGTTGTGGCCACGGGCACCACCGATACTCGAGGCGAGGTGACCTTCACCAACCTGCCCCAGGGCTTTTTCCGCTTTGTGGCCACCAACGGCACACCTGGGGTGGTTTTTCAGGCCGTACGCTCTTCCCAGGCCGGCGGCACTCAGACCATCGATGCAGTCACGACGACGGCCGCTTTGATCGGGCTAGAGAACGGCAACGGAAGTCTTACGGCTGTGGACTTTGGGGCTATCGAGACGGTTGTTCGTAGCGGTAACGGTGCCGCTGCCCAGGCCCTCTTGAACCAGGTCACCACCAACGTTCAGAGTTCGACTGCCTGGACCAACCCTGACGGTTCCACCGTCACCGACAACCAGACTCAAAACCTGGTGACCACCGCCGCGAACTCTGTTGGAGGCGCGGGTGGTAACGTCGCCAACCTGGTGACTCAGGGGCTGACCCGCCTCCAGGCTGGAACGTTGGCTGACATCGTAGCTGCCAGGGATCTGTTCGCTCAAGCGGTGGCTGCCGTCGGAGCGAACACCAATACCAATGATCGCGACCGGGCCAATTTCTTTTACGCTTTGACCCGGGTCGGAGCGGTGGCCGGTGAGTTGCCTTCCGATGGTAACACTGGCGACCGAAACCAGGTGGGAGACTTCCTCGATGTCTTGGGTGTGGCTGCTCAGCCTCGCACCAACTACACCACTCTCGTCTACCCTGGCAACTTTGGTGGCGGCGTCACCGGAGAACAGGTCCGGGAATTCTTGCGAACTCGGATGCGCTCAGAACTCGAAGGAGCCCTCGTTAATCTGGGCGCTGTCTCCAACGGCTTTGCAGCCAACTGGTCGTTCGATAACTCGGGAACCACCTTAAATCTGGAAAGCGACTTCGGCGATGTTCTCGCCCTGCGAGCTGCCTATCGAGTGAAGCTGGCGGGTATCCTGATCGCTACTGGCTATAGCTTTGGAGGGGCCGACGCCGCCCTGGAGCTGAATAACCCCAATCGGAGCCTGCAAACGATTTTCGGGAATAACCCGGCCGCCGCAACCCAGGTCTCGACGGCCGATCTGACGACAGCTCGCGACTTACTGTCGCAGGGGCTCGATGAGATGGTTGCCGCCCTCGATGCTATCCAGGCCGAGCAGGACCCCCAGGCTGACGACTTGGTCAATGTCCTAGCCATCCCGGCTTCCGACATCACCGAGTTCCGCAACGAAGTCGCTGCTTACAAGAGCGCTTTGACTTCGGCTACCACGACCCGAGCCGACGATGGCAGCACGGCCAACCTGGACCTGCCGAACTACTTTGCCAACGGCTTGAATTTGCGGCAGTTCTTACCGCCTCTAAACGGTGACCGGGCCGCTGGACCTTTCGCGAATAATCCGTTCGCGCCGGTCTACGTTCCCAGTGTGGCTGGCAGCCACGCCGACCCCAATAGAGACATATCGCCCCAGGATGGCGTTCCGGACATTCTGCAGTAGCCTCGGCCTGCTACTGCTTTTGGGGATGTTCTGTTGGGCCTCTCCTGACCAGGCGGAGTTCGAGGTGATCGGGCTCCGTCTTGGTCATTTCCGAGGAAAAGTTCTCGACTGGGAACTCAACGCGCGACGAATGAACCTGGCTCGTCGCCCGGTGCTGGGAGTGTTCGGGGTTCGAGGTCTCTATCAGCTTGAGCTGAGCGACGCTTTCTTAAAGTCCTCGCGAGCTGAGCCGTTCGCCCTGGTCAGGGAAGCTTTGCGGTTCGATCAGCCGATCAAAATTCGAACCTGCCAAGTGCGCTGGGAGCCCTCGGAGCAGCGAACACTAGAGATCGCCGCTGAAGAGGTTGTTCTGTCCGCTCGCGAGCCTGTTCGCTTCCATCAATTTGAACTGGGCTGTCAAGATTTGCAGCTTTCTACTGCTAACGCCTGGTGGGAGTCTGAAACGCGACGCTTCGTGGTGCCGGGTCAGTATCGAGTGAGAAACCGGAAAGGAGAAGCGACTGGCAGCGGACTGGCCTTTTCACTCGACTTGGAGTTTTCCTCATGGCCTTGACGCTCTCAGCTCGTTCTCTTGAGAAGAGCTACGGTTCCTACCTGGCTTTGAAAGGAGTCTCCTTTGAGCTTGGTCGGGGTGAGGTGGTGGCCCTCTTAGGGCCCAATGGGGCGGGAAAGACGACCGCCTTTTCCGTGGTCGCTGGGAGTCTTGCTCCAGACCGGGGAACGATCGAGATCGAGGGGCGGGATATCACCGACCTGGCTTATCATTCTCGGGCAAGAGAAGGCATTTTTTACCTTCCCCAGGAGTCGTCCGTTTTTCGGAAAGCCTCAGTTTGGCAGAATCTCGTGATGACGGCTCTCGCCCGGGGAGATTCACGCAGCGCGGTGGAAGCCCGAGCCGAACATTGGATGGCGGAATTCGGCCTCGGCCCTTTACGTCATAGAGCAGCAGATCGCCTATCAGGAGGAGAAACGAGAAGGCTGGAGGTGGCCCGTGCTCTCGTCAATGAACCGTCTTTCCTCCTTCTCGACGAGCCCTTTGCAGGGTTGGACCCAGTGACCGTCGAGCAGTTACACGGTTTGATCTCAAAACTCCGAGAAGAGGGACTGGGAGTGCTTTTGACCGACCACAACGCCGAGGCCAGTCTCCGGCTTTGTGACCGAGCCTATGTCCTTCTGGACGGGGCGATCGCCCGTCAAGGCTGCTCTGAGGAGATCCGGCAAGACCCGACCGTCCGGCGGGAGTATCTAGGCTCGGATTCGTGACCGGCTATTTAGTGAAAGAATCGCTGGGCCCTATTGCGGCCGCCATTTTGCTTTTTCTCGGGTTGCTCGCTTCGGTTGACCTGGTGGCCGGGATGGCCCGGATGGTGTTGGCGAGTCAAGGGTTGGCTGCAGCCACTCAATATCTTTGTCTCAGTCTTGCGGGCTGGCTCTTGTTGACCGTGCCGATGGGACTTTTTCTCGGACTCATGGGGAGCTACCGCCGTCTGGCTAACGATAATGAGATTCTAGCGATGCAGGGGGGTGGTCTTTCCCCTTTTTTTCTCGCCCGACCCGGGTTGGCCCTGGGGCTTGGCCTGGGGTTGGTCACCCTCTTGGCGGGTGAGGGTTTGGTTCCGAAGACTTCGCGGGAGCTGGTCAACCTCGTGAGCAGAAGCGAGGGAATCGCTAGAAGTGTTGTTTCCGGTCCGATGGTTCTCAAAGATGGGCACGAGAGGCTGATCTGTCTTCGGGATTTTCGCTTGCAAGAAAAGCGAGCCCGAGGCGTCTTTATTCACGACTTCTGGGAGGGCCGTCGGGTCCGCCAATACTATTGTGACGAGGCTGTCTGGCAGGAAGGTCAATGGAGCTTTCGCGGCCTGCGGACGATGCGGTTTGGTTCCGAGGAAGAGTTGGAGTGGAAATCAACCCTGCAATCTGTTTCGACCAATCTGGGCTTAGGCCAATCTCTGTTAGAGCCGGAGCGCCTAATCGAGGCTGAGGTGCCGATAGAGACTCTGAGTCGAAGCCAGATTTTGCGGAGGTTAGCGGAGCTGCCGGCTCAGGCTTTAGGCGAGAGGCGGAAACTCGCTTTCGCCTATCATCATCGTGTGACGTTGGCTCTGGCTTGTCCGCTTCTAGCCGGGCTGGCTGCTGTTTTCGGACTCAGGCCTGGCAAGACGGGGCCAGCTTTTCCTCTGGCGGTGTCTTGTTGTGTCTTCTTCCTTTACTGGCTAATTCTCACCGCAGCCCGCACCCTCTGCGAGGCCGGCCAGCTCGATCCGTTGGTTGCCGCTGAGCTCCCTAACCTGGCAGTGGTGGTTGCTCTTCTGGTCACGAAAGGTCTCCGGCCCCTAAAGTTCCAGATTCCCAAGCGAGACCAAAAGCGACGCTCTGATATTCCTCCAGGTCTGGGAGCAGCTCAAGTCAGACTGAACAAAAGCCAGAACAGGTAGGTAGGTGCAGGTAAAGAAAAGACCTGTGTGATGAAAGTCGACCTCCATAATTTGCGGGGCACGGTGGCCGAGCTGACTTCGCTGCTCGATCAGGCTCACGCCTCGGACAAAGTGGCTGAAGAGAAGAAGTCAGCCAGCCAGACTCAGGGGGCCTGCGGTTGCTTTATCGCTATTTTCGCGGGCTTTGGATCGTTTGTGATGCTGGCGGAAGCTAACGGAGATCCCGTCGGCTATCTGGCACTCCTCGTCCTGGTGGTGTCCGTGGTCGTCGCTATACGAGGGTTTACCCAGGCCAACCATTTCGCTCAGTTTGACCTGGACGACCGGAAGCTTGAGACGGTGAGAAGCTTGATTCAGTATCTCGAGGCCGATCTGGCTCCCCAGGCCGAAGTGCGGTCGATGGTCGACTTTCGGCCCGTCCAAGAGCAGCGGTTCCGGACTGAATCAGGCACCGACGGCTCGACTTTTTACGGGCCGATCACAACCTCCAGCTACTCCCAGACGTGGCTTGATTTCCAGGTCCGCCTGGTGGACCGAACTTCGCTCCGAATTGTCATCGACCGCTCCAGCAAGCGGAAGGTGAAACCTAAGAAAAAGGGTCGCCGCAAAGTCAAAGACCGAAGCCTGGATGTGGTCAAGATCCAGGTCCGGACGGCGGCCGGTCGCTACCCCGACTTGAGTGGTGTCGAGAATTTTCTGGGAGAAACTCCGGAAGGGTTCCGGTTGCGCCAATTCCAGGGCGAGGGTGACACTGTGAAGTTGGTCTGCACCACGCCTTTTGAGAGCAAGCTCAGTTATCGAGGCCAGGAAATCGTTCAGAGAGAGGGCCTCGTCGAGGGCCACAAAGTTCTGGGCCTGGTGGTGTGCCTTTTTCGAGCCCTAAAGGCTCACAAAGCTAGTTCGATCGGCTAGAGCTTGGTGCAGGAGTCGGTTTTCGTCGAGGACCATGTCGCAGCGGGCGCAGGCTTGAGGGTGCTCTAGAGCCAGAAAGCGGCGCCGGACAGCCTCCATGGCGGGCCCGTTGAAAATCTCGGCCACCGGTTTTCGGGCCACGTTTCCCAGCGACTCCATTCGCCCATTGGTCATGCAGCAGAGATAACTCTCACCGTCCCAGGCCAGAAAGAGGTGAGTCCAGGGCGATAAGCACGGTTTCTTCTGGTAGAACCCTCCCGAATAGAGACCGTCCCGGGCTGCCCGAATAGCCTGGGGGCTCTGACCGAAGGGGTAGATGGTGAGAGGATCCAGGCGAAAGCCGGCCGCCCTTCTCCTGGTGAGAACCTCGGGGGCGATGGTTTGGTTGTAGCGTTCGATCTGGGAGCGTGACAGGCGGAGAACGGGTTCGCCTTTCTCGTCGACTGGCATGGGAACAACGTCGATGGCTCCCAGGCGGCTGGCGAGTTCGATCATATCCGGGTAGTGACGATAGTTCTCTTGCATCATCACAAAGTTGATGCGAATTTTGGGAAGTCTCCCGTAACGCTCGCCGTATTGGCGGAGTTTCCGAATGGTTCGAGTGGTTCTCTTGAAACTGCCGGGAAGGCCCCGGATCTTGTCGTGGACGGACTGTCTGGGCCCGTCAAGGCTCAGCGAGATACTGTTGGGGCGAGCTTTGATCAGCCGCTTGAGACGCTCTTTGGTGAGCAGCGTCCCGTTGGTGGTCATATTGATTTTTAATCCCAGTTGGCTGCCCCGCTCGACCAGGTCGAGAAAGTCTTGTCGGAGGAACACCTCCCCACCGGAGAAGTGGATTTTGCGACAACCGATCTCGGCCAGCTGATCGAGCACACTCAACCACTGCACGGTGGTGAGAGCGGTCTCGGTCTTCGTCTTCCAATATTTGCACATCTGGCAACGCAGGTTGCATTTCGAGGTGAGCTTGATCTTCACGGAAGAGAGCAAGTGAGACTTCTGGGTGGTCAGGGAGTGAGCCAGCTCTTCGAGCACCTCTGGGTCGCGGACCATTCCTTCAACATTGTACACACAGTCGGCCTTCGCCAGGAACAGCCGCTGGCCTTTTGAAAGGTGGGGCCATGAAGATCGCCTATGCCGCCTTCGATCCGGTTCCCTTTCCCAAAGGCTCGGCGGTTCGCATCGAGGCAACCGTGACCGCTCTGGCCCGGGCCGGGGCCCAAGTGCAGCTGCTCACCCCCCTGGCTGAGCAACCACCGGAAGGCTTCGCCACAAGCCTGGAAGTCGAAGGGGTCTGCCATCAACCCGTTCCGATTGGGGGAGACCATTTCTTAGACCGGGCCCTGTCCTTCCGCCAGGCTGTTAAAGAGCAGATGAAACCGGCCCAAGTGGCCATCTTTCGCTCGCCCTGGGAAGGGCTGGCCATGCTTGAAAGAGTCGAGCGGGTGGTCTATGAGGCTCATGGCTTTCCCAGCGTCGAACTCCCCTCGCACTATCCCGGGGTTCTCCATCGCGCTGGTCTGATGGAGCGTTTGGTAGGCCAAGAACAACTCTGTCTGGCCCGGGCGGAACGGGTGTTGACTCCCTCGGAGACGGGCAAGACTTACCTTCTCAGTCGGGGTGTTCAGCCCCAGCGGGTCCGCGTCATTCCGAACAGTCTCGACCTGAGTCGCTTCGAGACACCACCTCCCCCTCCCACCGGGCCACCCTGGCGCCTGGCTTACATGGGAACCATGGCGCCCTGGCAAGGCTTGACCGTGTTGTTAGAGGCTCTAGCGCATCTCAAGAATCGGGTACCCGTCAAGCTGGTGTTGGCCGGGCCCAGGAAGGGTCGTTGGATGCGACAGGCTAGAAGAGTGGCCAAAGCCGTGCGGGTGCGCTCACTCATCGAGTTCACGGGTCCTTTGAGTCGTCAGTCCCTGCTCGAACTGCTGTGGAGCTGCCATTTGGTGTTGGCCCCTCTGCCCGATGACCCGCGCAACTCGGTCCAGGGATGCTGTCCCATCAAGCTTCTTGAATACATGGCCTGTGGGCGGCCTATTCTCTCGACGGGTATTCGGCCGGTGCGGGAGCTGCTTGAGCATGGTCGGACTGGTTGGCTGGTGGCCCCTGGCTCTCCCTTCTCGGTGGCCGAGGGGATTCGGCGCTTGCTGGAAGACCCCGACTTGAGTGCTCGCCTGAGCTCGGAAGCGAGGGAAGAGGTTGGCCATCGTTTTCCTCGCCAACGGTTCAACCGGCAACTGGCCGAACTGGTTGAGGAACTTGGCACTAGGTCTTGACCAGGTCGGTTAAAAGTTCCCAGTATCGCGTTGCTTCCTGTTCGGGTTGATGGTGAGTCTTGACCCGTTCTCGTCCCTTCATCCCGATGGCTGCTCTCTCCGGATCATTTAAGGCTGCCTGGATGCGTTCTCCCAGAAGGTGACATTGGTCAGGCTTGACCAACCAACCCGTTTCTTTGTCCTGGACCAGATCGAGGACGCCTCCCACGGCTGTGGCCAGAACCGGGCGACCGCAGGCCATGGCCTCGAGGAGACTGTTGGGCATCCCCTCCCAGAGGGCGGGGTTGACCACCAGGTCGGCCCGGTTGTAAAGCTCTCTCAAGTGGGCTGGATCTCGTCGATAGCGCACCTCCCGGACCCGTTGAGCCAGGTGAGGGAATTCGCCTTTCCAGAGCTGAAGTCGACGGGAGGCCTCGGGGCGAAGCCCTCCCGCCAGAGTCAGCCGCCAGTCGCCCTCGAGTTCTTCGAGTCCGTTGAGGAGAACGGCCAGGCCCTTCTTAAACCTCATTTCCCCCACGAAGAGAAGCTCGCTCTCCGGGCTGGCCGGAAACTCGACGGGATAGAATTGGTCGCTGTCTACAGCGTTGGGAAGGAACAGGACATCCTGACGGCCACTGATGGCTTGAGTCTTCTTCTGGAGTTCTGTGCTGACGGCTACGAGTTTGGTGGCCTGGGCCAGCGTCCACTGCAACAGTCCCGACCGTCCCGAGTGGTAGAAAGCTCGGTCGACATCGTTTCCGCGGAGGCTCACGACGCTAGGTAGTCCCATTTGGCGGGCGGCCATGACGGCCACGGTACCGACCGGCACGGCGTAGAAACCGATCAGCGCGTGGTAGTGGCGATGGTCGTGGAGGCTTCGGCTCACTTGCTCCATTAGCTGAAGGCACTCGGCCTGATCCTCGGCCTCGCCCAGGGTGAAAATTCGAAGCCGCCCTCGCTCCTGCTGTCTCACCATCCCCGCCTCGAGGTCTTGATTCATGTGCAGCACGTCAACCTCACAGAACGAAGTGAGGCCGTGGGCGATGCGGTGGGCCGAAACGCCCACGCCACCTTTCTGAGGGGGAAACTTATGGGTAAGGAAGAGAACTCTCAACGGGCCGGTGCTTGGGGCTGAGTGTTGAGGCCCGCTGGTCTGGTGGTGATTTTCATAGTCGTGTCTCCTTGTTCCTGGTCCTACTCGTTCGAGGCGTTAACAAGCAAGACTCCGGGCGAGGGAGCCAAACGGTTTGGTCGGATGTTTACTCGCTCTTTAGAAACCTGAGCCAAAGGTCCAATTCCCCTTGAAGCTCAAGCAGGCTGCAGTCGCCCAGAGCTACCATTCTTTCAACCCCAAGCAAACTGTGCGGTTGGAGGGCCGAGCGGCTATGGGCCCAGCGGCGCAGATGGGATAAATCTCGAAAGTCGCCCCGATGCTCTAGTTGGCGCACCACCCCTTTGAGTTTGCGTGCTCGGCGAAGGGGTTCCTTGCGGTAGGGCTTGGTCGGGTCTTCCAGGCTTTGGGTGTAGTCCAAAATTTTTTCTTGAAACTGCTTCAGACTCAGGTCTCCGGGTCGTTTCACTTTGATGGGGACGGGTTGGGGAGCTTGGTGTTTGGATGGGTTGAAGCCGGCCAGCTGCCTTTGCTGCAAAGCTGACCCCCAGTCTTCCAGGAAAGTCGCAGCTCGCCGTTGTGAGACTGCCTGGCGTTGGCACAGATGGGCGACCGCGACCGCCAGGGCCCCTCCCCCCAGAGCCAGAGGGTGGCCCACCATTCCCAAGCCAAACAGGGCTGCTCCTGTGACCTTGGCGGCCAGGGCCTGCTCTTTCTGCCAGGCTTCTTCTTCTCGTGCCTCTTCGGCCAGTTGATCTAATCGGAGTTGATCGAGGTCGGAGGGGAGCTTGAGGATTTCTTGCTCGAAACGGTCGGCCGCCTGCTGCAAAGGATAGGGCCCGTCGGGGCAGCTCTTTGGTTGCTCTTGGAGAGCGCCACGGAGATGTTGGAGGCGAAGGTGCCCCCCAGCAAAAGTCTTCATTGAGGCAGTAAGGGGTGCCGTTCTGAAAGGAAGCTGAAAAGCTCCCCGCACCACCCCGATTCAGCTGTTTTGGGAGCAGTCCCCTCTGGCGGAGACGAGCGGAAGCCGCTAACATAGGGGGATGGAGACTGTTAAAGCTGAGCCGTTCTTACGCTCGTCGGCTCTCTTGATCGATGTTCGCTCCCCCGGCGAGTTCCGCCAGGGGCATATTCCGGGGGCTTACAACCTTCCTCTTTTCAGTGACCAGGAGCGGGCCCAGGTGGGCACTGTCTATCGCCAGCAAGGACGAGAAGAGGCTTTGTTGGTGGGTCTCGAGCAGGTCGGTCCCAAGCTGGCTTTGTTCGTCAGGGAGCTCCGCCCTCTCACTCTCGACCGGCGGCTCAAGATTTACTGTGCGCGAGGAGGGATGCGCTCGGCCAGTGTCGGCTGGCTCCTCGAGCTGGCCGGATTCACGGTGGAGGTCCTCGAACAAGGCTACAAAGGCTACCGGAAAGCTGTGGTCGAGTCGTTTTCTGAACCTCAGAGCATGATGATTCTGAGCGGCAAGACAGGAAGCGGCAAGACGGAACTTTTGAGGCTGTTGGCCGACCAGGGCGAACAAGCTTTAGACTTGGAGGGCCTGGCTCACCATCGAGGCTCGGCCTTCGGTGGGGTCGAGCAGCCTCAAGATTTTAGTAACGAGCAGTTCTGGAACAATCTCCATCAGGAGTGGACCCGATTGGACCGAAGGCGACGAGTGTGGCTTGAGGACGAAGCCCGAAATCTGGGCCGGGTAGTGGTACCGCCACCCCTTTTTGCCCAGATGAGAGAGAGTCCAGTGATTTTTCTTGAGGTTCCGCTCGAGGCCCGGCTGGAGCTCTCCCTGAGAGAATACGGAGTCTATGACAAGTCGATTCTGGGCGAGGGTCTAGCCAAGATTTCCCGGCGTCTGGGACCAACTCTCTATCGTGAGTGCCTTATCGCTCTAGACGAGGACCGTCTCCAGCAGGTGGCTCGCGTTTGTCTCGACTACTACGACCGCTGCTATCTTCACAAGCTCCGCCAGCGCCAGCCGGAGCCGCTTTATGAGTTAGCCGTTACGAGCACCGATGCTCGCGTCAATCTCAAGCCTCTGCTCGAACTGGCCGAGACCGTGGTGCTGGCCCCAGCACGATGAAGGTGACGATCGGGGTGGATGAACTTTTTCAAGCGAAAGGGCGCTGGTGCTGTCATCTCTTGTGTGACGACTTCTCTCTAGAAGTCCGGCCGGAAAGTCACTTTGAGCGGCGGAAGCAAGTTCCGCCACACAACCTACGGTGGATGGCCGGACGTTCTAGCACAACCTGTGGGTCGTCGCTCTGGCCGGACCCCATTGTCAATGGGGTTTCCGGCCGCGCTCCTAGACGGTCTTGAACAACTTCATCGCTTCGCCACCGAGATCGGCGCTCCCAGGCGGGCCTTCCACGATCCCGCCGGCCAGCCGAGGCCTCACTATGACTTGACTCCTCCTCTTCGTGAGCGGGCTCTAGAACTGGGAGCCCGAAGGCTGAGCCGTCGTCAGGTCGTCGAGTTTCTAGAGCGTGGCCGTAGGTCGATTTCTTAACTCCCACGAGGTATCGCCGGGCCTCCCAAGAAGGTCCGCATTTATGTCCTGGAAACTCCTGGGCCAGATTCTCAACGGTGGTCAGTCGCCCGCTCCTATGTGGCGCGAGAGACCCCTCAAGAGCGATTACGAGGTCGTTATCGTGGGCGGTGGAGTCCACGGGCTCGCCTGTGCCCATTATCTGGCCCGCGACCACGGCCTTACCGATGTGGCCGTGATCGAGCGTAAATATATCGGTTATGGAGGCAGCGGGCGCAATACAGCCATCGTTCGCAGCAACTATCTGACCCCTGAGGGGGTGCGCTTCTACGACGAGAGCGTCAAGCTCTACCAACAGATGGCCGAAGAACTCGATTTCAACATCATGTTCGCGCAGCGCGGTCATATGACTCTCGCCCACTCTGACGGAGCTTTGCGCACCTTGCGCCGAAGAGCTGAGGTCAACCAGATTGAAGGCATCGACTCTCGGGTCATCGAGCCAGATGAGATCGCCCGCCTAGTGCCTTGGTTGGATGTCTCCCGCCAGGCGCGTCACCCGATTGAGGGGGCCTTGTATCATCCCCCCGGGGGAATTGTCCGTCATGACGCTGTGGTCTGGGCCTATGCCCATCACGCCTTCGAGCAGGGAGTCGATATTCACCAGAACACCGAAGTCACGGATATCGAGGTGAAGGACGGCAAAGTTGAAGCGGTGATGACCGATCGAGGCCGGATCAAGACCGCCAAAGTGCTGAACGCCACCGCCGGCTGGTGCTCGACGGTGGCCTCCCTGGCCGGGGTGAAGCTTCCCATCACCACCCGACCTCTGCAGGCTCTCGTGACCGAGCCCGTCAAACCTTTTCTGAACACGGTCGTGGTTTCCGGGAGCCTGCATACCTACGTAAGCCAGACCGGACGCGGAGAACTCGTGATGGGGGCAGCCGTCGATCCTTTCAGCTCCTATTCTCAGCGCGGTTCTTTGGCGTTCGCTGAGGGGATGGCCAGCCATTTACTCGAGCTGATGCCGGCCCTCTCTCAGCTGAAAGTTCTCCGTCAATGGGCCGGATTGTGTGATATGAGCCCCGACTACAGCCCTGTGATGGGCTTGACTCCAGTCGAGGGCTTCTACCTTGATGTGGGATGGGGGACTTACGGTTTTAAAGCTGCCCCCGTCTCGGGCAAGCGGATGGCCGAACTCCTGGCAACCGATGAGGTGCCCGAGCTGATTCGCCCTTTTCGCCTGGCCCGCTTTCACGAGAACCGGTTGGTGGGCGAGAAAGGAGCGGCCTCCGTCGGTTATTGAGATGATCCGTTTAGAGTGTCCCAACTGCGGTTCTCGCAACGTCTCCGAATTTCGGTTTGGAGGGGAAGTGCACCCGCGTCCTTCCCAGCCCACTCAGGTAAGTCGGGAGGAGTGGGTCGACTACCTTTACCTCCGCACCAATGAAGCCGGTCTCCAGAAGGAATGGTGGCACCATCGCTCAGGATGTGGGCTGTGGTTTCTGGCCGCCAGAGACACGGTCACCCAGGTGGTGGAAAAGACCTATCTCTGGGAGGCGGGCGATGAGTAACCGGCTGACTCCGCTCCCAGACCAGGAGAGCTTTACCTTTTACTTCGAAGGCCGCAGGGTCGAGGCTTATCCCGGGGATACCCTGGCTTCGGCCCTGGCCGCTGATGGTCAGGTCACCTTTAGTCGATCCTTTAAATATCATCGTCGCCGCGGGCTCTTGTGCTGCTCAGGCCATTGTCCCAACTGCCTGGTTCAGGTCGGCCGCGAGCCCAACGTGAGGGCTTGCCAGCGCCGAGCCGAGCCAGACCTGGAGGTGCGGCCCCAAAACGTGTGGCCGGCCCTGGATATGGATTTGTTATCGCTGATCGGTTTCGGAGACGTGCTGATGCCGGTGGGATTCTACTACAAGACCTTCATTCGACCCCGTTGGCTCTGGCCTCTCTACGAAAGCGTGCTTCGCCACATCGCTGGATTGGGGCGGGTGGATCGGGAGACGCCGGTCGAACAGTATGACAAAGAATATCGACATCCCGATGTTCTGGTGGTGGGGGGAGGCCCGGCCGGGCTGGCAGCCGCGCTTGAGGCGGCCCGTCGCCAAGCCCGAGTGCTTCTGTTGGAGAGGGAATCGGAAGTGGGCGGCCATCTCCGGTATGCTCGGGAGAAGGAGGAGCTTGAAAAGCTCCGCCACCGAGCGGGTGACCAGGAGAATCTCGAGGTTCTGACCGATACCAGCGCCGTTTCTATCTTTGAGGAGCTGTGGGTCGGGGCAGCCTCGCAAAGTCGGCTCTACAAGATTCGTCCTCGGGCGCTGGTGTTGGCCACCGGGGCCTACGAGCAACCGTTGCTGTTCGGCAACAACGATTTGCCCGGCATTATGTTGGGTCAAGCCGTGCTGCGTCTGACGCGGCTCCATTCCGTTAAGGTGGGGGACCGGGCCGTGGTGGTGACGGCCAACGACGATGGTTGGGAAGTGGCGGTGGCTCTGCTCGAAGCCGGGGTCGCGATCACGGCCGTGGTTGATGAGCGAACCAGCAGCACCTCTCCTCTGGTGGATCGAGTTCAGGAAGCCGGAGTGGACGTGCTCTGGGAGACGGTGGTTCAGGAAGCTTTCGGATCGAAGCGAGTCGAGAAGGTGGCCGTTCGCAGCGCCGACGGGAGACGCCGCACTTTGCTGTGCGACACAGTGGCCTTGAGCCTGGCCTGGAGGCCTGACAACGGTCTTTTGTATCAAGCCGGAGTGCCGATCGAGTATTGTGAGCAACAGGGAGAGTTTTTGCCTGACGGTGAATCAGCCGGGGTCTTTCTGGCTGGGAGGGTTCGCGGCACTCACGAAGCTAGCCAGGCCCTGGCTGACGGCAAGCTAGCGGGGGCCCGAGCGGCTGCCTGGGCCGGTTTCGGCAAGAAACCGAAAAAGCGAGATTTCGAGAGAGTGGCCAGAACTTCCACCACCGTTTCCGTCGAGGGACTGGGTAAACGGTTTGTCTGCTTGTGCGAGGATGTCACCGAGAAAGACCTCGACACAGCCATCAACGAAGGCTACTCTAGCATCGAGCTGCTGAAACGCTACACCACGATCAATATGGGGCCCTGCCAGGGAGCCATGTGCTCCGTCAACAGTATTCACCTCTGTTCTCGCCGCAACGGCACCACGGTTTCCGAGACCGGCACGACCACCTCTCGCCCTCCGGTCACTCCCATCAAGTTGGGGGTCCTGGCCGGTCAGAAGATGGATCCGGTCCTCTATACCCCCATTCACCACTGGCACGCCGAGAGAGGGGCCACTATGATGACGGCCGGGAGCTGGATGAGGCCAGAGCATTACGGCGACCCGGTAGCTGAAGTGGAGGCCGTCCGAGAGGGGGTCGGATTGCTCGACGTCTCGACTTTGGGCAAGTTTCGTCTCCACGGGCCGGGTGCGGTCGCCTTCCTGGAGAGGGTTTACACCAACCGCTGGGCTAACCTCAAGCCCGGGAGAGTAAGATACGGCCTGGCTTGCAACGACGAGGGGGCGGTGGTTAACGACGGAGTCACCGCTTGCCTCGCCGACCAGAATTATCTAGTCACGGCTACTTCGACAGGAGCTTCAAGCCTCTACGACACGTTTCAGTGGTGGCTCCAGTCGGGCTGGGGCGAAGACGTTCACCTTCACGACTTGACCCATGCCCGGGCCGCTTTCAATTTGGCCGGTCCACGCTCCAGGGAGGTGCTCACCAAGCTTGGTGACGACGACCTTTCAGCCGAAGGCTTCCCCTATCTCCACTGCCGTTCGGTTACCCTGGCGGGAGTCGAGTGTCTCGTGATGAGGCTCGGATTCGTAGGGGAACTCTCCTATGAGATTCACTGCCCAGCCAGTCTCGCTCGTAGACTCTGGGAGAGACTCTTGGAGGCAGGGGAAGAGTTTGCCATTCGCCCGTTTGGAGTGGAAGCTCAGAGGATTTTGCGACTGGAGAAGGCCCACCTTATCGTCGGTCAGGATACCGACGCTCTGTCGGACCCGATCTCGGCGGGAGCGGGTTGGGCAGTGAAATTGGACAAAGACGATTTCCTCGGTCATCGGGAGCTAACCCGCATCTCCCGTCTGGGAGGTCGTCAAAAGCTAGTGGGTTTCAAGATGGAGAGAGCTTCGGTTGTGCCTTGGGAAGGTGAGCAGGTGGTGGAGGAAAGGATCGATGGTCTCCACTCGGTGGGTTGGGTAACTTCCTCTCGATTCTCGCCCACCCTGGGTGAGGCGATAGGTCTGGCCTGGGTCCCCGTCGAGGTGGGCGAGCAGTTCACCATCCGAGTGAGGGGGCAGCTAGAAATGGCTCGGGTCCACCACGGCCCCTTCTACGACCCCGAAGGAGCCCGCCAAAAGTGCTAAGAGAAAGCCCTCTCCACACTCTGCTTGAAAGAGCCGGTGCCCAGTTCGAGGAGGTGGCCGGATGGGTGATGGCGGCCACCTTTGGTGACCCCCACGATGAACTCCGACGGGGTCTTGAGAGGGTCTCTCTGGTGGACCTCTCCTGTTACGGCAAGATTCTGGTTGAAGGCGCTGTTTCCAAAGGTCTGCGTAACCTCCCTAAGGTAGGCGAAAGTCGTTCCACTCGACGCGGCTCGCTTTACCGTCTGCGGGTCGACCGCTTGTTGGTGATGACCGAGCCTGGCCAGGAGGCGGCCACAGTGGACTACCTTCGTGATCGTAAAACTTTCTTGACGGTGACCGATCTGACCGACGGTCTGGCCGGGTTGGGAGTGTTCGGCCACCACTCGGTCACTTTGCTGAGGCGGCTTTGTGGGTTAGATTTTCACCAGGACCTGCCCGATCGGGGGGTGAGTCAGAGTAGCCTGGCCAAAACCAGTCAGACCCTCATCCGCCACGATGTGGGTGGAACGCCGTTCTATCATCTCGTTGGCTCGCGCTCGTCAGCGGAGTATTTATGGTTGACGATTGAGCAGGCGGTAGGAGAGTTGGGCTTGGTCAAAGCCGGCTGGTCCGCCTATAGCCTCTTGCTGAAGCAGGAAAACTCCCCCCAGGGTCGATAACTGTCCCGCTCACAGGGGAAGTATGTTTCAATTTTTAGCCCGCCCATCGCTTGAACGTGACGAAAAGAGATATGGAAGGATTCAGGACGGTTTCCTGTACTTCGATCATCTTCGCGCCGACCCCGACCGTCATCTAGACTTTATGGTCAGCCTGGGTCTCCGGTTGCGCAAGCATCCCGAAGAGCCCTGGACGGCTCGGTTCCATCAATTCAAACAAGGCCGCAGTCGGGCCGTTGAGGGAGCTTGCCGTCTTTTCCGTCGTCATTTTACCAGCCAGCTTTATCCCACTGGTGTTAGCCTTGCCTGTATCATCGGGGCCGAGCACACTCATTTGAGCCCCTCTGACTCGCTGAGACCGCTTGCCGAGACCATCTCTGATGCCCGCGGCTGGGACTTCTGTTCCGACCTGCTCTCCAAAAGGCGCTACAAACCGCTAGGTCGGCTGAGGTTGGGAGACCGCGATCGAAAGGCTCAGGTTGAGGGGGCCTACACTTCGCAACGATTGCCCTCGGGTTGTGTCCACGTTGTTCTGCTCGACGACTACTGCAGCAGTGGAGCCACTCTGGCCGAAGCGGCTCGGGCGGTGCGGACGGTCAATCCCCAGGTCTCAGTCTCCGCTTTGGTGTTAGGGCGCTCAAGACGGGGCGAGCCCGAGCTGAACAAGCACATCCCCTGGTCCTGGTCTCTCCTCTGGAAGTCATAATCTGGTCGAATACTGGGAGAGCGACCCAAAACGATCGATTTTTGGAAACATTTCTGCAAAGAAATGGCAACAACTCAGTGGGTCCCGCAACATCCTCGCTGACCGCCTCCCCGTATGCTATTAGCCAGGAGGCTTGATGTCCAGGTTCAAAGGTGCTCTCGATCTTGTTCGGTTTCAGCAGAAACCAGTTCTTCTCGCTGCCCCGGCGGCTCCACCGCCGATCGATCTCGACAACCCCGAGGAACTCGCTAAAGCTTGTCTTAAGGCCGCCAAAGCGATCTGCAAGCTCATGGTCACTTCGACCCAGGCTTCTCTTGAGCGACCCTCAGTTACCAGTGTCGAATTTTCTCCAGCCCCCCTCGATATGGGTCGGAGGCTCGCTGTCTAGGTCGGAGTTGTCTAAATAGACCGTTTCTTTTTCTACCGGCTCCGCCCGCTCTTCGGGCATGACAATCCGTTGAGCGGAAATCGGCATAGAAACTTGGAGTTCCCTCCGCTGACCCAGGTAGCTGATGACGGCCTTCTGCTCAGCCACCGAATGGAGCGTTACCCCCGAGGTGGTTTGCCCAGGCTTGAGGGTCAGGTTTTTGTCTCCCAGCTGGATCATGGCTGTCTGAATGTCTCCCGTGATCACTCCCACCAATTGAGGCTTGGGAGGCTTCGGTTTTTGGGAAGGTTTGGCGGGCCCTGGTTGACTTGCGGTCACCTCAGGGCTGACCGATTTGGCGGGCTTGGGTTGGCTGGCGGCGG
>CAYRFU010000010.1:0-41706 GCA_964423525.1 uncultured Burkholderiales bacterium | reverse complement strand
TAACTGGGAGAGAGCGGAGTAGTCCTGCCACAGTTTTTGTCCCGAGCCTGTCAGAGCCTGGGCTGAGGCCAGAAAGCTTAAGAGGCTGTGGGCTCTCGGGCAGGGAAGCTCACAGCGAAGGAACAACCGGGTCGGAGTCCATGGTGGGGCTGGTCGACGACGCCGCTTCACCTTCTTAGATTACCGTGTTCGAGAAAATCATACAAGCGGCAATCGACCGGCGCGCAGCTTTGCTCGAACGTCTGGCGGCTGAACAGACAACCTGCTACCGGCTTTTTCACGGAGCGGTCGAAGGGCACCCTGGGGTGACCCTGGACCGGTACGGCCAAATTCTGCTTTGCCAAACCTTTCGAGACCGGCTCAGCCCAGACAGCCTGGATTGGCTTCGAGAACGCTTCTCGGGCCTGGGACTGGTCTATCGACATCGAGGCCGAGGTCCATCGTTTTTTCAAAGTTGGGGGGACATACCAGACCAGGTCGTTTCTGAATTCGGCCTCCGCTATGCTATTAGAGCTACCGACTTCGGGCTGGATCCCGACCTCTTCCTAGACCTGAGAGCTTTGCGTCGCCGGGCCTACGCCGAATGCCAAGCTAAGAGCGCCGTGAACTTTTTTGCTTACACCTGTGGAGTAGGCCTGGCGGCGGCCGCCGGTGGGGCCAGGCCGGTCTGGAATGTTGACTTCTCCCGGTCGGCTCTAGAACGGGGGCAGCAGAACTTCTCGCTCAATAACCTCGAGGATTCCTCTTATCAGTTTGTGGCCGAGGACTGCTTTCCCATTCTCTGGCAGTTAGCCGGACGCCCGGTCAAGGGCAAAGCGGCCAGAAAACCCTACCAACGAGTGGAAAAGCGCCAGTTCGATCGAGTGTTTCTTGACCCTCCGCCCTATGCCAAGAGCCGCTTCGGTGCCGTCGACTTGGTTCGGGACTATCCCTCGCTACTCAAGCCGTGTCTGGCTCTGTGCGCGCCCGGAGGTAAGGTCTATGCCACCAACAATCTGGCCAGAGTGACTCGAGATCAGTTTCTCGAGACAGTGCTGCGGTGCGCCAAGAAGGCGGGTCGTCCTATCGAGGGATATGATTGGATTCTGCCGGAAGAGGATTTTCCCAGTCTCGACGGCCAACATCCCTTAAAGATTCTAGAACTTCGCTGGACTTGAGGTGGGCGAAACTTTGTTCCCTTCAAGCCAGGGTCGGGAAAGCTCTCCAAGAAGGAGGCTCTCAATCCACCTCTTTCGGAGTTCTCAATGTCTTTCGTGTCCCGTGAGGAGTTCGATCGCGCTCACCGTCGGATTCTTGCTCGCAGCTGGCTTCTTCGTTCTCGAATGGTCCATTCTAGCGGAGAGTGGTGCCCGCGTGAAATGGAGATCTTGGCTGGCGATAGTCCCGAACAGGCCGAGCGAGACTTGCAAATCTATCAGGAATGGAGCGACCGCCAGGGACTGATATTTTACTGACTGGCGCGAAATTGTTACATGATGGATTGAGGCTGAGTGCTGTCGTCGCGATAGCCTTCCGGAGTGATAGTTGGAACATCTCGCACCTCGTTCTGCTCGGCTGGGACGCCTACCAGGCCGACCCGGACCCCGGCCCCTGCCGACCGTTTTAGTCCCTCGGTCGTGACTCCCTGTCAGGCGGAGTTGGGAAAGCGGGAGGTTTTAGAGCAGTTCGTGGCCCTGGATAACATTGGCGCCCAGGCTAGAGAGACCGTGTTGAGCGATCTTTGCGCCTTGCCTCTGGCTCTGTTGGAGTTGCTGCGAGATGACGGTGTGAGAGTGGTGGCTCTGGCCCCGGGCCAAGACCTGACCGATAGCGGCTGGTTTGAGCCGCTAGATTCTCCCGCCTACGAGGCCCTGCTGCAACGAGGTCAGGAACTGTTTCAAGAAACTCTCGAGGCGCAACCGGAAGTGGCCAGCCAAGACGATCCCTTCAAAGAGGCTATGGCCCGCTATTGGCAGGCCAACCATCTAGTGGAAGAGGCCGAGAAGGCCTTTGATGCCGAAGAACTTGAGTTTCGGGCCGTTCTTAGTCGTGAGCCGCTACCCGTCGCTCACCTTATCGATGAGCGACATTTGGAGGGGGGGGGAAGAGGTAAGGGCTTTTGAGCGCTCTCTACGCCAACTGAACGGCTCTAATCTCACTCTTGAGGACGGCTATCTGGTGGCTGAGAGCGGGGTTTTGCTCCTTCCCTATACTTATCACGAGGGACGGCCGATCTCGGAAGCCGACCTGGAGTGGGCCAAGACCCGCGACGCGCGCTACGTCGAGGCTTCTTTGGGGTTTCATAACTACGAGGAACGGCTGGTCGTGCTTCATCAGGACTTCGTGACTTCCCCAGCCAAAGAGGTCGGGCATTATCGGGTGGCTCTGCACGAGGTTGGCCACGCTCTAGACCACGCTTTGGAGAGACGAGACGGATCCGCCCATCGAGAGAGAGTTGGCCATCTTTATGAGCAGGCTAAAAAGCGGGAGAGCTTTCTCACCGAAAGAGCCTCTCATAACGTTCGGGAGTATTTCGCGGAGGCGGTCGAAGCCTTCTTGACCCAGCCCTTGGATGAGCCCGAAGATGAATTTAAGAAGGCCAACCATCGCGAGGCTTTGAGGCAATCTGACCCAGGGATGTTCGCTTATCTCCACCATCTGTTTTGCGGTTCTCCTTCATCATCCAGAAGGGCTTGAGTTCCTTTAGCCTCGGGGCAAAGGTGGAAAAACTCGGCGAAATTTCAGCACCCGGGCCCTCGGCCAGTGGTGGAGCAATTGTTCTAGCTCCCGTTGGTTGGGAGAAGCCAGGCCCAGTCGGCGGGTTGTCGACCAGGCGGCACTCTCAAGCTCTTGATCGTGACCTTGGTGGGGTCGACCTTCACTGCAAGCACGACAAAGCTGGCGAATCGAATCGGACCAGTCTTCACATTCTTGACCGTGCTCACTCAAGAAGGCGGTCAGGTCGGCGACGGCCTCCTGGTCCTCCAACTCGACCTCGGCCTCGAACGTGTCGTAATCCGACTCGGCTAGCCGCGTCAGTTCGTCGAAGACGGGCACTTCCTGCTGCCCTAATTTTCGGTGGCCGCGGGGCTCTCCGTCGTTGAGCACGATATCCCCAAAGCGCCTTAGAGAGTCGGGCAGGGGAACGTTGGAAATTTGGGCTCGCACGGGGTCGAGACGATGGCACCACACCACTTCGGCCTGTTCTCGGTCGGGATTGAGCCGGATAGGGATCAGGCCGAGTTGAAAATCCCAGGGGCCGGGCTGGTCCTCCGGGACTGGCAGGCCGATGGCTCTGAAGGCTATCCCAGCCCGTTGCCAATCACCTACAGCCACGGCCGCGATGGCTAGATTCCAAAAAGCCGCGTCATCGTCTGGATTGAGTTGATGGGCTTTCCAGTTAGCCTCCAGGCTGGCCCCCCAGTTCTTCTGAAATTTCAGGACCAGGCCTTTGTTGTAATGAGCAACAGACCAATCCGGGGCTGCCTCGATGGCGCGGTCGAAGTAGTCGAGAGCCGCTTCGAGGTCGTCACGTTCCATCGCCTCGCGACCCAGTTGGTTGGCCTCACTCGGTTCCATCTCCACTATTTTCGGGAACGGGAAGGGAACTTCCCGGTCAGCCTGGCCTCGACCCGGCCGGCATCTTGAGGAAAGACATCTCTCAAGGGAACCGAGGGCATCGGGGACGAATTTAGACCGGTGAGGGTAATCGCAGGGCCGGCGACGGTCTGGAAAGTGCAGTTAGGTGAACATTGCCGAGGGTCTGACCGGGCAGATCATCGACGGCAAGCTCGAAGTTAAGGAACTGATCGGCGAGGGCGGAATGGGAGCGGTCTACCGTGTCCGCCACTGGGAGTGGAACGTCGACCTCGCACTCAAGTCTCCCCACCCCGAGTTATTGTCGTCGGAAGTCGACAGAGAACGATGGATCCAAGAGGCCCATACCTGGGTTGATCTGGGACTTCATCCCAATATCGTACCGTGCTGGTTCGTCCGCGAGTGGCGCGGCATTCCCGTTTTATTCCTGGACTATCTACCGGGTGGAAGTCTCAAGGACTTGATGGAGCGCGGTGAACTCCAGCGTGATGATTGGGGTCGCATCCTCAAGCTCATGATTCAGGCCTGTGACGGTCTTGGCTACGCCCATCGGCGAGACTTGATTCATCGCGACGTCAAACCCGCCAACATGCTGATCGACTCCCGCGGCAACCTCTGTGTCACCGATTTTGGTCTGGCCAAGGTGGCCCAGCAGCGGGGCACTAGTCAGGCCCCAACCGGCCTGGTGGACATGAACCTCGGTCGCCGGGCCGATCTTTCGTTGACGGCCACCGGCACCCTGATGGGCACCCCCCACTATGCCGCCCCTGAACAATGGATGAATGGGGAAGTGGGGGTGCTAGCTGATATCTATGCTCTGGGTATCTTGTTTTTTGAGTTGGCCTGTGGTCGCCATCCCTTTTTTGCACCCGGTGAAGAGGCCGGTCTGGGAGAGCTGGTGACAGGCCATCTGCAGACTCCACCGCCCGACCCCAAGAGCCTCAACCCGAACGTCCCGGCGCTTTTCTCTCAGCTGATTCTCGATTGTCTGGCCAAAGAAGCCAGCGCCCGTCCCGCCGATACGGCGGCCGTTCGGAGTCGACTGGAGGAGGCCTACCGGGAAGCCACCGGGAGTGTCTATAGCCAGACCGCCCCTGGAGCCGCCACCGAGCGGGCCGACGCTTTGAACAACAAAGCTGTGTCGCTTTGGTCGCTGGGCGAGAAACAAGAAGCCTTTGCCGCCTGGAGGGAAGCCTCAGCTCTCGACTCTCTTCATCCTGAGACCAATTACAACCGCTCCGTGGCCCATTGGTCGATGGGCCGACTGTCTCCCGAAGAGGTGGAGCGACGCCTTCATCAGATCAAGACCACCCATCGCCGGGCGGGAGCTTATCTCGGCTACTTCTTGTTAGCGCGCAACGAGCCTGACGAGGCAGCTACGGAACTTGAGAAGATCATTGCTGATACCTCTCTCGCTGATGATGGCCCGGCTTGGAAAGCGTTGGGCGACACGTATATGAGCCTGGGTGGTTTCGCTCAAGCTCAAGAGGCTTACGGTCGAGCCCTCGAGCGCATTCCCGAAGACCGGGAGAGTCAGATGCGCTTAGAAATGGCACGGGAAGAAAAACGACGCGATCCGGATGGGAATCTGGTCTTCCCTTTGGCCCGGCCGATCAGCGAGTTTAACCACTTTGGTGCGGAGCAGATGGTCGCTTCTTCCCAAGCCGTCCTGGTGGCCGGTAACGGAAGGCTGGAGAAGTTCGATATCGAGACCGGCCGTAGCCTGTGGGGAGTAGCCCTGGAAGGGAAGCTGGGCAGGTTTGTTCTCCAGGATGGCTTGGTCTACCATCTCGACAGTACTGAGCCCTATATCCTGAGTTGGGAAACCGGTCATCTGGTCGGATCCGTGAGCCGGGGGACTCGTCTATTCGCTCTCGTCCCAGGTCAGCGAGCCCTGGCCGGAGATATTGAACTCAAACTGATCCGGCGGCCAGGCGGCGAGAGGCTTAAAGTGCTGTTAGGTCACGATAAGCAGGTCACGGCTGTGGGCGTTAGTCAGGATGGCCAGTGGGCTCTCAGCGGAAGTTGTGATCGGACCGCTCGTCTGTGGAACCTCGAGACCTGTCAATGTGTTTCGATTCTTCGCGGTCATAAAGACTTCGTCGAGGCGGTGGCCCTCAAAAAGGCTGGCGACCTGGCCTTGACGGGCGGGCGCGATCGCGCTTTGCGTCTCTGGATGCTTCCGGCTGGGGACTGCATCGGACACTACCCCGATCATCCCGGCAATATCGAGCAGATCCACTTCAGCGAAGAAGAGAATCTGGCCATTGTGGCCTGTCGCGACGATACCCGTCATCACGTGGTGGTTTGGGACCTGAGCAGCCGCGCCCAGTTGCTTTGCCGAGAGGGCCGCCTGTTGACTCTAGCCCCGGGTCGCATATGGCTGGCTCGAGACGGTCAGGTTGATCAGTGGGTGCTGCCGGCGGGGGTGAACCAGAGGGTGTTTGAAGCCGGCGAAGGTCGGGTTTTGAGCTCAGCCTTCTGCGACTGGTTGGCCATCGCTTACAGCGACAGCAAGGTCCGTCTTTGGGAGTTGGCCCCGGAAGGCTTTCGGCCGCCACCCATGATTGTGACCCGGAGTTCTTCTTTTCGCGAGGCTGAGGCCGCTCGGGAGACCTTCACCAAGCATTTCGAGGAGGCTGTCCGGGCGCGAGCCAAGCAGAACTACCCCCGAGCCTACGAGGAGCTGAAGGCGGCCCGAGCTGTGCCCGGCTACGAGCAAGATCCCAAGGCACTTGGGCTTCAAGGTGAGTTGCTCAAGGAACTCCCGCGCATTGAAATCAGCTTGATCACCGAGAGGCGTCGGTTCGAAGAGCCCGGTCAGACCTCTATCCGAGCCGTGACCATCTCGGGTGACGGTGGCACGGCTCTGACGGTGGCGGGTAAGTCGATTCGGGTCTGGAACACCTCGACAGGGTCTTGCCTCAGAGGTCTGAACGGCCACAAAGGTGGGGTCCGAGACGTGGCCCTCTCGGACGACGGCCGGGTCGCTATCTCAGGAGGCGAGGACCGCAGCTTTCGGGTGTGGGAGCCAGCTACCGGGCGATGCTTAAAGGTTTTCATCGAGAGTCAGGATGTGGTCGACCGCGTGGCCCTCACCCCCGACGCCAGATGGGCAGCAGCCGCCGATCGAGGGGGACGGACCCGGGTTTACGATTTAAGTCAGGTGACTTGCCGTTGGCTCTTGAAGACCTCTGGTCTGCTGGGTCTCTCCTTCTGTAGGGATGGCTCCCTGCTTTTGACCCAAGGGAAGGACCAAAACCTGGTTTGGGATGTGACTGAAGGGAAAGCCCTGGAGGTGCGTCATTCCCCCCAAGGACGAGAAGGGACTCTCTTCCAGCAGGGACGCTTTGTGGTCAGCATCGACGAGGACGAACTCCTGGTGTGGGATTATGAGGAAGAAGGGCAGCTGTTCCGGTTGGAGGGGCATTCCGATCTGGTGAACGGCCTGTGTCTTTCTCGCGATGGATTGACCCTGGCCACCTTTGGCCTGGATCGCACCATTCGTTTGTGGGACTTGCTGGGTAAACGATGTTTGCGAAACATGGGGGTATTCGCGGTCGACTTGACGAGTTTAGCCCTGACTCCCGACGCCCGTGTGCTGGTGGCAGCCGACTCTCAGGGAGGGTTGAGGGTCTGGGAACTTGATTGGGAACTCGACCCTCGGGGTCGAAAACAGGGCTTGGAGCAGGCCTATCCGCCGCCCGGGCCCTTAAAGCGCTTCCTTCGTCGCTTCGCCCGTCGCTAACAGGAGGCGAGCCAAGCCTGTCAAAACCTGCGTCTGTGAAAAAAGATGCGCAAGAATTTCTGAAAAATCTGGTGGAAACTCACGGCTCGCCGGGCTATGAACAAAACGTTCAGAAGCTCTTTCGAGAGAGAGTCGCCCCCGTTTGCAACGAAGTGCGGACCGACCTTTTGGGTTCCGTGATAGCCACTCGAAACCAGGGCAAGAAGCCGGTCATCCTGTTCGACGGACACAGCGATGAGATCGGATTCTTGGTCCGCTACATCGACGACCAGGGGTTTTTGTTTCTCACTCCTTCGGGAGGGTGGGATATGGAGGTGGTGGTCTCCCAGCGGGTGTTGGTGCACACCGCTAACGGTCCCCTTCCAGGAGTGTTCGGCAAGAAGGCCATCCATCTGATGGATAGCGATGAGCGCAAGAAGAAATCCGAGCTCCATCAGCTCTGGATCGATATCGGCGCCCGCGATGGGGACCACGCTAAAGAGCTGGTCGAAATTGGAGATTTCGTGACCATGGATGCCCCGTTTGTCGAGGTCCTCGAGGGTCGAGCGGTGGCCAAGTCGTTCGACAACCGTTCCGGCATCTTCGTGGTGGCCGAGACTTTGCGAAGTTTGAAAAAGGGTCTCAAGGCCTGCGTGGTCGGAGTTTCGGCTGTTCAGGAAGAGATCGGCTTGCGGGGAGCCAAAGCGGCCGCCTACGCCGTTGACCCCGATATCGGCATCGCCATCGACGTCACCCACGCCGTCGACCACCCGGATACCAACAAGCGCAAGGTCGGCGACATTAAACTGGGTGGGGGGCCGGTCATCGTGCGAGGTCCCAACACCAACCCTCATGTCTTTCGACGGTTGGTCGAGATGGCTAAGAAAAAGAAAATCCCTTACCAAATCGGGGCTAGCGGACGCGGAACGGGGACCGACGCTAACGTCATCCAACTGACCCGCGAGGGGGTGGCCACCGGCTTGGTGTCGATCCCTCTTCGCTACATGCACAACCCCTGCGAAATGTTAGCCCTGGAAGATTTGGACAACACGGTGAAGTTGTTGGTGGCTTTTGCCGAGTCGGTGAGCCCTAAAGACAACTGGACGCCTTAATCGGTGCTTACCGAGCTCGAGATCGAGAACTTTGCCCTGGTCTCGCGCCTCTCGTTGAGTTTTGAGGCAGGACTGACAACCTTGACCGGTGAGACCGGTGCGGGTAAGTCGATTTTGCTAGACTCGGTCTCATTTCTCCTGGGTGGACCCTGTCGGGAAGAAGCTCCTGAAGAGGGGGCGCGCTGGGTGGCAGGTCGCTTTACTCTCACTGCAGAGGCTCGCGCCCTGTTGAGACAATGGGACATCCCGGTGGATGAGGAGCAAGCACTCTTGTCGCGGGAACTCAAAGCCACCGGCCGCAGCAGCTGTCGTATCAACAATCGCCCTGTGACCCTGGCTAACCTGCGCGAGTTGGGTGAGGAGTTCGTCGACCTTCACGGTCAGCATCAAAGCCACGCTCTTAAGCGGCCGTCGCGTCATCTCGAGCTTCTCGACCGGGTGGCCGGCAAGGACCACCTCGAACAGTTGGAGGCCTACCAACAGGCCTATCGACAAGCTCAAGAGTTGAAGAATCGCCTTGACGACCTCAAAGCTGCTGAACGTGATCGCATCAGAGAACTGGAGTGGTTAGGACACGAACTCGAAGAGATCGCCCAAGTCGATCCTCAGGTGGGGGAGGAGGAGCTTTTGGAGGAAGAGTTCCGAAAGCTTGCCGCCGCCGAGGAGTTAGCCCGAGGCAGCGCTGAGGTCAGCCATCTGTTGAGCGACGATCGGGGCTGCGTCGATCGCCTGGCCACGGCGGCCAGGAGACTAGCCCAACTGAGCCACCACGATCCGTCCCTCGAGCCTCTTAGTCAGCGCTTGGCCGAGGCTGAGATTCAGGTTAGCGAATTGGCCCGCGACCTCTCTTCCTATAGCGACGAGGTGGTGGCCAATCCCGCCCGGCTAGACCAGATTCAATCCCGTCTGGAGAGACTTAAGACTCTCAAAAGAAAGTATGGAGAGAGCCTGCTGGAAGTGCTGGAGTACGGCCAGCAAAAACAGCTTCGTCTCCAGCAACTCCAAAGCGCCGACCAACAGGTCGAGCAGCTTGGCCAGGAGTATCGTGAGAGACGCCGCCATCTTGAGACCCTGGCCGGCCAACTCTCGCAAGGGCGCCGGAAGACCGCTCGTAGGCTCGAGGGCGAGGTCGTCCAAGAACTGGTGGGGCTGGCTATGCCGGAAGCCGTTTTTGAGGTTCGTTTTGAGCCAGTCGAGGAGCTTTCTTTGGCGGGATTGGAGAACGCCGATTTTTGGATGTCACCGAACCCCGGTCGGGAGCCCCGTCCTCTTGCCAAGGTCGCTTCAGGCGGGGAACTCAGTCGAGTTATGCTGGCTCTGATTGGACTGTTTGCTCGTTACGACGCCGTCCCGACCAGGGTCTTTGACGAGATCGATGTGGGCCTGGGAGGACGCGCCGCGGAAGCAGTAGCGAATCGGCTGCAAGAGTTGGCTCAAGGGAGTCAAGTGGTGTGTGTGACCCACCTGGCCGTGGTGGCAGCAAGGGCTGACCATCACTATAAAGTCACCAAGGTTGTCGAGGACGGGGTCACTCGGGTGGCGGTGGAACAGCTTGAGCCCTCGGAGCGGACCGATGAGCTAGCCCGGATGCTCAGTGGGGATGCCTCTCCCCAGGCAGCCCGCGCCCACGCCCAAGAACTGCTACGGGGCGCTGCTGCAGGGATGACTTAGGCAGCGGAGAACCTCGGCTGGCATCATTATGGTTAAAACAACAGTTCTCGATAACGGTTTGACCGTCGTCACCGAGCAGATTCCCGAGTTTCGCTCCTGCACTCTCGGCATCTGGATCGGCACGGGGTCGCGTCAGGAAGGGGAAGGGGAGGCCGGGGTCTCTCACTTCTTGGAGCACATTCTCTTTAAGGGCACGAAGTCTCGCTCGGCCTATGAAATCGCCAAGACGATGGACGGCGTGGGAGGGCAACTCAACGCTTTCACCGAGAAGGAGCGCACCTGCTACTATGCCCGGGTGATGGCCGACCACGTTCCCATGGCGGTCGAGCTCCTTTTCGACATGACCTGTCACTCGCTTCTCGACCCGGTCGAGGTCGAGCGGGAGAAAGGGGTCATTTTAGAAGAGATCAAGATGTTCGAGGACTCTCCTGACGATCAGGTGACCCACCATTTCACCCGCCGGGTTTGGGCCGATCATCCCCTCGGCAGGCCCATTATCGGAACTCGTCAGGTGGTGGCCGGAATGACCCATCAGCTCTTAAAAGATTACCTTCACCAACGGTATCACGCCGGCAATATGATGGTGGCGGCGGCCGGAATGGTCGACCACGAGAACTTCGTTGAGCTGGTGAAAGACCAGATGGGAGGAGTGGCCGAGACGGGACTGATGCCGGTCTATAACCCCCCCCAAGCTAGCGCTTCCACGGTGGTTTTTTCCAAAGACTGTGAGCAAGTCTATCTTTGCTACGGTTGCTCCGGTCTCTCAGCCGTCGATGACCGCCGTTATCATTTGATGGTCCTCGATAGCGTGTTAGGCGGCTCGATGTCGTCGCGGCTATTCCAGGAGATTCGGGAGCAGCGCGGTCTGGTCTACTCGGTCGGCACCTTCCAGAACGCCTATCGCGACTGCGGTCTGTTCGGAGTCTTCGCCGGTACCGGCGCGGCCAATGTCGAAGAGGTCACGGAGGTGACCCGACAGATCTTTGCCGAGGTCAAGAGGGAAGGCATCACTCCGGAAGAGCTAGAGAGGGCTAAAGAATTGCTCAAAGGCCATCTCGCCCTGGCCATGGAGAACACCTCCGCCAGAATGCTTCGACTAGCCCGTTCCTTTTTTTATCACAATCGCCTGGTTCCGATTGAAGAGGTGCTCGATCGGGTCCAATCGACCACCCTTCAGAATGTGCAGTCACTAGCCGATTGGTTGCTGGACGAATCTCGCTACTCCCTTACCGCGCTGGGTCCCGTAGACTCGGTCGACGGGGTAGCCGCCGTCCCTCTTGAGTATCTGAGTTCCATGGGTGAAGCCGCCCGTTGGTAGGAGAGTATGGAAGCCAAAGATAGAATTCCTGTAATGGTCTGCGGAGCCAACGGTCGCATGGGCCGGCAAACCGTGGAGGCGTTGCTTCAGCAAGTCGACCTTCAGCTGGTAGCAGCCGTGGGTCATGCCCGGGGCCTGGGTGAAGATGTCGGTGAGGTCACCACCGGTGAGGCCTGTGGCGTTGTCCTGACAGACAAAGTCGAGGAGGCTGTCGGAAAAGCCAAGGGAGGCGTCTTGATCGACTTCAGCCTGGGCTCGGCCGTCAAAGCCAACACGCTGGCCGCCCTCGCCAACGATGTGGCCTGTGTCATCGGGGCGACGGCCATTCCCCCAGCCGATGAGGCTGAGATCGCTGAAGCCGCCACCAAGACACCTATCCTGATCGCCCCCAACTTTGCCCTGGGCGCCGTTCTGATGATGCAGTTCGCCCGTCAAGCCTCGAAGTATTTCCGTTGGGCCGAGATTCTCGAGTTCCACCACGAGAAGAAGCTCGACGCTCCCTCCGGCACGGCTCGTCGCACCGCCGACCTGATGAGTCGAGCTCGCTCCGATGGGTTCCGGGCCGCCCCCGATGGAGATGAGTCGCTCAAAGAGTGTCGAGGAGGCTCCCTCAGCGGCATCCGCATCCATTCGGTGAGAATGCCGGGGATGCTCGCTCATCAAGAGGTCGTCTTCGGCTCTCATGGCGAGATTCTCACCATCCGCCATGATGCCCGCTCGCGCGAGTCGTATATGCCCGGAGTTTTGCTAGCGGCTCGAACGGTTCGAAGTCTGACCGGCTGCGTTGTGGGATTAGAGAACGTTCTGGACTGAGCCCCTGAAGGTCGTCGTTCAGAAATTCGGCGGCACCTCGGTAGCCACCGAAGAGGGCCGCCATCAGGTTTCAGAGCGGATTCGCTCCGCCCTCAACCGTGGCCTGAATCCGGTCATTGTTCTGTCGGCTATGGGTCGAGCCCCGCAACCCTACGCGACCGACTCGCTGTTGAAGCTGATCGAGCCTTTTCGAGCTCAGGCCGACAGTCGCGAGAAGGACATGCTGATGGCCTGCGGAGAGGTGATTTCCTGCGTTCTTATGAGTCACTATCTTCGCAGTCTGGGCTATCGAAGTGCCGCCTTGGACGCCTATAGTGCGGGTGTCAGGACGGTGGGTGACCACGGCCAAGCTCGTATCGTTGGGGTCGAGCCCAAGACTCTCCTGGCTTTATTGGCGGCCGGTGGGCTTCCCGTTGTAGCCGGTTTCCAGGGAGTGAACGAGGCCAATCAGGTGACCACCCTGGGCCGAGGGGGAAGCGATACCACGGCCGTTGCCGTCGGCGCTGCCCTCAATGCCCATTTTGTCGAGATCTATACTGATGTGGAGGGGGTCATGACGGCCGACCCCCGGATTCTTCCTCAGGCCGAAGTGCTCTCTCAGATCAATTTCGAGGAGATGGGCGAACTGGCCGGCGAGGGAGCCAAAGTGGTTCACCCCCGGGCCGTGGAGTTAGCCGACGACCACGGTCTTCCCCTCTGGATCAAGAGCACTTTCGGCCACGGCTACGGGACCTATCTGTCGCGGGCGGTGCCCAAAGAGGCGTTCGAACGGACTCGTGTGGTCACCGGCATTGCCCACGTGGTGGGGCTGTGTCAGATGGTCATCCAAGTGGGGGAGCCCCAGCGACAGGCTGAGCTGTTGAAAAAGCTGGCCGAAAGCGGCATCAATCTCGATTTGATCAGCATCACCGACCGAGCCCTCTACTGTATTCTCCGTGACGAGAGTCGTGACCAGGCCAGCCAATTACTGGTTGGTGAGACATTCGAAGTTCGTCCTGACTGTGTCAAGATCTCTATTGTAGGAGCCGGCATGCGCGGGACCCCCGGTGTGATGGCGCGGGCCTTTGGGTGTCTCGTCGAGGCGGGCGTCGAGGTGCTCCATACCACCGATTCGAATATTACCATTTCGTTTCTGGTGAGCCGTTCCCAAACCAGGCAGGCGGTCGAAGCTCTCCATTCCGTTTTTATTGTCTAAAGGAGTGCCAACCGGGCTGAGTGAATTCCCCGCTATGCGACGCTACACTTCAATCACCACATTGCTTATTTTGACCGTAGTCTTGGCGCCCAGTTGGGCCGAGCGAAACTCCGCTCCTTTGGGCAACTACCAGGCCACCACCGGCGATACCGTCCGCAAAGTGGGCCGAGGGGGCAAGCAGGCCGCTTCGCGCCGCACCGACACCCGAGCCACAGCCGGTTCGACCTTCACCATCAGTCTTTTGAGCTTTACCAGCCCAAGCGAGTTGGATGACCTGAAAGGCTTGACCGGAACGGACCTATTCAAGGCCATCAACTCTCACAACCACGGCACCGTCGAGATCGCAGGCAAGTCTTATCCGATCAATTTGGCCTCGTCTCACAGCACTGCCTCCGGCGGGCGTCGCGTCCACCTTCTTTCGACCAAAGGGTTCGGATCGGAGGGGCAAACCAACGGTTTGAGCATGGGCTACATCACCTTCGTTGTGGATGGCACCGGAAAACTCTACACCAGCGCCCAGGTCCGAGTTCGAGACGGCGGCGAATTGGTCGGCGTCGCTGCGCGCACCTCGACCACGCCCCTCACCAGTGTCACCCGAAACTAGGGTCGGACTCCTAGCGCTTGTATTTCAGCAACATGGCCCGCCGCTGGTAGTCGGTGGAGCCAGCGTAGTCTCCCAGGCCGTCGAGTATTTGAGACAGTAGCTTCAAATGAGCGACGATCTCTTTGCTCTCGGCCCCGTGAACCTGCTCGGTGATTTCGAGTGCCTCACGGGCTACCGGCTCAGCTTCGGTTAGCATTTTCTGACGCCGGTAGATGTCCGCCAACCCGTAAAGAGAGGAGGCTAACTTCATGGGATACTGGTCTTTCGTGTTGCGGCGCAAAGCGACCGCTCGGCGATAAAAAAGCTCTGCCTTGGGGTGGCGGTGCTCCCGACAAAGCTCGGCGAAGTCGTGATAGCGCTCGCCCAGGCTAGGATCATCGGCGGGTGTAATTCTCTCCAGCAGCTCGAGGGCCCTCAGCGAGGTTTCGATCGCTTCTCGGTGGCGGTGTTTAGAGAGGTGATTCTGAGCTTCACCCTCCCAGACTGGGATAATGCGACGATAGATGGCGGCCGCTTCTTCGTGATCCTGCTGGTTATGTTTCAGGTCGGCCAAGCGCAATCGGCTTTCGAGTAAAAGGGCATCGTTGGGGCGCAGTTGGGCCTCGCGGATAGAGAGAGCTTTGCAATAAAGCTCCTCTAAGCGCTCGGGATCGGTGGTCTTGAGGGCCATCTCGTCGAAGAGGCTGGTAGCCTCTAGCTGCATCGCCTGAGGAAGGCGGTCAACTTCCTCGAACACCTTATGGGCCATCTCTTGGAATTGGGTCTTGACCGTTTCTGTCACGGTGTTGAGAACCTCGCTAACGGCCGGACCTTCGGCCCCTTGGTCGAGGGCGAAATGAGGGCAAGCGACCACTCCGGTGCAGCCGTGGAATCCAAAGTTTTCGCTGTAAGGATAGCTCACCCCGTGAATGACTAGCTCCAGCTTGGGGATGTTCTCACCAGGTGGTAGTAGGCCTAACACGGCCGAGAAGGGTCCGGGTGAAGGCAGCTCTTCCGAGAGTCCGGTGGTAGGGCGATTGGGAGACAGGCCCCAGGGCTCGGTTACGACGAGCGATCGGAAGGCCAAGCACGATCCCAACTCGAGCGGCTCGGCGACTTTACGACCGTTGACCGTCAAAGCCAGGGGAGCGAACCGGCAGCGCCTCTGAATGACAGCCGCCTCGGGCAGAAGGCCGGAAAACTTGCCCACGAACTTGGTCACTTTGCGGAGCCGGTTTTTCTCGACCAACCGAACCCGCACGGTCACCTCGGGGTTGCTGGAGAAGTGGTCTTGAACGGCGTCAACCTTGGGCCCTCGGGAGGTGGCCGTGAGAACGACTCCCCGTTCACCGAGCCAGCTTTCGACCATGACGGTGTCGGCATTGGCACCGAAAGCCGCGTTCACCCCGAGGGCCAAGAGTCGGAAGTGTTCGGGGGCGTTAGCCGGGACGGTTCCGGCCGACAGCGCTCCGATCTCTCGCTCTGAATAGGGTGCCCCGTCGTATTCCAAGATGAATTCGTCAGAGTCGTTTCTGACGGTGAGAAAGGAGGCGCCTCCCACCACGGCCGAGGCCACGAATCGGACCACAAAGGCGCTGGGGTCTCCCAGGTTGATAGTCTCCAGGCCCCGGCGCGCGAGGTCGACCCCGAATTCGGAGAACTGGTCCAGGGCGCTTTCGATAAAGTCGGACATAGCTTTGCTTTTTGCTCTGGCCAGGAGCCTTCCCTTCCGACCCGAACCCGCTGCGAATGTCATGTTCGCGTCTGCTTCAGAGGCTCCAAGAGATCGACGGACGAAATTATGGGGCTTACAAGTCGCTGAGAGGTCGCTACACCTTTCAGCAGTTTGACCTGATTCTCGAGCACATTCAGGGGGATCCGTTCGCAGCTCCGTCACGCCTCTGCATTGAATGGCGCGAGGTCTATCCGGAATGGACCTATTCGAATCCGGTTCGTCGAGTGGCCTGTGAAGACTATTTGGGCCGGCGACTGGGAAGAGCCTTCGCTCGGGTTGGGCGAGTGGCCAACGGTTCCGGCAAAAGCGGCTTGCTGGAATTGGACTACGGTGGCCAGCAGGTGCTTGAGCGGAGTTCCGTGAGGCTCCGGGATGGCCTGGTTTGCGTTCGGTTTTGTCCCGGCCTGCCAGCCCAGGGGCGGCGAGTTCTCGGTCGCCAGGCTGAGCGAGCGCTGAGCAAAGAGATACCCCGGATTTTGGCCCGTTGTCTACCTTTTGCTCAACAGGACCCCTCTCGTTTGGGCGAGCACCTCGATTCGATAGAAGACCAGGAGGCTGCTCGTGAGTTGTTGCCTCAGTTCGGACTGGTGAGTTTCCTGGCCGACGGGTCCCGATTGGCGCGACGAAGCGGAGTCGACCCGTCGCCGCTGCCAGACGGTCTCCCTCTCGAGGCTCCTGCTAGCCTGGCTGTGGAGCTCGAGCTTCCCCACAAAGGTCTCGTCAGGGGACTAGGAGTCCCTGAAGGGATCACGGTGATCGTGGGAGGGGGTTACCACGGCAAATCCACTCTCTTATCAGCCATTGCCACCGGCATTTACAACCATCTACCCGGTGACGGACGCGAGTTGGTGGTCACCAGTGCCGAGGCCGTCAAAGTTCGGGCTGAAGATGGACGTTGCGTGCGCTCGGTGGATATCTCGCCTTTCTTGAACAACCTCCCTCAGGGCCGTTCTACCGTCAACTTTTCCAGCGACGATGCTTCGGGGAGCACGTCCCAGGCAGCGGCTATTGTTGAAGCCCTCGAACTGGGGGCGAACTGTTTGTTGATCGACGAAGATACTTCAGCCACCAACTTCATGATCCGAGATGCCAGGATGCAAGAATTGGTAGCCCAAGAGAAGGAGCCGATCACTCCGCTGATCGACCGGATCGGCTCCTTGCGAGACGACCACGGAGTCTCGACGGTCTTGGTCATGGGAGGTTCGGGAGATTACCTTGAGGTGGCTGACCACGTCTTGATGCTAGACAACTACAGAGTGGTGGATGTGAGTAGGGTTGCCGTCGACATTTGCCAACAACACCCGACCCAGAGGGTTGTCCAGGCTGCTCCTCTTTGCTTGGCCAAGCGAAGGCGTTTCCCCCAACCTCTCGATCCTTCCAAAGGGAAGAAGGACTTCCGGATCGAGGTCCGGGGCTGTCACCGGTTGGAATTTGGGAATGAGACCATCGAAGTCGGCTCTTTGGAACAGTTGGTCGACCCAGCCCAGCTAAGGGCCATCGGCTGGTTGCTGGTCCGGTTCAGTCAGCAGGCTCGCCAGTTGGGTATAGCCGAGGGGGTAACCGAAGTGGTCCGCGCTCTTCGTGACTGGGACGAGTTGACACCTTATCCGGTGGGCAATCTGGCTCAGGTTCGCCATTTTGAGGTGGCTGGCGCTCTCAATCGGTTGCGCAGTTTGGAGATCGAAAACAGCGAGAGCAATCTCAACGACTGCTCTCGCGTTTCTAGATAAAAAGGTCGGCCGGATCAGGGTCGGGGCTCAAGAGAGCCTGCTTCCAAAAAGGGATATCCGGGTCGGTGGTTGGTCTGGTTCGGTGGTCGGGCTTGGTCAGGACGTGGAGTCGTAGGAAAGTTTCGAGAGGCTGCCAGCCAGGATATCTCAGCTCTACTGTGTTCTGGGCCTCGGGAGTCTCTTTGATGGAGACCATGGGTGTCATGGCGATCTCCCCCCAACTATTTTGGATAGGCGGGCCTTTCGGGTTGGAGAGCCGAAAGCCCTTTGAGAGTTTAGGCGCACTTCCAGCCAGGGTATAGGCTTGGGTGTTGGGGGAGAGGATTTTTCATGATAAATCAGGCCCGGGAGAAACGACTGTTTTCCCGTATCGACTGCGAGCTTGACCTGACCATTCAGAGGTCTTCTGACAAGCTCTTGCGGACAGTCACTTGCTGTGACCTGAGTTTGTCGGGCGTGGGTCTTTTCGACTCCGTCGTGGACTTCGAGGAGGGTGAAAAGGTCAACGTCGCTCTGGAAGGGTTTCCGCCCGTCAAAGCCGAGCTACGCTGGAGCGATAACCGCCGAGTGGGCTTGAGGTTTATGGGGAGTTTGTCTCAGGTGCTCGACACCTGGGTAGGAGAAGTGCTTGCGGCCCAAGGGATGAAGGTCCGCGATCTGATGGAACGGATCGCGCTTTAAGCCCTGGAGACGATCGGCTTCGGAGTGGACCTGGGAGCGACCAGAGTCCGTTGCTACCAGATCCTTGAAGGCTATCGCCTGGGGCCTGGTTATGCCGAGGAAACTTTTGAGGCTTTCCAGCCACCACCCCTCGAGGAACAACTCCGAGAGGCCGTCCGGGACGAGTCTGAAAGAGAGGCCGCCCACGGTCGTCTTCACCAAGTCGCTAAAGTCATTGGTCAAGTCGGCTGGGATCCTCGCTTGGCGATCGCCGCCCCGGGCTTGAAGACCGCAGACGGGAACGGAATCCGAGTGAGCCTCAACGGGCCTCGAATCCCGGACTTTCGGGCCTACCTGAAAGAGCGTTTTCAGTGGGATTGCGGACCTCTGCAAGACGATTCTCTGATGGCCGCAGTGGCCGAGCAAGTCGCTCCCGAGGGATTACTTCACGAGGTTGAGTCCGCCTACGTGGTGGGTCCCGGGACGGGGCTTGCTGAAGCGGTTCTTAAAGCCGGCTACTGGCTCGACAAGAGCCAGTATGAGCCAGCCTGGAAGCAAGATCTGGAGCGACTAACTCGAGCCAGGCACTGGGACGAGAACCCGCAAGAAGCTCTGGAAGCTCTGACCACTTTGGTGCTCCAGAAGGACGTCGTTATGGTCGTTCTCAGCCAACGGTTAGCCGACCGCCCGGATGTCGCCCAAGCCCTTTGCGAGAGAGTTCGTCGACCGGTGCTGTGTTCGCGCCTGCGAGGAGCTGCCGCCATCGGAGCGCTGTTCACCCGACTCAAGGAAGATTAAAGTTGGGCGAGAAGTTGACCAGGTGAGCGAACAGCGAAAACCTTCAGAGCTCCCATCGCAGCTGGAGTTTTTGGTCCAGAACTTGGAAAGTCGGCGCAACTTCGCTGTGGGACGAAATCGCGACGGTTTTCGCTACGCCTCTAGCCGCGGTGTCGAGCCCGAGTCGCCCAGTCGAGAGCCAGACCATAGCCAGAGAGGTCTTCGAGAAGAACCGCCTAGCTACTGGAAGAATGTCAGCGGCCGAGCCGTGGACGGTCGCTTTAAGACCTATCTGCGAGAGCAGTCCGGTCAGATCGATGGGGAAGTCGAGATAGAGCCCAGCAGCGAACGCGACGTGACGGTTCAGAGGCAGTCCCTTCTGACCCGAATGCAGAGTTTGCGACGGCCTATCGGGCGCAAGCCGCCCCCGCCTCCGACTGTTCGCCTCGAGGACCACCCGCTACTTTGGTTGAGGGGGTTTGTTTCAGTCTTTCTGCGCCCTTTGAAGGACCTCCATACACCTACCGAGGTGGCCGAGATTTTCACTCGAGAACCGGTTGACCGTCCCGATACGAAGAACGCTGTCCGAGCACTCCTTCGTCATGGCGGGTTTAAACCGAGCGGCCGAAGCAAGCCGGCCTGGGAATATCTCGAGAAGGCCAGGATAGAGAGGCGGCTGTCTTTGATCAATCCGGCCGTCGATTTCTGCAACGCTTTTAGTCTGGGCTCGGGGATCCCCATCAGCGTTTTTGATTACGATCTGCTTGAACCCCCTCTTTCCGTCCGTCTGGCGGGAGAGGGGGAGAGCTACGTCTTCAACCCTTCCGGTCAACGTCTTGATATCGCCGGTTTGCTCACGCTTTATGACGCTAATGGGCCCGCTGGAGGACCGGTCAAAGACTCTCAACGCACCAAGACCCATCCTAAAACGACTCGGACTTTGACTCTCCTCTGGGGTCCGCGAGAGTTGCAAGAGCATGTCGATCAGGCCTGTCGAGCTTATCGTGCGGCCCTGACCATGATAGGAGCCGCGAGCGAGGACATTCGGTGCGAATAGGTGAGGTTCGTCGTCAGGCCACGGAGGTGGCCGCGGCCGTCACGGATGCTGAATACGAACGTCAACCCGAAGTGTTCTGGCAGGCTATTCGGGCCAGCGACCTCCCTTTCTTACCCTGCCAACTCTGGAAACGTCCAGCCGCCCTTTTCTCGGCCAACCTGGAAGCGGTCTACCTTTTAGGACGAGCAAGTCTGCCTCTCACGGTCGGCTACGGTATGCATCAATATATGCTATCGGCTCTGGCCTGTGCCCCCGTTCCGAGTGATTTTCCCCTGGCCAAAGGGAAAAACGCTTTTTTGGAGCGAGTGACGCGACAACGGGCTTTGATTCTGGTGTCGAGCTTCGGGGACCGTATCAAGGCGGAGGGGAAGCCAAAGTACGAAGTGACCGTCACTCGCGAAGGCCAAGGCTTTCGAGCCCGAGGCCGAAAGATGTTCCAGTCGATGGCCAGCCAGGCCGATTGGACCTCCTTTGCGGCCACTTTGGAAGGGACCGGTCTCTGTCTCTTCTGGTCGCCGCTTCGCGACCGCGAAGGCTTCGAGTTCGGGCCGACGGTGTTCGGAGGGTCGATGGCCCACACCGATACGCGAGTGCTCGATTACAACGACGTGCGTCTCGAAAAGGAGAACGTGCTAAGCCTCGACGACGAGCAGACCTACGATCTTCTCCATTACGCCACGGCCTGGTTCGAAGGATTGGTGGGAGCCATTTACTTAGGGGCAGCTTCCCGAGCTCTGGAAGAATGTCGCCGGTTCGCTCGACAAATGATGACCAAGTGGGGACTGCCCCTTGGCGACCTAGATGGTGTTCGCGCTGATATGGGTCGCCTGGTGATCCGCCACCAGGCTGCTCTGGAACTCGTTCGAAGTTTCGCCGATCTTGTGGTGCAGGTGACTCCTGACAATTTTCGTCAAGGCGCTTATAGACTATTGGAGTCCAGCTCAGCCCTAAAATACGAGAGCGCCCGCGCCTGCGAAGAGATCCTGGATGGAGTTCGAGCTATTGTGGGAACTCGCTCGCTGGCGGTGGGAAGTTGGCTCCATCGCTTGAGTGAGCAGTTGCGCTATTGTCAACTCCATCCTTTGATGGCCGCCACCATCGAACGCGATTTTGGACGTCTCTTGCTGAAGGACCGTCCTTTCATCGGCCTACCAAGGCACTAGCGATTTCCTTTAGGCTTCGCAGGGGGACCCTCCGTCTGTTGGCAAAGACTAGCAAGTGGTCGATGAAGTCACTTTGCCGCCCCTGCTACGGGACCTGGCCGACCTATGTCACGAGCAACCCCTGAGCCCCGAGCAGATTGCCGAGGGTCAGGCTGCTCTGGCCGAGTTAAGGGAGCGGATGGAAGTCTGGGTCGAGGGCCTCAACGAGGCTCAGGTTCGGGCCGTGGAAGAAGGTTTCGAGAGGCTCGACGAGGCGCTTGAACACTTCGACTGGGGCTTGGGCCAACTGATGCAGGCCCCCCAAGAACGAGCGGCCATCGCCGAAGAGTTGAGCACCGCCTACCTGGAACTCCTCCGGCTAGTGGTGTGGTTTCGCGACAGTTCTCTGGGCGCTCTTGGTCCCACCCCGATTCCCACTCTCAATAAGTTTCTCTGGCTCAAGAATCACCATCTTGAAGCCCTTTCCGAAGCGGTTCACATTGAGAGGGTCTGGATGCTGGAGCGGCTAGATTTTCTGGAGGCCCACGGAGCGACCATCGAAGCGACCCAATTAAAAACGCAGGTCGAGGAGCACCTGCGCTGTCTCAACCGTCTCTTCCAGGCCCTCGGTCAGAGCAATCTCTCGCAGGTCGATTCGGAGATGAAAACCGTGTCGGCGACTTTCGAAAAGTTGGGTGAGGCCGACCGCAGCTTCCAGCAGTCGACCATCCGCTCGGGTCCCACCCCTTCGGTGCTGACCAATCTGATCGTGTCGATGGCTCGGGATTACGCTCTCAACGGTATCGGGCGAGAACCTCTTTACGGCCGACTGGAAGAACTGGCCGGCACTCTATCACCCTGGCCCGACAATCTCCGTCAGCTGATGGAAGAGCAAGAGTCGCCTACCACGAAGAAAGAGCTTGACAATCTGCTCACCACGATGACCGGCCTGTCTCAGACGCTCGACCAACTGATGGAGGCGGTCTCCGAAGATGACCCGGATCGGATTGCAGGGCCCACCAGGGAGCTAGTTCATCGCACTAAAGAGCTTCATCGTCGTTACGATTCTCTTTCTAAGCGTTTGGGGGAGAAGGAGAAGATCACCTGCCTTCAATGCGGTTTGGGTAACGATCCAGGCAGAGCTACTTGCGCTGGCTGCGGGGCCCGTCTACCTAAGTTCTTTGTCGATCAACCTCAGACCAGCATTCTTCAGGAGTCGGCTGCGGCCGAGTCGCGGCCGCGCAACCTCATTCGCTTGGAGAACGCCGTTAATCGTCACAAACGAGGCGAACTCGATATGGCTGCTCTGGAAGGTGAACTGGTTTGGTTCAATGACCTGCTCGAAAAGCAGAAAGCTCGGGCCGAGACGATGCAGGTGCCTGAGGAGGTTAGCAACGGACTAGCGTTGTTCGAGCAGGCCATCGACCACTTTGCGCACTACCTGGAGACTCATAACACGCGGCTCCTTGATGATGGATTGCAGTTAGCCACCGAGGGAGCCGAAGAGCTGATGAAGGCCAGCGGCGGCGGCGATGCCTCGGTTGAGGTTTAGAACCAGGCGAGTCGGGGGTCGTTCAGGTAAGACTGATTGTAGCCGGGAGCGCCCTCGAAATAGGCGGGGGTGGTGAAGGCGCGGCGGCCTCCGTGGTCGTGTACGAATTCGGTGTGGCCATCGGCAACACGGAACTCGTCTCGGTGGGCCGCAAAGCCTTCGGCCTTGTTGATCAGGTTGCCGCCACCGCTGACCAAGTAGGTCTCGTCTCCGTCCGAGATTTGGGTGCGACCGATGCGGTTGCCATCACGGAACACCGTGAGCTTCGTCCCATCCTCGAGGACGTAGGACTTGCGCCCATCGGTGGCGGGGATGTCGTTAGCTTTGATGTGAAAGTCTTTGCCATCTCGCTTGAGCTTGATTTTGCCTCGGTCGAGCTTGATTTTCTGGCCACCGCTGGTCTTGAAGATGCCGGCACCCTTCTTACGCTTGAAGTGGCCGGCTTCGTTAAAGCCGGGTCTGACAGCCTCGTCAAAGCCGGGGTGGAAGTCGCAGCAGCGGGGTGGGGGAGAGCAGCCACAGGAATGACCAGCCGGTCCGTTCAGGCCGCTAAAGAAATTGCTGAAGAGGTCGCCGGTGCAGCCCCCAACACCTGACGACAGCCACGGGTGTCCGTTGAGGGGACCCGTATTGCTCATCTGGCCCAGCAGCGCTAGGGCGATCGACGCTCCGCCATGGTTGATTCCCTGGTTGAAGTTCGAGCGAACCGGGCTGACGCCGTGATGGTGATGATGAATGTGTACAGACATACTCAGCTTTGAGTATTATACCTCAGATGGGGTCCGAAAACAATGAACAATTTGTGACTCAGGTTAACCTTTCGGAAATTGGGGCGTCCCGGCGTGAGATGAGTCGCTGAGAAGCCGAGGCGAATTAGTCAAGACGGATGTCGACATCGGTGTCGCCGATGGTCAAGAATCCGTCTCCCAAGTCGATGGTGAGCTGGGAACCTCTTAAACGGTCGTGAAAGCCTGACGGCCTTTCCAGGGAAGAGGCCAGGATATCGTGTGTGACCGGGGAACTCGGCCAAGAATGCCTTCCTCGGAAGCTGATCGAGTACAGCTACACTGGTCCTTCCTGCTCGCTCTGGCTGTCTTCGGAATGGTGGGCCTCTTCGGGGCCAGAGGATTTTTCTCTCTGGGAGATGCCAACGATGACGCCGCCTATGCCCTGGTCGCCTACCGCCTAGCTTCAGGAGAGAGTTTCTTCTTGCCGGGAAGCTCAGCTCAGTATCTGCCGGGCCATCCGCTGCTTCTCGCCCCGTTTGCCTGGGTGTTACCGCCTCAGGGACTGCGCTGGGTCACCTCAGGATTGACTTGCCTAACCGCCTGTCTGGTGGCCTGGTTGACAGCGTCTAAGCTCCAAGATCGGTGGTCGGGGTTCCTGGTCGGGACGCTTTTCCTCTTAAATCCGGTCACTTTGACTCACGGTTCGACTCTCCTGGCCGAGCCCACTTTCGCCTTCTTGGTCATGGTGCTGCTTCTGGCCGTCGAACACTTTCTTGAGCGAGACATCAACAGTCGCTGGGGCTACGGGTTGGGTTTAGGTATCGGCTGGATGGCCTTAGTACGCACCGAAGGTCTGGCTTTGGGCTTGTTTTTGATAGGGCGATTATGGTGGTCAAAAGCGACCGTGCCGTGGAGGGCTATGGTGGCTTTTGCCACGCCGTTTGCGAGCTACTGGGCCCTTCTTCGGGTCAACAGAGAGACCGGCGCTCATTACCAACAGCTGCAAGGCTTCTATCAAGACAAGTCTCTGGTCGAGGCTATCTTTTTGTCGCTGAAGTCCACTGGCGGTGCTGTGGCTCACTTCCTGGAGCTTCCAGCTGCAGCAGGTTTTCTCTTGCTCGGGCTCGGTCTTTTGGGCGCCCTCGCCGGTGGAAGAAAGGAGGGCGTTCTTTCCACCCCGACCACCGTGGTCGTGCTGGTTGCTCCCCTGACTCTTTGGCCTTATCCTGACCCGCGCTATTGGATGGCCGCCTTTCCACTCTTGCTCTACACCAGCGGACTACTGCTATCGACCACTTCACGTCGCGTTTTTTACTTTGTCCTGCTCCTGGCGATGGTGGCGCCTGTCTGGAAAGTGTTCGGTGTCAGTGCCGAGCACTTGAGCCTCGACCAGGAACGCTGGGAGTGCTACCGTTGGCTTCGCGAGGAGAGTGGACCAACGGAGCTGGTGATGACTCTGTCGCACTTAAGACTCACCCTTCGAACTGACAGGCCAGCCGTCCCGACCCCTCAGGCAGAGAGTTTCTGTGATTTTCTAGCCCAAGTCTGTCAGCGTGGCGTCCGCTACTACCATCATGATCCAAGCTTTCGACTCAAGCGTGACCTCTGGGACCGCCCTCAGGCCCAACCGTTTCAACCTGAACCGTGGCTGAAAGCCTGTAGCTTCTCGCCTACTGTTGTGGCTACCCGTTGGGATAGCCTATATCGATTTGAGATGGACCCTGACCAGTATTTGACCGCCTACCATCACTATCGCCAAGCTTTCGGGAAGTCTCCTGAACAAGCCGAGCAGGAACTCAAGAAGTGCCTGCGACTGGTCGACGATTTTCCGGAAGCGCGAGTCCTACTGGCTTGGCTCTGGCTTCAAAAGGCTGGCTCGGCCGCCGACGGAGTTTTCTTGCTTGAAACGGTCCATCAACAATACCCTCCCTATTGGGCAGCCACGCGACTTTTGGCCGAGGCGTTGGAGGCTCAGGGCCGGACTGACGAGGCCAGCAAGGTTCGTGCCCAAGGTGAACAGCGAGCACGCCAGCTAGGCCTGGATTGGGAGGAGCAGGGAAGGAATGCCCTGCCTGGGAGCCAAGATTCCTAGGGTTGCTCTTCTCGTCTTTTACCTTCCTCCTCAGCTTCGCGGTCGTGTTGCTGCTCTATTATTGCCTGCGAAGATTCCGCCGAGCTCAGGTTGGGCTTTTGCTGGTCTCGAGCTACGCTTTCTACGGTTACTGGGACTACCGTTTCCTTTTGCTCCTATGGATCAGCACTCTGGTTGACTATCTGGTCGGTCTGGGCCTGGCCCGGTCCAACTGTGAGGGTCGAAGAAGGACGCTTCTGACACTCAGTCTGGTGGTAAATCTGGGTCTGCTAGGAGTGTTCAAATACTTTGATTTCTTCCAGCAGAGTCTGACCGCTCTCCTGACCCAGATAGGTTTGAGCTATCACCCCCTCTTACTGCAAGTGGTTCTCCCTGTCGGGATCAGCTTCTATACTTTCCAGACGTTGGGCTACACCATCGACGTCTATCGTCGGGAGGTCGAACCGGAGAAGGACCTGCCGACGTTCGCCCTTTTCGTGGCTTATTTTCCTCAACTGGTGGCAGGCCCGATCGAAAGGGCCCGAGACCTTCTCCCGCAACTACGCCGAGCAGCTCCTCTCGATTTGCCAAGACTGACCTCCGGTTTCATCCTGATCGTTTTGGGTCTTTTTAAGAAATGTGTTCTGGGTGACCTGGCCGGCTTTTATTTGGTCGAACCGGCTTTCTCAGCTCCCCAGGGAGGGCTTCATCTCTGGGTCGGGACTCTGGCTTTTGCTGTTCAGATTTACGGTGATTTTGCTGGCTACTCCGACCTGGCTCGGGGAGTTTCGCGCTGTTTCGGAATCGAGCTTTCAAGAAACTTTCTGGCTCCCTATCTGGCCCTGAATATCACCGATTTTTGGCGGCGCTGGCACGTCACTTTATCTCATTGGTTCCGTGATTATCTCTACATTCCGTTGGGCGGAAACCGCCTTGGGCCCAGACGAACCTACTTCAACTTGGTGGTGACGATGCTCCTGTGTGGACTCTGGCACGGAGCTGCCTGGAATTTCATTCTTTGGGGAGCCTACCACGGAGTCTTGCTCTTGAGTCATCGGACTCTTCGTCGGCCTAGCACGAAATCTGCCGGGCCTGGATGGGACTTAGCTCGGGGTTTAGGCTGCTTTATTCTGGTCTGCTATGGATGGATGGTGTTCCGCATAGAAGACCCCTCGCTCATCGGCGACTACACTCTGCTCTTAATGCAGCCTCTCGATTTCACTGGGGAGGAGTATCGCGTGGCCATGTGGCTGCAAAGCCTGGGTTTGTTAGGAGCTCTCACGCTGGCTGTTCACTTGCCAGAATACCATCAGAAGGACTTGGAGGAGCTGCTGAGCGACACTTGGCTCGGTGTGGTCGTCGGCCTGATGGGCTGCTCGATCGCTTTGATCGGAAGCCTCGGTCGTTCGCTACCCTTCATCTACTTCCAGTTTTGAATCAGACTCGGTGCATACGGTTTTGGCTCACCTTTCTGGTCGTCTTGTTGATGGGGGAATTTGGCGTGCGCTTGACTCAGCTCCAGGCGCCCCAACAACCTTACGAAAGCCTGGTCCGCTATCAGTTGGACAAGGCTCGTCGTTGCCCGGAAGGGGCTGTGGTCTTGCTGGGTGACAGCAGTTTGGGCAATGGGGTCGACGCGACCCTTCTCAGTCAGCTTCTTGGTCGGCCGGTCGTCAATCTGGCTCTTACCGGACACGACTCCTTTCTGGGCACCTATTACCTGGCCCGGGAAGCTTTGCCCAACAACCCTTCCCTGCTGGTCTGTATTGTGACCCCAGAAACGTTCAGGCTTCCGGTGTCGAAGCGAGTCTTGGACTTGCTGGGCGAAGGCGAGTCATCATTCAGTTTTGAAACGTTGGCCGCTCAAATTTTCGCCACGTCGGAGATGGTGGGCCAGTCGAAGGTCTACCATAAAACGTTATTCGAGAGAGCCTATGGCCTGAGATTGCTGGGTTTTAGGCAAGATACGGAGCGCCACGTTGCCCAACTGGAAAAACTCGATTACCTTCCTCAGGGACCCCCTCGCGATTGGGATAAGCTCCCTGCGCGACAGGTCACACGGTTTGAAGCCGAACCGGACCACCTTCTCTGGGCCCAAAAGACTCAGCAACTCTGCGCTTCCTACGGAAAACCTATCTTATGGGCTTTGGGCCCAAGTTTTGAGGGGGCCTATAGTCAACCCGAATTCGAAGCTCAAGCCCAGGCCGTGCTGCCCGATTTTCCCCGTCTTTATCCAGGGTTAGCCAACTTTCCCGCGCCTCTACTGGGTGACACAGCTTCCCATCTTAACGCCGAGGGAAGGGACCAATACACCCGTCAGGTGGCTAAAGCTATCCGTGATCTGGATCATTCCAAGGGGGGAGAGAATGGGGCAGAATCAGGGTGAGGGAGGTGAGCGTATGACTAAAAAAATTCTGGTTCCCCTGGATGGGTCGGAACTGTCAGAGAAAGCGATCGAAAAAGCCGTGTCGCTTCTCGAGGCTGAGGGCAAAATGGTGCTGTTGCGAGTCCTTGAGTTGCCCGAGATCGGGACCTGGGCACCGATCGACGCGGTGGTGGCCCACCAAGAAGAGGAAAAGATGGTGAGGGAGTATCTCAAGGACCTCGCCACAAAGTGGAAAGGTAGAGGGGTGAATCTCGAGACTCGGATCCACCCTGGTCCCAATCCGGGGAACTCCATCGTGGCTGCGGCCGAGGAGGAAGAGGTAGACCTGATCGTGATGTCGAGCCATGGCCGCACAGGCTTCGCTCGCTTCATGCTGGGAAGCGTGGCTGAGAAAGTCGTGCGTCACTGTCCGGGACCTATCTATATCCTCAAAGAACCCCGTGACTGAACTCCTTCTTTGGACTTTAGTAACCGGTGTGTTGAGCGCCCTGGCTACCGGCCTGGGCGCTCTTCCGGTGGCGGCTTTGCCGACCAATTCCGACTGGATAAAAGCCATGTCAAGCGCCGTGGCGGCGGGAATGATGATGGCGGCTGCTGTTTTCTCGTTAACTGAGAAAGCCCTGGCCATTGCCCCTTACCAAGCTCTGACCGGCTTCTTGTTGGGGGCAGCTTTCCTTCACCTGATGGAGTCCCGGCCCCATCAAGAGTCGAGCAAAGGGATGCTGCTAGTGGCGGCTATGTTCGTCCATTCTATTCCCGAAGGGGTGGCCATCGGAGTCGGGTTCGCCACTGGAGACCTGGAGTTTGGGCTCCTCATGGCTTTGGCTATCTCGATTCACAACATCCCAGAGGGAGTGGCCATTTCTTTGCCATTGCGGGCCGAAGGGGCTAGCCTCGCACGCTGCGCAGGATATTCAATTCTCTCCAGCGTGCCTCAGCCGATCGCGGCTGTCCCGGCAGCCATTTTTGCCGCCAAGTTTTCGGCCTTCTTGCCGATCGGGCTGGGATTTGCTGGTGGGGCGATGATCTATTTGGCGGCTGCCGAGCTGATCCCTGACGCCGTCGAGGCGGGGGGAAGGACCACGGCCGGGTGGGGTACCTGCCTGGGTCTAACGGGAATGTTGGCTGTCAGCCTGGTGTTGGAAGGCTTGTTCTGAAAAGTAGGACCAGGGAGGATGCTCGGGCGGAGTCGCGGTGAAGGTCAACGGGGCTGAGGTGGTGGGATGGACTAAGCCAAGCTTCCAGGCCCACAGCGCGATTTTGGCCTGGCGGAGGGGTCGTTTGGCTCCGTATTTGACGTCTCCTACCAGAGGGTAACCCCGGCTTGAAAACTGGACTCGAATCTGGTGGTGGCGCCCCGTCGAGAGGTCGACGCCGACGAGGGCGAGTGGATCTGAGAATTCCAGCACCCGGTAGGAAAGACTAGCCAGCTTAGCCCGCGGGGTCCCGGGAGCGACCACTCTAGAAAGATTTCTCTTGCCGTTCTTCTGGAGCCAGTCTTCGAGGGTCGCCTGAGGGGGGTCGGGCCGACCGTGGACGGCTGCCAGGTAGGTCTTGGTGACGACCTTCTCCTGAAACTGTCGCTGCAGGCGAGCGGCGGCTTTGGAGGTCTTGGCGAACACCGTCAAACCCCCGGCCGGTCGATCGAGTCGATGGACCAGACCGACAAAGGCCTGACCTGGTTTTTGGTGGCGCACCCGCAAATCTTGCTTGGCCCATTCCAGCAGGGAAAGGTCTCCCGAGGGGTCGGGTTGACTGGGCATGGTGGGCGGCTTGATGACCACCAACAAGTGGTTGTCTTCGTGAACGACTTCGGGGCTCAAGAGAAAAGAAAAGAGCCTGTCCGACTTTCGTCGCCCAGGCCTTCCAGAGGGCTAGCAGGCTAGTCGCTCGAGGCGGCCGCAGTGGCGGTGCTTTTAGACTCGCTCTTTGATTCCGACTTGGTCGAGGAGCCCGAGTCGCTGGAGCTGGAGCTACTTGAATCGCCAGAGGTGGTGGCTTTGGAACTCTTGGAGTTGCCACTGTAGTCGTTGACATGAAATCCCGTGCCTTTGAAGATGATCCCGGCTCGCGAGATCAGGCGGCGCAACTTACCTTTGCTTTGACACGCTTCAACCACACCTTCGCAGGTGGTCGGCTCTTTGCCGCCTCGGACCAGGACCTCTGTTTCTTTGCCGCAAGCTTCGCAGCGATATTCATAGATAGGCATCGAATCCTCCTGACACGATAATACCTGCTGAGCTCGCTCCCGAAAGTTGGTAGTCTGTTAGACTTTCGTTAGAATCGGAGCACTAGGAAGAGAGTGGTCCGGAACCGAAACCGAGCCCATGAAAATTCGTTGGCTACCTCCGGGATGGGACCTGCCCGAATCCATCCTGGGGCGTCTGGGCGAAACCGTCGGGCGTCAGAGGTCGATGTTGGAAGAGGGGCATCTTCTCATCCTTCTTCACGCCCCTCCGCTTCCCGACCAGGAAGATCGAGAGGCTCGAGCTTTTTGGCGTCGTCCCGACGGAACCTGGAAGTCCAATTTTGGGAAAGGCAAGAACGCTCTCAGTCAGCATATCGCCGACTACCACAAGCGGCTCGATCAGGCTGAGGCGGCTGCCGACCAGGCGACCGACGCCGATGACTACTTCGAAGCTCTCGAGCAGGTGACGCCCGTTTGTCGCGCCTCCCGCAACCTCCATCGGGCTCTCCAGCAGGCGCGAGAGATGGTGCCTGACGATCAGGAGCTGATCTCGAGGCGAGACGACGCCTATGGAGTGGAGCGCACAGCTGAGCTTTTGCAAGCCGACATCAAGAACGCCCTCGACCTCTATGCGGCGCGCCAAACCGAGAAAATGACCCGGAGTGGACACGACATGGCCGTGGCCGGGCATCGTCTCAATACGCTTGCCGCCCTCTTTTTGCCGACCGCTACCCTGGCCGCCGTCCTTGGCATGAACCTACCCAATGGGTTGGAGTCGGTGGCGCCGCCGCTACCCTTCCTGGGAGCCGTTTTCGCGGGTGCGGTCATGGGCCTTGGGGTCAAGTCCTGGCTCGGTTGAGCGGGGCCAAAGCTCGATCGTCTCTCGAACCGTTACCGGGCCGATGGTTTCTTCGAGAAGGTAAAGACTTGGGGTTTCTTTCACCACGGTGCCGGTCAGTCGGTGCTCGCCGATCTGGCCTGAGAGCTCCCAACGGCCGTCTTCCACGCGCACACTCTGGCCCGATACCTCCTGGCCGTTTAGGGTTCCCTCGACGGAGTTTCTCCGCCCTCGGGTCTTGGCCCAGAGATCCGTTTCCACCTCGCCCAAACGCCCCTCCGTTTGATAGGCTAGGCTCCAAAATCTTGGCTCCATAGCCAAGTCGACCTGGTTCTCGCCGATCTCGCCTTTGTGACTGACGGTCAAACCTTCGAAATAGAAGGTGATATCGACCGGGAGACCGCCCAGGGCGCCACTGAGGCGGCCTACGATCAGGTCTTGGCTATCTTGAAGATGGGAGAAAGGACGAGTGGGCTTATTGATCCATCCTCCGATGCGAACCTTCTGGACTTCCCCTTCGACCTCCATCTCACCCTGGATGTAGAGGTCGAGAATACCGGTCGGGGCGTCGTCGAGGGCACAGGCCACACCAACATCGGCAAGCGGAGTCAACATGGCTTCCAAGGGGGTGTTGATGCGGGTCATGTCCACTTTGGGCGGATTGGCTATCACGCTTGAGGTTCGGCTCCGATCACTCTGATGTTGTCGAGATAGACTCCGTCGTCGGTTCCCGAGTTGGAGGTTCGAAAGCGGAAACGAAGGCGAACGTCGGCTTCCCCATCGAACTCGGAAAGGTCCATACTGTAGGAGGTCCACTCCCGCGGGGAGTCACCCCTCACCACTCCTAGGAAGTGTTCGTAGTCTTGGCCACCGTCTCGGCTTGCCTCTACCCACAAAAAGTCCCACTTCTCGGTCTTCATCTTGGCGTCGAAGGTGACGGTGGTGGAGCGCTTGGAAGAAAGATCTAGGGGGGGGCTGACCAGGTCGTATTCGGTGCTGTCCTCGTAGCCGCCGTCCGGCGTGTCGGTCCAGACCCGTCCCCGGCCCTCTTCCTCGACCCGGGCCCAACTTTCAGTCTGCCAGGGAAGGTCGGTGCTCCCATCATCGTAGAGCACGGTCGTGCCGGCCGGGATAGTCCCTTCCAGGGTGACCGTGGGAGAGGAGTTTCCAACTTTGTCGATGCCCCTGGCGGTCACCTCAAGCTGACGTTCAAAAGGCACCGGGGTGAGTCGGAACTGGAACGACTCCTCACTGCCGGGAGGGCCGGGCCGATCTGCTACCAGACGGTTTCTCTCCCCGTCTACGAAGGCCAGCAGTTCGATATGGTTCAACTGGCCCTCCATCCCGTCGTCCCCAGAAGTCACCCAGTTGAGATCAAATCCATCAGCTGGGAGTTCCTCAAAGCGAACGTGGCCGAGTGGGCCGGGAGGGATGTCATCGGGCAAGAGAGCGCGGTAGGCGTTTAGCCGTCCGCCTGAGACCGACTTGCCGTGAAGATCAGGGAGGGGGTCGGCGCTATAGATGAGACGGTTCTTGATCTCCTCTAGGGAGGCGTCAGGATAGGCTGTGGCGATCAGGGCGGCCACTCCAGCCACGTGAGGAGCCGCCATAGAGGTACCGCTTTCGTGGTTATACTCGTTGCGGGGGAGGGTGGAGTAGACCAGAGCACCAGGGGCGTGGAGATCGACGCTGTCGGCTCCCCAGTTGCTGAAATAGAGAGCCACGTCACGCTTGGTGCTAGCTCCTACCGAAATCACGTTGTCGAGGTCGTAGGCGGCCGGAAAAAACGGTTCCACGTCGGTATCTCGTTGGGCGTTGCCAGCGGCGCACACGTGGAGCATGGGCGAAGCCCGCATAACATCCTCGAGGATCGGGTTGTGGATCGGTCCTCCCCAGGAGTTGTTGGCGATCTTGGCTCCCTTGTCGGCGGCGTAGAGGGTGCTGAAGATGGCTCCCACCATCGAAACCCGGCCACTTCCGTCGGCCACCTTAAGACCCATCATCCTGGTCTCCCAATTGACTCCGACCACACCTTTGCCGTTGTCTCCCACGGCTCCGATAATGCCGGCCACGTGACTCCCGTGACCCAGATGGTCGACAATATTGCCGGTGTTATTCTTGGTACCGACTCCGAAAACGTCGTCCACGATTCCGTTCCGGTCGGTGTCGCGTCCGTCGAACCGTTCGTCGGGATTGCGCCAAAGGTTAGGTCGAAGGTCGGGGTGGGCTACGTCGATACCGCTGTCGATGACGGCTACGATGGGGCCGTTAACGCGGTCCCCGGTGGTGATATCCCAGGCTCGCTCGGCGTCGATGTCAGCCCCCACAACGCCGAAACGACCTTCATTCTTCAGGTTCCATTGCTCGGGGTGGAGATCGTTGGGAGTGTTGGCTAGCTGCATCAGGTCGTTGGTGGCGGCCATCTTAACCCGCTGGTCGGTTTCCAGAACGGCCAGGGCTCCGGCTTCGGTCAGACTGGGTGGCAAGCTCAAGACAGCCAACTCGCCATCGAAAGACTCTCGCATGACCTGAGGGATGGTCAGGGCGCGCTGAAGTTCAGCGCCGTAATCAGCTGCCAGGGATTTCATCTGATCTTGAGTCATGCCCTGGGGCAATTTCACCAGGATCTCTCCGGGGACTCGTTGCCCCAGGCTTTTTTCGATCTCGGCGGCCCGGGCTGAAGTCAGTTCTAGACGGTCTTGAAGATCGAAGAGCGGCTCCTCCTTCGACCGAGTGAAGCGGTCGGGACTAGCGTGGTGAGTGTGAGAGCAAGGCAGACCGGTTGGGCGGATGGTAGCCATACCGAGTGTCCTCCAGAAATGCTGAAGGTCAACCTATCGCGTTTTTATTGCCGTCAAGTTACGGCGATTTGAACATCAGGCGAGACAATCTCGGAAGACCTCAAGGTTGGACTTCCCTTTGGCTGTGTCGCTCGAGATAGCGATCACAATCTGCTGGAAGCTCCCTCGAAACCTTTCCGAACTCAGCCAGGGGGCCAACGTTTCGGCACAATCCTGGGGCTGATTCTCGAAAACATCGCAGCCCCAGTCTCCTAACAGAAGATGCCTATGTCCCTCAGCTTCGGCCACAGCCAGAATCGCTCCCCAGCGCCTCTCATAAGAACTCCGAAACAACTTGCGGAGATCAGAATCTTTGCGCCGTAAAGGTCCCATCTTGGGGGCGGTGGCGCACATCACCGAGACTCGAAAGGGAGCCTCCAGCAAAGGGCCGTGGGGAGTCTCCTTAAAGAAGACCACGTCGGGGGCGTAGATGATGTGGTCGGTTCCCAGACGAGATTTTTCTTGGCGATGTTCATGATAGTAACTTTTTTGGCTTTTCAAAGCTGGAAAGAGAGCTGAACATCGGCAAAGCGTCGCTTCCTGACTTCGGCCACCTTTCAGAAAAGGACCACCCGGCGTCTCTCTATCGGCAAAACAGAGGAGAGCCGGTTTTTCAACACCCAGGTCGACCACTAGATTCTTGGCGGCTTGGGCTGTGGTAGTGTCGAAAACCTGGACCTCGGGTCCGTAACCCCTAGGACCTTCCTCTCTCATCAGGTGGATAAGGGAGGCCGGGGTGTAGAGTTTCGTGCCCCGCAGGGTCGCTTCGATCCAGGAACCGAGTTCGATTTCACGACCACTGGGGGTAACGTAAGAACCTTTCTCGACGATGGCTTGGCTCTGAGAAACGAGGTCTCTCACCCCGGGCTGTTCCTCTTGGTTGGGCGGGCCGCTTTCTGTTCGACACGGGTGGTTTGAATCAGCTGGTCCAAAGTGGCAGGTACCTGATCGCGGCTCTCTTCTTTGGCTGTCAGCATCATTCGACAAACGAAATCCTCGGTAAAGAGAACGAGGTTGGCGCCCTCAAAAGGGGAGGAGGAGTAGAAGCGGAGGGCTTTGGCTGCCCCTGGAATCTCAAGTTCCTCCAAAGCGCGGGCCCACTTTTTCTCGAATCGTTTTTTGTGTTTGGTGAATCGTTCTTCAAAGTCGAGTTCGTCGTCAGTGTCGTAGTCGGTGATGGTGATGTCGAGACGAATCTTCCCGGCATCTCCCATCTTGACATAGCTGGCAACGGTTCTCTCTCCCTCGCGAACCCCTTCGAGTTCGAAGTTCGGAAGTTCGAAGAGAACAAGTTTTCGATTGTGCTCCAAAGTTTGTTGAGCCCAGGTGGGAGCCACCAAAAGGGTCAATAAGAGAAGCGAGGTCCCTATTCGCATGCCCGCCATTTCCTGGAAAAACAGCCTGATTCCTGGCAGATCAGCGCCATACCAGAGAGGAAGACGTAACCGGAACACTCGCTCTCATAACGCCGTCCTGGTAGGAGAAGTTGATGGTTCGGCCATCGAGGGTCACCTGGCCAGGCCTTTGGGCTAGACCGGCCACCTGAATCTCCAGCTTGGTCAGAGAGGTGGGACTATCCAGGCTCCAGTCCAAACGGTCTCCCGAGAGGCGCAGTTTCAGCTCATTGGCCCTTTTTGTGCTGACGCCGTCGTCGAGGTAGCAGGTATAGTCACCGGCTCCGCCGGCTACCGCCAACACCTCAAGTTGAGTGAGAGGCACCTGGTCGACCCATTGAGTGGGCTGGCGGCGGACCACCAGTGCTCCGCGAGGGTAGAAAAGGGGGAGTCGCTCGAGAGGGGCTTCCACCAAAACAGTCCTTTGGCCCTGGTGAACGCTTTCACCATCCCACCACTCCCCGGCGGGGAGGTAGACCTTCTGAAATCTCTGGTTCTCTCGCACCACCGGGGCCGCCAGAATGTTCGCTCCCACCATGAATTGGTGCTGGTAGTCGGTCTTATAACTCTCGGGGTCGTCGGGATACTGATACCAGAGGGGGCGTATGAGCGGCTCTCCGCTGCGATGGGCCCAATGGAGTTCGCTATAAAGGTAGGGAAGAAGAGCATAGCGGGCTTCGATCGCTTCTCGGCAAAGGCGCTCGGTTTCTTCGCCAAACGACCACGGCTCTTGGTCGGGCGAGTTGATGATGGTATGACTCCTCATGAAAGGCAAGAGGGAGGCGGCTTGCATCCAACGGAGATACAGTTCAGGGTCGGGTCGGCCGATGAAGCCCCCCAGATCTGGCCCCACAAAAGGTACTCCCGAGACTCCCAGGCCCTGGACCATTCTCAGGGAAAGTCGCAGGTCGTCCCAGCTAGCCGAGTTGTCACCGGTCCAAACGGCGGCATATTTCTGAATTCCGGCATAGGCCGCCCGGGTGACGATGAAGGGGCGCAGGTCGGGCTGGTCTTTGACTAACCCCTCGTAGGTCGCCCGGGCCATCAGCAACCCGAAGACGTTGTGAAGTTCTTTGATCCCTTCGACTACATAGGGGACCTCTTTTCCCCACACGGCTGGCTCGTTCATGTCGTTCCAGAACCCGGCCACTCCCTGACCGCGAAGAATAGCGTTGTGAGAGCCCCACCAGGCACGGGTGGCTGCCTTGCGAAAATCGGGGAAATAGCACCAGCCCGGCCAAACTTGGCCTTGATAGAGTTTGCCGTCGAGGTACTTTAGAAAGGAGTCCTGGGCTACACCCTCATCGTGGAGACGATAGCCGGTCTCGACTTTGACCCCGGGGTCGATGATGGTAATGACTTTAAAGCCCAGCTCTTTGAGTTCGGCCAGAAGCTGGCGAGGCTTGGGAAAGCGCTCGGGATGCCAGGTGAAAACTTTGTATGCATCCATATAATGGATGTCGAAATAAAGGACGTCAGCCGGAATCTGGCGTTGACGGAAATTGCGCGCCAGGTCCCGGATCTCGTAGTCCGGATAGTAGCTCCAGCGGCACTGTTGATAACCGAGGGCCCACTTAGGCGCGAGAGCTGGCCGGCCGGTGAGACGAGTATAGGCATCCAGAACCTGAGCCGGTTTGGGCCCAAGAAAGAGATAGTAGTCAAGAGCGCCGGCCTCGGCCCCGAAGGAGTAGAGTCGTTCGTTGCCTGCTCCCAAATTGAACGTGCTTCGGTAGGTGTTATCAAAGAACAGGCCATAAGCTTGACCCTCTTTCATTGCCAGGAAGAACGGGATACTGCAGTAGAGTGGGTCGTCGTCGTTTTGATAGCCTGGGCGGTCGGTGTTCCACATGGTCCAAAATCGGCCGCGTTTATCGAGGTCCCCGGCCTTTTCGCCCAGGCCAAAAAATTTCTCCTCGGGGGACAGCTGCTTCCAGCATCGGACTTCCCGGCCGTCCCAACCGTGACCAAAAGCGGGGTCGTCGGCTACCACCAAACTGCCGTCCGAGCGCGTCACGGTCATCCTTAAGGGCGATTTCGTCACCGTGAGCGTGCCCTGGGGGAATCTGGCCACCAGAGTGGTGGCCGTCTCTTTGAGAGAGACTTTCCCTTCTGGCAGGCTCCCCGAGACGGAATAAGAGGGGGAGGAGCTACCCACCAGGACCCGGAGGGTGGAGGGTTGATGAAACCAGACCGTCAAAGGACGGTTCGAAGTTTCGACCGTTAAACGGTTTCTTTCTAACTTGTGAGAGCGATAGTCGCCCAGAAACTCGTAGTCCTGAGCCACTCCACTCACAGTCAACAAGATCATTAGGAAGGCTAGTCTAGGAAACACTCGCCGCCTTTCTGACCAGAATGCCCAATCCCTTTAACATCTTTCTGGCCCTGAAATTTCCGTTTTTAAGGATAGTTTAGGAACGTCAAAATACTGTGGGAAAAATCAAAAACGACAGCTGGGTCTCTTAGTAACACGCTGAATTGCAACTTGGAGGATTAATGGACACGATCAATACCGGGCAGTGGAATCTCCGGACGACAAATCAGGCCGTCTCGCGTAGTGCGGCACTCACACAGAAAGCAGTCTCATCGATTCCAGGAGATCAGGTCTCCTTAAACTCCCCTACCTTAGGAGCGAACGCCGGATTGATTCCTGGCAGCAGCATCCCCGTGGCTGCGAACAGCGCCGCACCGATCAACGTGGTCATCGAGGGCCCACCCGCCCCTCCTGCCAACGCAGCAGCGCCGATGGCCGCTCCCCTTCCGGCCGCGATGGCCGCCACCCGTGTCTTTGACGCGGCCGAGATTACCGATAGCGAGAGCGATGACGACTCGGTCTGGATTCCCTCCGCCTCCTCGACTCTGGTCAACACGGCTAAGACCTTGGACAACTTGAGCAAACTGGCGGCAGCCGTAAACTCCAAGGAATATACCCTCTTGACCGGTGAGACGGGGGCCGGTAAAACGGCCCTGGTCAAATACCTCGCCCACATGACCCGCAATCGTTTGCGTCGAGTCAACCTCCACGACCAGACCGATGAAGTCGAGTTGTTCGGAGGTTACAAACCCGGTCCTGATGGCGGCTTCGTCTGGCGCGACGGAACCATCACCTCGGCCATCCGAAACGGCCACTGGCTGCTTCTGGACGAGATTAACCTGGCTGAACAGTCGGTTCTAGAGAGAATGAACCCGCTACTCGACGGTGAGGGTCACATCGTGCTAACCGAGAAAGAAGACAAAGAGCGGGTCAAAGTTCACGGCCGCACCCGAGTTTTCGCTACCCAAAACCCGGCCAGCTACGCCGGTCGTAAAGAGCTGTCGCTGGCGATGTTCGACCGCTTCCAGCGGAAGATCAATATGAAGCGACTACCCGACACCGAGCTCAACGAGGTCTTGAAGAAAGACTTCCTGGCCTCTCGGGTTGTGGCCAAACTCGGCCAAGCTTTCCCCGACCTCTCCAAAGAAGTCAAGTCGGTGCTACGAGGCAACGTTCTCAACAGTCCCGAAGCCGTCACTCCGACCTCGGTGGTGGCCCTCGAGGGGGCCTTTGGTGACACCGACAAAGCCGGCCTCAAAGAGCTTCATCGCAGTTTCCAGGCCGGTAACGACCTGAACGCGGTTTCGATCGCCCCCAAAGCCAAGCAGGTGCTGGAAGCCTTCGGAGCCATCCTGAAGAATCCGCCGCCTCCTGTCATCGACGACAAAGTTCTGTTGCAGATGTCGATTCTTCACAACGAGATGGTGAAGGCTTCAGAGGGCCGTGTGGTCGGTAAGAAGGGCGGACCCTACCCCTTCACCCTGCGAGACATGCTCAAGTTGTCTAAGCGGATCAAGCACTACAGCAAGATCAACCCGGGACTCAACCAGTTCCAGTTGGCCTGGCAGCAGGCCCGCGACGTCTACCGCGAACGCTTCATGACCAAAGCCGACCGAGATACCGTGGAGCACTTCTTCCAGCTTTCCTTCGGTGACCCGAAGGTCAACCCTCAGGGGTCGCCGCCCGAGACCGACCACCTGATTTCGATGGAGAAGACGAGCACGGAAGTTCGCTTCGGCGATACCTCTCTTCCTATCAACCCTAACGGAGGGGATTACGTCCCTGACGAGCGAGCAAAACTGATCGCCACTCCTGGGACGGTCCGCAAGATGACCCGACTGGCCCGGGCCGCCGCTTTGGATGAGCCCGTCCTGCTGGTGGGAGAGACGGCTGCCGGTAAGACGGCCATGGTTCGCTGGTTGGCCCACGAGACCAACAACGAGTTCCGCCGCGTCAACCTGAGTAACCACACCGATACCAGTGAGCTGATCGGGGGTTACTTCCCGGCCGTCGAAGTCGGTTATGACTCGGCCCGTGAGGCTCTCGACGCCATCAAGCAGAACAGCAATCTGAAGTCGGCTCTCGAGGCCACCCTGACCAAGATGGACCCCAGCGCGAAAGCTGCTGTGGACAAGCTCTATAACAATCCGGAAAGCCACAGCGGCGAGGCTGCCAAGCAGACTCAGAAAGAAGTTCGTGAGGCTATCGGCCGCATTCTCGGCGACGACCAGATGCGCTTGGCCTTCGAAGACGAGGAAGAGGCCGGCGCCGAACTCCGACAGGGTCTCGAGTCGAGCTTCCGCACCGTGCCCGGTAAGTTCGAGTGGCGCGACGGTATCATTATCGAAGCGATGAAGAAAGGCCAGTGGGTGGTGCTCGACGAGATCAACCTGGCTGAGCCGGCTGTGCTCGAGCGCCTCAACTCGTTGCTCGACGCCGACCGCTCGGTGGTTCTCACCGAGCACCTGGGCGAACGGGTTAAGGCCGACTCTCGTTTCCGAGTTTTCGCCACCATGAATCCGGCTACCAACGACTACGGCGGACGAAAAGAGCTGTCGCCGGCGATGCGGAACCGGTTCACGGAACAGTGGTTCGAAGGCATCTCGGAGCGGAGTGAGATTCTCCAGATCGCTCAGGAATGGACCTCGGAATTTCGCGACCAGGCTCAGCAGACCCTCAAGAGCTTTGACAAGAACACGGCCACGCGCCAGGACAAGCTTGAGGCGCTCTCCGCTCAGGCCTTCCTGAAGGCCGACACCAGTCGCCTGGCCGAGGCGGTGACCGACTTCCAGATCACCATCAAAGCTAAAGCCCAGCGTCAGAACGGTCAAGCAGCTGAACTTCCGACCGCCAAGAAGGATGGCTACTCTTATACCCTGCGGGGGATGCGAGCTTGGATGAAGTTCATCAAGAACAACATCGGCCGCCCCATGCAAAACCCCGACGACCCCACCGACAAGACCCTCCGCAAAGATCTGAAAACGGTCTTTATGGAAGGTGTCGAAGGCTACTACGCTGACGGTCTCTCGCGAGCCCAAGATCAGCAAGCCGTCAAATCTCTGGGCGAAAGCCTGGCCAGCCGACTCTAAGGTCCGGAGGATACGATGAACCCGATTCCCAGTAACACGCCCGCTGCGGCGCCGGTTCACCGAGCCGGCATCGGGCCGGTGGCTCCCGGTCTCAGTGAGACTCGGACCAACGGCCAGGTCGACTCGGTGACCGTGAACCGCGCTATCAATATGAATCCTTTCAAGTGGTTTGGAGGGAAGGCCGACCAGCCTCAGGCTGATGCCACTCAGCAGTCTGGACCGGCCGCCCCCGCCCCTAACCCTGCGCCTCGAGAGGCGGCTAGCCCGACCCCTCCTAAAGGCGGCGAGAAGCCGAGTGACCCGGTCGAGGCCGGCGAGCTTCGAGAGACCCTCCATCAAGTCGAGGCTGTGGCCCGGACCGTCGGTGACGAGAAGGGAATGACCGTGACAGTGGGAGACAAATGGCAAAACGTCTTCCATCCCGACGGCAGCCACGAGATGGTGGTGCGCGAACAGGATTTGGTCGGGAAACCGATCGACTACACCATCGGGAAGGTCTTAGAAGAAGCCGCTCGGGCTCGCTACTCTCACTGGTCGGTGGAGAACGATGTGGCCGATGACGAAGGCTATATGTACCTCCACAACTCGGTGGAAAAGGCTCGTACCGGAGAAATCCTTTCGAGTCGTCTTCCCGGGGCTCGCACTTATATCGATGACGTTTATGAGGCTGACCTCAAGAATCCCCAGGAGTGGTATCAGGAGCGACTGGCTGACAACCTGATTAAAAATTCCAAAGGGGAACTGAGTCGGGAGCAGGCCGAAGCTGTGGCCGTCCAAATGGCCGAACGGGTGCCTCGTCACATCCAATACGGAAACGCCGTCCAGCACGATTGGTTCTACGGGGATAACGACCCCAACATGGACTCTGATGTGGAAGCGGCCTTTGAACGCACCAAAGGAGACGTTCAGGAGGCCTATAAGCTCAAGCGTTCCGCCCTCGAGCGCGACTTGACCCCGGTCGAGATCAAGCAGCAGGCTGAAGAGTCTAGCAAGATCGTGCGCGAGAAGCTTTGGCCCGAATACCAGCGTTTGGTCGAGCAAGATATGGCCGACCTCTCCGATCGACTGCAAGGCAAGCAAAGCCAGCAGGGTCAGCAGGGCAACCAGGCCGGGGGCTCCCAGCAGATGAGCCCTCAACAGATGCAAGAGATGCGCGAGCAAGCTCAGCAGCAGGCGAACCAGAAGCTGGATCAGGCCGGTCAGAAAATGCAGC
>CAYRFU010000009.1:6215-42870 GCA_964423525.1 uncultured Burkholderiales bacterium | reverse complement strand
TCGGCCACGCCGATGATCTCGGCGGCTTCGCCGGTGGCCGACATCAGAGCTTCGCTGGGGGAAAAGCCGACCTTCTCCATTTCGAGCAACTCGTGGGCCAGCAGAAGGCCGTGGTTGTGGTCGCCATCCCCGTGAGAATCGTCAGTGGCGGCGCCGATGGATACCCCGATTTCCTTCGCGGTCCGCACCATGGCCCGGTGAGCCCCTTTCATCTCTTGAGTGCGGGCCCGCTGACGAATGGCTGTGGGATCGTTACCGGAAGGGTCGGTGGCCTCGCTCATTACGGCTAGAGTGGGGATCAAAGCGGTTCCGTTTTCCTTCATCGCCCGCAAGGTGGTCTGGTCCAGCCAGGTGCCGTGTTGGATGGTGCTCACCCCGGCCTCGACGGCCAGTCGGCCTCCCTCCTGTCCGTGGACGTGGGCAGCCACAGGTAGTCCGCGGGTCTGGGCCACCTCTACGACTGGTGAAACCTAAAGTGCGGACTGTAGTGACACCCGTCTCCAGGGCCAGGCGGGCAGCGGAATGGCTCCCGATGTAGGCCTCGCAGTCGATCAACCCCGGCAGGAGATGGCGTCCCTCGAGGTCGATGACAACGGCATCCTCGGGTTCTTCCAGTTGCTCCCCGATAGCCGAAATCTTTCCATCGCGCACCAGGACCGAGGCGGGTCGAACATCTGTTCCCGTGCCATCAAAAAGACGGGCGTTGGCTGAGAAATAGGACTGCATAGCACTCTCCAATCGTTTGGAGATGAGCAGTCCAGTCCCATCCTGGTTTGGCAGACTTAAAGAGCCCTTAATGCTGGTTGTGCTTTTTAAGTTGGCGGGTCATGGCTTCGAAAACCCCATCGATGGCCATCATGACATTGTCCTTGTTGTGAGCCCCTTCGCTCACGGATTTGGTGGCCACCAACTATTTACGGGGAGGAACCGTGACCACGAGTTTCACGGTCCAGGCGTCGTGGGTCCGGTGGCGGTGGCTACTCTGCTCGAGGCTGATGCGGCATCCGATAATGCCGGGATGGAACTTCTCGAGCTTATTGGCTCGCTCCTGAATGTTCTGATCGAGGGCTTCGGAGGTTTCAAAACCGTGGTGGTGAATTTCGATCGATTTTTGCAAAGGGGTCACCTCGTTTCTTGGGATTCGCACTATTCTACCCCTAAGTCTTTGGGGGTAGAATGATTTAGATCAGATTCTCCGGGTAGTCCGCTTGAGCCTGGTCTCCCAGTCTTAGGGCCCGTTTAAGAATAAAGGCTCTATCTGGCGCCTGAGAAAGACCGCCTCGTCGAAAGAGATGAGCGTAGCTTAGGCCTTTCTCGACTCGAACCGCTTGGCTTTAAAGTTCGACGTTGAAGCGACGAGCGAGGTCCATGAGACCCGTACCGACATCTTGCGAGACGGTGTCGATTTTGGCCTCGACCACATCGACCACTCGCCGGTCTTCCCTGGCGGCTAGGTTAGCCGCTAGCTCTCGAGTTTCTTTGATCTCGTGATTGAAGTGGCCCCAGATTAGGAGCAGTCTTTGCCTCAGATTGTTGAGAGTGCGGATGGTCTTGGCCGGGTCGCCTTCTGCCAGAGCGTCAGCAGTCTCGAAACCGAGGTTCTCGGTGGCTATCTGCATCTGCTCTTTGAAGAAGTCGAGGGCTTCCAACAGGTGCTGGCCAGGCAGGTCCCCCGCTACCGCGATTTGGGCCGGATCCCTTAAAGCCGGAAGGTTCTCGGACGTGAGGGAGTGTTGGTGTCTTCCCTGACAAATTCCTTCACCCGAGAGCGACGACTACGCCACGACTTTCGCCACCCTCGCGAGTGGCCGCAGCGATAGCCCAGCACCCTGGTTCGAGCTCGACCGATTCGGTTTGGCCCGGCAGAATCCGGTCGAGCGCCCAGCCATCCCCTTCCTGGCGATAGACCGTGTAGGCTTTGAGGGGAGCCGAGTCTTGATGGCGCAAGCGGACAGTCGTATCGGTCCAGGTCACACCCGGTGGCTGAACCGGGGTTGAGGAGGCTGTCGACAGGGGAGGGCTGAGGGCTGGCCGGCTGTAGAACTCGTCGCGGAAAGCTTCCACAATGTTGTTCCGGTCCTCCAGGAGGGGAGCGATGTTCCACCAGATGTTTCCCTGGGAGCCGCTCTCGGCCCGGGCTCGCGACATTTCCAGCTGAGTGCGAGACTCATCCACGTTCCAGCGTGGTGAACGGCCCAAGAAGGCGAGGTTATTGCCAGCAAAGATATAACGACCGCCACTGGTATGCTCGGACCACCACTCGATCAAAGTCTCGTAGGCCTGAGCCTGCTGCTCGGAATGCCAGTAGAGTTGAGGGGCTAAATAGTCGACCCATCCCTCGTCCATCCAGCGCTGGGTGTCAGCATAGAGATTCTCATATTGGTCGAAACCCCGGATCCCCTCAGGGCGGTCCGGGGCTGGCAGTCCAAACGGTGAAATCCCGAAACGAACATGCTGCTTCTCTTCCCGCACGGCCTGTTGGACCTCGCGGATCGCCTGGTTGACGTTTTCCCTGCGCCAGTCTGCCCGTGACAGCTCTCCTCCCCCTCGCTGGTATTCGTTCCAGCTGGCCTCGTCGGGAAACGCTGTGCCGTTGGGATACGGTCCAACATGTCCATCAGCTCTTGCTTCTGTTGAGCCGCCGAAATCTGGTTGCTGCTGGGGAAATTGATGTTGAAGACGGTGGCCACCCAGGCTTCCCGCATCTCGCGTCGGTGGCTGACTTCGACCGTGTCGAGTGCTGCTGAGGAGTCAGTCGCCTCGCCGGTCAGAAGCGGAGGGTTTTCTCGAGCCACTCTGTCGTTCGTGTTTTTCGATGGCCTGAGCCAGTTCTGCGGTGCGCACGGCGGAAGGCTAATCATCGACCCTGAAAAAAACCTGAACAGGCCCTAACTAACCTTCTCTTGGTAGCGCCGCATGAGGAGTTTGGCCAGCCCCAGCCGGTCGACCGAGTCGTCGCTCCAGCGGGCGGCCTCTCGCCGACCTTCAACCGACTGGAGCCAGCGGGAAAGGCCGCGAAGAAATTCTTGGATCTGTTGGGGGTTTACCTCTTGCTGTTGCGTGTCCATGGGAGTAGCCTACTCGGCTCGTCGTCCCAGACCTTTGAAAATTTGTTTCCACTCGACCAGAGTGGAGGGTCAGTCAAAATAGGAACGGAGTTCTCCCCGTCGTCGAATATCCAGAGTGGCACAGTGGAATGAACCTCCAAAAGGGGCGTAGTAACGGAATTCGCACGGAAGAGGCTCAAAGCCCCACTCTTTGAGAGCTTCGATCATCGACTTCTGGGAAGCTTCTACCACCACTCTTTGGCTATCTAGCATCAGCACGTTGATGCTGAGCCAGCTACTACAGAGGCTCAGAATTGGCCCGGGGACGGGGTCCGGTCGGGGAGCCACTAGCACTTCCCATCGGTTGAGAATCTTAGGAAGCCGATCGACGTCGATGTAATCGGGGTTGACCAACACCTTACCTGGGCACAACGGCATAAAGGACGAATCGATGTGCATCGGTTGGCGGCAGGTCGTCTCTAAACGGTGGACCCGGTAATCCTCCCCGAGGTGACGTTCCAACCACTGGATTCCCAGCTCGTTAGTCACGTTGCTTCGGATGACGAACAGATCCTTACCGCAACGGACAAAATCTGCCGCGTCAAAGACCGGTTCGACCTCCTTGGTCACAAAGCGCATCGGTTCGTGGGCCCCGGGCACGGTGTAGCTCTGGTCGAACAGTTCGTCGGTGAGGGCGGGTTTGGGGGCGGCGGTCCAGCGGGCCCCGCGTCGGAAATACTCGGTGAACAGTTTCTTGTAGGCGAAGCTCTCAAAGTAGCGGGTGCGCCAACACATCGGGGTTTCGATGATCTCGTCACCGACCACCAGGTAACCGTCCCGGGGGCAGGCTGAGCAGTAGCCTCGAGAACTCCAATCGGGAGTCGAAAAACGACGGCGATAAGAGATGGGCTCCGGTCGTCGGACCGTGATCCCTTCGCCCTCCAGGAGTCGAATAAAGCCGTCCAGTTCGCGCTGAGCCGGCTCTAACATGAATTTTGGATAGGGGAGGCCCCCGAAAAGCCCGAGGAGAAACGCGGCCGGCCGGGGCACGTTGAAGGTGACGGCCAGATGCCCACTGGGCATAGTGGCTCCCTCGAGAGACCCGACCACCACTTCTTCCAGTGGGTCCCATTCGTTATAGGCATTCACCGGGGAGGATGTGGTCTTGCGCTCGAGTTGCAGCATGGAAAAGCTCCTTCAGGTTTACTTGTTTGTGTCCAACGGTAGGGGAGAGCTAACGGTTCCCCGACCAGAAAATCTTCTTGGAGTGGAGACAAGTTATGTCCAAGACAGTCGTTGTCATGTTGATTGCCGTGCTGGCCTCAACTCTTGGCGACATTCTCATGGCTCGCGCGATGAAGTCAACCGGGGGAGTTGAGACCAGCAGCTTCGCCGCTTTCAAAGCCACTTTCGGGCCGGTGGTTTTTAATCCCGTGGTATGGCTGGCCACGGCTTTGATGGCCACTTTTTTCGTGCTCTGGCTGATGGCCTTATCGTGGTCTGACCTGACTTACGTGTTGCCTTTTACGGCCCTCACCTACGTGTTGAATGCTCTGTTGGCTCCTTATTTCCTGGGGGAGGTGGTGACGCCCCTGCGATGGGCCGGGACGGTGTTAGTGTTTATAGGCGTGATTCTAATCGCTCGTACATAACACTTTTTATACATTTTGCTGAAAAGTGTATAGAGTGTTCTCTTACTATGGAAGGGTGGAGAATCAGAGAGAAGCTTTTAGTCATTCCAACGATCGTATTGTGGGTGCCCTCACCATCACGGCTATGTTCGTGGTCGCTCCCTTCACCCTCAACAACTTGTTCCAGCAGCGCTGGCTGGTGGGCCTCGGCTCTTCGCTGATCCTGGCTATGCTGACGGTCAACGCCGTTTCCCTCTATCGCGGTCATAGAACCCTCTTTAGTAATCTTCTGTTGGTTCCGCCGGTGGCGGCTCCTGCTTCTGGCAGTCATCTTTCCCTCGGCCTGGCAGGTCCTACCCATGGACCTTTGGACTCGTTTGGTGGCCACGACTTTGGCCGTCAGCGTGACCTCGGCCATCTTCACCCACATGATCAGTGTTCATCAGCAGCAGCTGAGAGAGCTAGCCATCAAAGACCCTCTCACCAAGACCTACAACCGACTCCAGATGGACCTGGTTTTGCGCAAAGCGGTGGCGCGTCGCCAAAGGGAAGGCCGGGCGGTCAGTCTGGTGGCCCTCGATATCGACCACTTCAAAACGGTCAACGATACCTACGGGCATGGAGCCGGGGACGAAGTGCTCAAACGGGTCGCAGGGATCCTTCTGGGGCGTCTTCGCACTGTCGATACGGTGTTTCGAACCGGCGGCGAGGAGTTCTTGGTGCTGTTGGAGGATGCTCCACTCGAGGAGGCGGCCGTTGTGGCTGACGAACTCCGCGAACTGATCAGCGCCAGTGGACCGTTGGCTGTGACGGCTAGTTTAGGGGTCGCCGAACTGCGTCCCAAGGAGGAGATGGAACAGTGGCTTCGACGAGCCGACGAGCGCCTTTATCGGGCCAAGAAGACAGGCCGAAACCAGGTCGTTCGTCGACCGGCCAACACCTGCCTAGCCAGAGCGAATAGTCTTCGGCTGGTGGTGGGATGAATCGGTCCGGCACAGAACGGCATCTGATGGCCGATATCAGCCATCACCTGGGAACTCCTTTGGCCACCATTCAGGGACTGGCGGGATGCATCGCCGACGGGCTGGTCACGGGCCGAACCGGCCCAGGAGGAAACTCGGGAAGGGGAGGTTGGTCTGGCGGTGGCTCGCCGACTGGTAGAGAGTCACGGCGGCCAGGTTGAGGTGCGTAGCCGGGCCGACCAGGGAGCGTCAGTCTGCTTTAGCCTATCCTCGTGTCTTCCTGAGGAGAGATCGTGACCAGAAACCCGAGCGTGGCAGTGGCCAACAGGCCCCAAACAAAGTAGCCGGCCAGGCCCAGCCAGGCCAGTAGAGCCACCACGCCCAGAAGGATCAGACTGGCCAGGGCGGCTGGAAGGGTGCCCGGTCGAACCAGGCCGCTGAGGCCCTCCCAAAGGGCTTCGGAGGTCGGAGCCGATCGGTCGAAGGCTGGTCGCACCAGCTGAGCCAGCCCGGTGGCTCCGAGGATCAAGCATAGAAGAGGCATCAGGGCTTTGCGCGTGCTACCCCTGAGATACTCCACCATTTCCGGGTCGAGCCCGCCCACCGGAGCCGCAAAATGAGGACCAGCCCGCCCATTAAAGCTAACCCACACAAAGCCGCCGCTGGCCAACCGGCGCCCGCTTTCAGCCCTTTGCCGCTGAGTCGGACTAGGAGTAAGAACACTCCGATGAAGGGAGCTAACAACATCAAGAGGGGGCTGACATTGCTGAGTCTCGCCACAGGATTCATCTTAGGAATTCATTCTTGCCCCTGAAGTTGGCACCTCCTACCCTCGTTGGCTGCCATCCAGGCAATGATCCGCTTGCCGGCCGCTCTCGCCCCGGCCAGATTTCTCGAGGTTGGCCCTAGCTCTAACTCGGCAAGACCCCCTGTTACGAAAAGCCCAGGCCTCCATTCCAGGTCTTGGGTAAGCACCGGAAATCCACAAGGGGTAGTGGGTAGCTCTAGCTGTCGTATAAGCCTCTCGGTGAAAGGCCCACCCGGTAGACCAGGCTGAAAACCGGTGGCCAAGACCAAAGAGCCAAATTCCAGAGTCGACCCGTCCGAAAACTCGAGGTGGCGCCCACTACCGCCGACCACCTCGCTCTCTAGCAGCCTGAGTTGACCCTGGCCGAGAGCCTTTTGGAATTGGTCATAGACTTGCCGGTTCACGGTCCCGGGTCGCCTGGCCTCGTCGATTCGATTTCGTCGCTGTTGGTAGTCGCCTCGATAGAAGTCCTGATTTAAACACTTGGGCCCGATCCAACACGGGTCAGCGTCGAATTCCTCAATTTCGAGGGGTGAGCGCGTAACGACCGTGACGGCCGCCTGGTCGGCCTGACTTAGGGCGAACTGGACTCCGGTCATTCCAGCCCCGACTACGACCAGTGGGGAGGCTAGCTTGGTGGGGAAGTCCTCGTCCAAAAGATGATGGGTCGCCTCGGTTTGAGTGGCCCAGTCGGGCCAGGCAGGGGGCGTCCCCCCGAGGGCCAGGACGACTTTCTCGGCCGACCATCGTTTTGACCCGGCTACGATTTCGTAGGTGTCACCGTCTGACCTGATCTGCTCGACCTCAGCCTGAATGAAGAGTTGCTTCAGCTGATAATTCTCGAGAATCGAAGCACAGTGTTCTTGAAAGACCGAATAGCGGGGACGGAGATAGGGCCGGGCAGACCAGTTTTCGGGAGCCCCGTAGTGTTGGGCCCCGAACTGATGGAGGGACCAGGGGTCCACCCCGATCTGGTGGACGCCCGAAGAGCGAAGGTAGTCCAAACCCAGTCGCGCTGTCCTCCGATTCCAGAGATGAAGGGGTTCACCATGACGGTCCAGCAGCAACAGACGCTCTCTGTCGACGCCGCTCTCCAACAGTTGGGCTGCTAGATGACAGCCGTGGGGTCCCGCTCCCACTACAACCCAGTCCCAGACTTTTCTCATGATGACTCCGTTCTTGTTGAGATCCAGCAGGATGCCCAAGAGACGGCTCTCGAACACCCTCGGTGTGACTTGGCGCAAAGTGGCCCTTTCGAGTGGCCTAATTCTGGTCGTGATACAGCTCTTGCCGCTTGCAGGTCCCGACTCACCGGGTCGTCCCCTGCCGCCGCTCGACAAACGGGCCGCACCTCTGCTGCGGGCTTGCCGGGATTGTCATTCCGAGCAGACCCGCTGGCCCTGGTATAGCCACCTCGCACCCGTCAGCTGGTGGCTGAGATGGACCGTTGACCGAGGGCGAGAAAGGCTCAACTGGAGTGCCTGGTCTGACTACACCAAAGCTGAGCGACTGCATCTGAGACGTCTGGTGGTCGATATGATCGAGGAGCAAAGAATGCCTCCCCCTTTCTACCGTTCCTGGCATGATGAGGCTGAACTCACTCGGTCAGAACTAGAGGCAATTCGGGCGTGGGCGACCAGGCCGGGAGGGGGTCGACAAAGCGAGCCCAGCTTTGCGGACCCAACTCCATCTCTTGAGGGGTGAGCAAACTTCTTTCCAGTCGCTCGACCAGATCCGATTGGTCCATGTGAATGCCGATGAAGACCAGTTCCTGGCGACGGTCGCCATAGGGTTCTTCCCACCGGCTTTCGAGGTAGGCCTGATCCTCAGGGTCGAGAGGACCTTCATTCGGCTCGCGGCTGGCCCACCAGAAGCCTCCAGGGTCGAGCACCAGTGACCCCCCGGCCAGGGCCCAGATTCCGATCGTGTCGTGGCGAGTGGCTAGCCAGAAGAAGCCTTTGGCTCGGAGAAGGCCAGGCCAAGTCTGTTGGACCTCGTTCCAAAGCCGCTGGGGATGAAAAGGTCGGCGGGCTCGATAGACGAAGCTCGAAATTCCGTATTCTTCGGTCTCGGGCGTGTGCTCGCCATTGAGTTCTTGGAGCCAACCGGGACTCGCCTGAGCCTTTTCCAGGTCGAAAAGGCCAGTCCCCAAGACCTCTTTCAACTCGACACGTCCGAATTCTGTGCGAAGCAAGCGAGCGCTAGGATTGAGTTTTCGAAGAATGGCCTCCAGCTGGTTGAGTTCGACCTGGTCGAGAAGGTCGCACTTGTTGAGAATCAAGACGTCGGCAAACTCAACCTGGTCGACTAGTAAGTCGACCAGGGTCCTTTCGTCATTCTCATCGACCTCAAGTTCCAACTGTTTGAGGTCGGCCATCGATAAGTAATGGTCGAGAAAACTACTGGCATCGACCACCGATACCATCGTGTCAAGATGGGCTAGCGAGGAGAGACTTTGGCCTTCAGAGTCCTCAAACGTGAAGGTCATAGCCACCGGAAGAGGCTCGGAAATCCCGGTCGACTCGATCAGCAGGTAGTCGAATTGGTGGGTCCGGGCTAGCCTGGCGACTTCCTTCAGGAGGTCTTCGCGCAAAGTGCAGCAGATGCAACCGTTGCTCATCTCAACCAGGCGGGCCTCGGTTCGAGCAACCGACTCTCGAGCTAGCCTGCTGTCGATATTGATTTCACTCATATCGTTGACAATCACAGCCACTCGAAGCCCTTGCTGGTTGGTCAGGATGTGGTTCAAAAGAGTGGTCTTGCCGGCTCCTAGGAAGCCGGATAAAACGGTTACAGGCAGTTTCGACAAGAAAACCTCCAAAGATTCCATCCCGAACGGGCAGGATCTTGACTTGATAATGAAATATCAATAACACAAAAGCCTCTGGCTAAGCAACCAGGTGGCGAAGGAGTTTAGGATGGATTCACAAGGAACAGTAAAATGGTACGACCCCGAGAAAGCTTATGGCTTTATCGAGCAGAACAGTGGCAGTGACCTCTTTGTCCACAAGCGAGGATTGATAGGGTGTGACGAGCTCCTCGAAGGTCAACTCGTCAGTTTCACAGTGGGACAGTCGCCCAAAGGCCCGGTGGCGGAAAACGTGTCAGTTCTCGACAGCAGTGGGGCCAAACCGAGACGAGCCGGCGGCGGCGGTGGTGGCGGGCACAGAAGCTTCGACCGGGGAGACCGTGGAGACCGTGGAGGTCGCGGAGACCGTGGAGGTCGCCAGGGTCGATTCGACCGAGGAGGGGGTCGCAAGCCCTCCGGGTCGAATCGAGGAGCTGCTCCTGATTCTCTTCCTGACGGGCCCGTGACCGCTTCGGTGGTCAACGTCGACCAGAACGGTCGCTTTATGTTTGTGAGACCCCAGGGGGAAGACTACGATGTCTATGTGCCCTCGGCTGTCTTGGGCCGGGGCCAGCGCCTCCCCAGGCAAGGCGACCAGGGTCGGGTCCAAATCGTCGCTAGCGATCGCGGACCCAAAGGGGTTAGCTGGGAAGACGAGCCAGGCTTCTAGTTGGTGGAAAAGAAGCTCCCCGTTACTGTCCTTTCTGGCTTTCTCGGAGCTGGCAAAACGACGCTCCTGCAGAGAATTCTCACCAACCAGGAGGGCCTCAAGGTGGCCGTGATCGTGAACGACATGGCCGAAGTCAACATCGATGCCGAACTGGTTCGGTCCAACGGTCTTGAGCAGCCTGAGGAACAAGCGCAGTTGGTGGAAATGTCGAACGGCTGTATCTGCTGCACGCTTCGAGAAGACTTGTTGAAGGAAGTCGAGAAGTTAGCCGAGTCTGGACGCTTCGACTACCTTCTTATCGAGTCGACCGGCATCTCAGAGCCGATGCCGGTAGCGGCCACCTTTGCCTTCCGTGACCCCGAAAGTGGGCGTTCCCTACTCGACTCTTGCCGACTCGACACCATGGTCACCGTGGTGGACGCCTCGACTTGCTTAGAACACGCCTCCGAGTCGGTCAGTCTCAAGAGTCTTGGCCAAGCCACGGGTGAAGAAGACCACCGAACTCTGACCACTCTTCTGGTCGACCAACTCGAGTTTGCCGACACGGTGATTCTCAATAAGATCGACCTTGTGAGTCCCAGTCAGCGAGCGAAGTTAGAAGCCCTGATCGAAAAGCTCAATCCGCAGGCGCGGGTCATCACAACGACCTACTCTGAAGTCCCTTTAGAGGAGGTGCTCAACACAGAACGGTTTGATCTTTCCCAGGCTCAGACCCAACCCGGCTGGTATCAGGAACTCAACGGTAATCACCTGCCTGAGACTGAGGAATACGGCATCAGTAGCTTCGTCTACCGCTCTTGGCGACCGTTTCATCCTGAGCGCTTAAACAAAGTGGCCGATTCCAGTTGGAAGCACGTCCTGCGATCGAAGGGATTTCTGTGGCTCGCAGACCGCTACGACGAGATTATGCTGTGGTCGCAGGCCGGCGACGTGATCAGCCTTTCCCCGGCCGGAAGGTGGTGGGCTACCCTGCCCCCGGAACGGTGGAAGATCAGCGAGCGCGACCGAGCTTGGCTCAAGACGAGGTGGCGAGAACCTCACGGTGACCGACGTCAAGAGCTGGTCTTTATCGGCGTTGAACTCGACCCCGTCGAAATCACCGTCAGGCTCGACGAGGCGCTCTTGACCGACGCCGAGATGGCTGAGGGCCCAGAAGCTTGGAGCCAAAGGCTCGAGAGAGTTTGAGACGCGTCTCTTAACCTGCCGAGAGGACTCGCTCACAGGCGAGGCGGCCCCCCAGGAGATTGGGGGCCGTCGGGCCGACTTGTAAATCAGCATGGCAACCGACCACAAAGAGATTCGGTAGCCACTGGAGAGATGGATCGAGAAGAGGAGCCGAGCAAGGCGCCAGAGGGGCGCCAAGTTTGTGGGCCAGCTGCTCTTGAAGCGGATGGAGTCCTTTCGAGAAGCCCGTTCCTAACAAAACTTGATCGAAGCTGTGATGGGTCTCGGAGTTGATCATCTGCAGGCCGCCACCTTCCACTCTCCAACACCTGGGTTTCTCCAAGAGGTGATGCTCGAGATGACCCTGGGCGAGGGCTGCTCTGAGTCTTTTAAAGACCTCCCGGTTAATGGTCCCCGGATGCCTGTGGCTTTCGATAACCCGGCGCCGCTGGCTAGGCGCGAGACGACCAAAAGGCGCCCGGGCGTGACCCATCCAGCCCGACGCGACATCGAACCTGGCTACTTTGATCGGTGAACGGGTGAACAGCTTCACCGAGTGTTGACGGCTTAGCTCAAGAGCGGCTTGAACGGCCGTCATTCCACCCCCTACAACAGCCAGCGACGAGCTGCTCGCTAAGCGGGAGAGTTGGAGGTTAGGGTCAAGCAGGTGGGCTACGAGACCCTCAGCTGGCTTGAGCCACTCGGGGCGGTGACTCATAAAACGAGGCCCGAGGGCCAGGATGACACGTTTCGATACTACGCTGCCCCGAGCGGTCGAGACGCGATAGCCCTCCGCGCCCTTGTCCACGCAGTGAACATCGGCCGGAAACCATCGCTCCTTCAGATTGAAGGTGCTTAGCAAGTGTTGGCAATGGGAGTTGAACAGTTCGAGACGAGGGCAACTCACCTTGCCCTGCCACGGTTGTCCGCAACGGTAGAGACGTTTCTGGTATCGACCGAGGTCTGCGCTAGAGAGACCGATATGGTGAACCGAAGCCGAGCGTAGATAGCGCATCCCGCAATTCTGGGCTCTCCTCTCCCAGAGAGAGAGGGGGGGTCGGGGATCGATGATAAGCAAGTCCCTACGGTCGACGACATCTCGGCCCAACAGGGACAGGGCGAGGTGGCAACCGACCGGCCCAGCGCCCACGATGACCCATTCTTTTCTTGTCTCTAAAGAGAATAGATTCTCATTTGGCACTAGAGATCGTATGCCAAGCCGCCCAGTGAATCCTTCTTAGACGGGCCCTAATAGGCGACTCACGTTTTCCAAGAGCTTGTCAGAAGGAGACAATTCGTCTTCCTCTCGCAGAGCCTCCTCGAGTTTCTCACCCAGCTGAGCGGTGTCAAGAGCGTCTGGCTCGCCCAAGAAAACGAGTTGGTTCTGGAAATCTTGATCGGCTGGGCCCGGCGCGGGGCGAATGTCGAGCCGGGTGCCACAGAGCTGGACTCCAAAAACGGTCTCCCCCTCTCCCTGAAGACGGGCAAAGCCTTTAGCACGGTAGACTCCCAAAGGAAGAGTCTTCAAAAGGTTAGAGAGGGCCCTAGGACGGAACCTGCCAGGGCCTTGGAAGGTCCAAGTCTGAAGAATCCATTGGTCGCCGCTATGGTGATGGCAGCCTTCTCCTGGGGTGTGAACGTGAACCTCGAGTGAAGGCCCTGACGGGAGTTGCTCGGCTCGAAAACGACTCTCGCCAAAAAGGATTTCGAGGGGGACCCTTCCGTGTGAACACGGTATCGTTCTCAGCTGGCTCACCCAGGTCTCAAGCGATGAAATGACTTTGTGCACTTGATTCGAGCTCACCAAATCCGTTTTGTTGAAGAGAATCAGGTCAGCAGCAGCAACCTGGCGCCTGGCCAGGTAGGCGTTTTGCCCCCGCAAGAGCGGGAAAGCTTCTACATCCACAACAGCCACGATGCTGTCCATTCGAGTCAAAGGCCTTAGCTGTTCCGACAGGACCAACGTGTTGGCTATCGGCTGAGGATCAGCCACTCCGCTCGCCTCAAGAATGAGGCCATCAAGATCCGGATTCTCTCGGAGGAGTTCGACCAAAGAGACCTCCAGGTCTTCTCGAATGGTGCAGCAGATGCAACCGTTCGCGAGGCTCACTTGGGGGCCGGCCGTCGTCTCGACGAGCTGCCCGTCCACATCCACCTCGCCAAAGTCATTCACAACCACCGCCAGGCGGCGGTCGCCGGGTTGGCTAAGGATATGGTTGAGCACTGTGGTCTTGCCCGCTCCCAGGATGCCCGTCAGAAGATAGCAGGGGACGGGCTTGGCCATCAGTCGTTCTCCGTTTGTCGGGGTCGCGATGGGTTGGCCAGGTTGGCCCAGTGGGCCCAACCCAACAGAAACGCTCCCACTACCGTCACAGGGGTCTCGTAAGGAAGCAAGACTTCGAAGGATTGGGCCGACCAGAGAAGACCCAAGCCCACCATCAGCTTCAACACGTTGGTCCTGGCACAGCACCGAAAGCAAGCCAGGGTGGCCACGATCAACACCAACACAAGGGCGACACTGTGGAAGGTCCAACCCTCACCGGCGTCATGACAGCAAGAGTCGGTCTGGCTTGCCATCAGTGAAGGCAGCAGAGCCATGACCAGACAATGGAGGGCGCATCCTAAAGATAGAAAGATTCCCAGCCGGTCCCAGACGGGGCCCTGGAAGACGGTTGTGCTCATGAGATTTCTCCTGGACAGGATTTAGTGAGAACGGGTTCTCGTTAGCGCGCGGAAACCCTTTCCGCGAGACCACCAGGACTTTCGAGACTGTTATTTAATGATAATCCTCTATCAATAAGACTGGAGGCCGTAAGCATGTCCACAATTCGACTCCCCCAGAATTTTGAAGAGTGGCGACAGTGCATCGAGGTGCTTTGTCGGATTCCGCTCACCAAAGCGTTCGTGGAGAGCAGAATCCGAGAGCTGAGTAAGCCAAAAAGCAAATTGGATCGTCGCTTCGTTGAGATGTACGGGGAGGAGCATCGAGTCCAGGTCCTTTCCTGGTATAAAAAAGTCCAAGCCGAAGGCTCCTTTACTGAGGGCTAAGGCGAGGTTGAGGTCACTATGAGCGAACGGTGGAGTGTCATTATCGTCGGTGCCGGTCCGGCTGGACTAGGCTGTGCTCGGGCGTTACAAAGCGCCGGCGTTGACCGTGTCTTGGTGCTGGAGCGTTCCTGTGTGGCTTCGTCGTTTCAGGATTGGCCCGCCGAGATGAGGTTTATCACCCCGTCTTTTAACGCCAACTCTTTCGACCTTCCCGATCTCAACAGCGTCTGCCCTAACACCAGTCCGGCCGACATGTGGGGCGTTCAGACTCTTAGCGGGAGGCAGTACGCGCTCTACTTGATGGCCTTCAGGCGTCATTTTCAGTTGGAAGTGGCAGAAGGGGTCTCGGTGGAAGAGGTGAGGCCGACTTTAGATGGGTTCGAGGTCGTCGCCTCGGAAAGAGTCTATGAGTCCAACTTCGTCATCTGGGCAGCTGGTGAATTCTCCCTACCGCGCGTCCCTGACATTCCCGGAGCAGAACTCGGTGTTCATACCTCTTTAGTTCGCTCCTGGCAGACTTTGCCAGGGCGTGACTTCACGGTCGTGGGCGGATATGAGAGTGGAATTGATGCCGCCTACCATCTGATCAAAAAAGGTGGGAGGGTCAGAGTTCTGGCGGCGGGAGAGCCCTGGAGTTGTGAGAGTTCCGACCCTAGCGAAGCCTTGTCTCCTTCGACCAAAGAGCGACTCCGCTGCCTCGAACAAGACCATCAAGACCGATTAACTCTGGTGGCCGACAGTCGGGTCCACGAAATTGGGAGGCGGGGCCGTCGGTTTCAGTTGAAGACCGCGAAAGGTGACTTCGAAACCCCCAACCGGCCTTTGCTAGCTACCGGATTCTCGAGTGCGGTGACCCCCATCAAAGAGCTCTTCGAGTGGAGCGATTCGACTCCGGTTTTCAGCCAAACTGATGAGTCGACCCTTCACCCCGGACTCTTCTACTCAGGCCCTTCTCTGGTTCACGAAGGTGCGAAGTTCTGCTTTATCTACAAGTTCCGCGCTCGCTTCGGGGTGATCGCCAAAACCATCGCCGCCAGACTCGACCACCCTGACGAGTTCGATGGTCTCGAGGTTTATGCTCGCCGCAGCTTCCTCATTGAGGACCTCAGTTGTTGCTTGGACTGCCGTTGCGAGATCGATTCCGAGGATGAATGAGTAGCGCAACCCTCGAGTCGAAAACGGCCGTCTGCGTTGTCGGCCTCGAGTCGGTCGGGAAATCCACTTTGCTGGAATCCTTGACCGGAGTGGCTGGGAGTTCGCAAGCTCTGCAAGGCGCTACACTCTATTGTAAGAGGTTTCTTGACCCGACCTCTGGCCTCACCCTGCTGGACACCCCCGGTCTGATCCGAGCTTCGGATAGCGCGACGACCCGCGAAGCCCTCCGAGCCTTAGCATCTCACGGCCAATGCCTGGTGGTCTTAAAGGCCTTCTCCGCTACCCGTGAACTCGAGATCTTGTGGCCTTTGGTCCGCGGCAAGAGCTTGGTTGTGGTGCTCACCAATCAAGACCTGCTTCAAGATCCAGACGAAGACCAGCAGCGGAGTGTTGAGCAGTGGCAAGAATGCCTCGGGGTACCGGTGGCGTTGGTGAACGCCAAAGAATTGCGAGAGGCAGACAAGCAGACTCTCCGCCGCCGACTCGGCCAGGCCAAGATACCCAGAGATTCCAAGCTTGCTGAGCTACCCGTTTTTACCAGCTCGAGGAAGCCTCCCTCTCACGTTCTGCTCGACAACCCTGTCAGCGCTCTTCTCTTCCTTCTCGGGCCCGCCTTGTTGGCGACTTACACCGCCAACTCTCTGGCTAATCTGGTCCAGCCCTGGTTGGCTGACGTTTTGGGACAGCCTGGCCTCAAGATGGCTCCTCTCGCCTGGCTGAGCGAGGTCTTGTTCGGGCCCTACGGCTTGGTCAGCATGATGCCGTTCCTGTTCCTCTATGCGCTCCCCACCATCGTCCTCTATTCTTTCTTTCTCGCTCTTTACAAGTCGACCGGCCTTCTCGACCGTCTCTCCCATTCTCTTCATCCTTGGATCAGCCGGGTCGGCCTAGATGGACGAGACTTGGTTAGAGTCGTTATGGGGTTCGGATGTAATGTGCCCGCCGTTGTGGCCACTCGAGCTTGTCACTCGTGCTCGCGTGGAACCTGTGTCTCGGCCATCGCTTTCGGTGCCGCTTGTTCCTATCAGCTGCCGGCTACCCTGGCCGTCTTTTCAGCGGCCGGTCATCCCGAACTTGTTTTCTCTTATCTGTTGGTCCTGGTCATCACGACAGCTCTCTACCTCAGATTCACGGCGCCCAGGAATCTGTTACGACAGGGAAGACGGTTGTTGACCGAAGAGAAGACTCATCTCTATCCGGCCAACTGGAAGCAAGCTGGGCGAGATACCCAAGCCGCTGTAAAAGAGTTCTTTGGAATGGCCTTTCCGGTGTTTATTGGGATCTGTGTGGGGGCCAGCCTCTTGCACGGGTCAGGATTTCTTGACCGGTTGGCGGGTTGGCTCAGACCTGCCATGGCTTTATTTGACCTCCCGCCCCAAGCCGTGATCGCCATCGTTCTGGGCAGTATCCGCAAAGACGGCATCGCTATCGGCCTGCTGGACCCGTCTTGGAACTCCTTGAAGGTGCCCGCGATGACTTCAGGTCAGCTTCTTACCAGCGTCTATCTGGCCGGCCTTTTGCTCCCCTGTTTGGTGACCCTTCTCACTATCGCTCGCGAACTAGGCGGCGCCCAGGCTGTGAAGTTGGCCTTCCGGCAGGCGGCTTGGGTGGTCGTCTTCAGTATCGGTATCGGCTGGATTTTCTAGTGGGCGTGAATCAGAGGCGTTCCACTCGGTCAGAGATCTGCTCTACCAGTCCTTCTCGATGTCCGATGAAGAGAATTCCGGTCCCTTCCCGGCGAGCCAGGTCTTGCAGAAAGGAAGCGGTCCGCCGGGAGGCGAGTGGATCAAGCTGGGAGGTAGGTTCGTCGGCTAGGATAAAGCGTGGACGGGCCAGGGCTACCTGAACGAGGGCGAGCCTTTGAAGTTCTCCACCGCTCAACTGATGAGGCAACCTTCCCAGCACCTCAGGACTGAGCTCAAGATGCTCGAGAAGCCTCTCCAAAGAGGGGACGGCCTTCCTCTCAGGGGAGTTGGTCAGCAGCTTTAGGAGGTCGTTCAGGAACGTGCCAATAGCTAGGTGAGGAAGAAACGACTCGGTTGGATCTTGATAAATCTTGAGATAGCGATTTCGCTGGGTGGTTCGCCACCGCTTTGATTTCTGCCAGATCGATTCGCCTTGCCAAAGGATTTGGCCCGACTGAGGTCTGAGCAAGCCCAGGGCAAGACTACCCAGAGTCGATTTCCCCCGACCACTGGGCCCTGTCAGACCCACAATCTCACCTGGGAACACTTTCAGGTCGATTCCAGTGAGGAGCTCCGTGCCAGGGTTGTAGGAGAAGGCGAGATTTCTGGTCTCCAAGACCGGGCCACGGTCACAGCCTCCGGCTTTGGGCCGAGGTAACGGGTCCCTGGCCGCCTTAAGATAGGTCTGCGTGAACGGATCTTGGGGAGATTCCCAGATTTCTTTCAGGCGGCCTTGCTCAAGCACCTGACCGTCTCGTAGGACGATGACGGTCTCAGCCAGATCGTCTAGAATGACGGGATCGTGGGTGATCAGCAGCAAAGCTTTGCCAGCTTCCTTCAACGTTTTCAGGAGACGAAGAAGGTCTCTCTTTCTCTCGGGGTCCAGGCCCTTGGTCGGTTCGTCGAAAAGGATCACTTTAGCCGGCACAGCCATGGCGATGGCTGCCAGAACTCTTTGTTTCATGCCGCCCGAGAGCTCATACGGATAGCGAGATACCATCTCGGCGGGAGAGAGGTCGACCTTCTCCAGGATTTCGTCGGTGCGGTCGGGGCTCTTCCGGACCCAGGTGTAGACCTCTTGGATCTGGTCTTTTACATAACAGAGGCTGTTCAGCGCCTGGCCTGCCTGTTGGGGCACCAGGAAGAGCTCACGACCCCAGAACAGCCGGGAATCGGCCACCTCCACTCCTCCTAGAACGACTCTGCCCTGGGCTTTTAGACCAGTCTGAAGGCAACCCACAAGTCCTCTAGCAAAGAGGCTCTTACCTGAGCCAGAGCGGCCCACCAGGGCAGCGACCTCACCTTCCCGGAGACTCAATCCGATCGGCCCGACCAGACGATTGCCCCTGGCGTCTTGAATCGTGAAGCCTTCGACTTGGAGAAGTTCCGACACTATTGGTCACCGGCTGACTGGAGAAGCAAGACTGTTAAGAAGATTCCAAGGCTTGGCAGCAACACCAGCTGAGGGGCTTCCAAGTAGTAAGGCAGAGACTCGGTCACCATAGCGCCCCACTCGGCCTGGGGTGGGCGCACGCCTAGGCCCAGAAAGCCGAGGCTAGCGATGGCCATCATAGCGCCCCCAAAACGTAAGCTCGCCAAAGTCAACAGCGGGGCGAGGGTTTCTGGTAGAAAATGATGCCTCCACAGATACACCGAATCAAAACCCAGCAGCCGCGCTGCCTCGACGCCCGAGGCTCGAGCGGCGGAGCGGAATAGGCTGAAACCTAGCTTGGCGTACTCAGGCCAGGTCGACAGGGCTAACCCTAAAACCACTCCTGAAAAGCTGCCTCCGAAAAGTCCCGAGAAGACGATCACGAGAAGCAACCCGGGAAAGGCCATCACCAGATCGATCAGGCGAAAAACGGTGAATTCGGTCCACCTTCCAAACCAAGCGCCGAGTCCGCCTAGGAATAGACCGGTCGCCATAGCGATGGCCACCGAGGAGCCCGCTAGAACAAGAGAAAGCCTACCTCCTGCGAGCAGGCGGGCTAAGGTGTCCCTGCCCAGATGGTCACACCCCAACCAGTGGGCTAACGAAGGTGGCGCTAGCACCTGTTCTAGTCTTTGCAAGTTGGGGTCGACGTCGTAGACCAGGGGCCCCAGTGTGAGTAGCAGGAGGAGCAACACGCCCAGCAAGGGTTTTGGTGAAACGCTCACTCGCCCTCCAGAGCCAAACCTTGACGGGGGTCAAGGTGGACCAGGACCATTTCGGTGGCTGCGTTTAGGGCCACGAAAACGAAGCCGATGGTCACGGCTATGCCTTGGATGACCGGAATGTCTCGCTGGATAACACTGGTGACCAAGAGATCGCCGAGGCCGGGGTAGGCGAAGAGGGATTCGATCACCACAAAACCATCGAGAAGAAAGACAAACTGAATCGAACTAAACGAGAAGACCGAAGGCAAAACCAGAGGGAGGAGGTGTCTTTTGACGACCTGGGCGGTGGCTAGACCTTTGAGGCGAGCAAACTCGACAGCGGGCGAGCGCCAGTGGGTTGCCACACTATCTCGCACGATACGGTTTGAGACCGCTGCTAACCCCAGAGCTAAGGTCACGACCGGCAGGATTCGGTGGGAGGCGTTGTGGGCGCCGGCGGGAGGGAACCAGGCAAGATAGACCGCGAAGATTCCTATCAGAGCCACGCCAAGAACGAAAGAGGGGATGGCGGTCAGGGCGGCCGAAAACCATCGGGAAAGCCTCTCAAGTCTTCCCATCCCGGCCGCAAAGCCCAGAGGCCAGGCCAGTGTCAGAGAGAGTAGAAAAGCCGGAATAGCGATCTCCAGCGTGTTACGCCAACGCGCTTTAAGGAGTTTGGCAACGGGTTCGCCCGACACACTGGAGTGACCAAGATTCAGGAGAGCCAGAGAGCCAAGCCAGTGACCGTAGCGGATGAGCAACGATGTATCCATTCTCAACTCAGCTTGAACCTTTCTGACGAGTTGCTCGTCACTCCGGTCGCCGTAACGAGCTAAACTCACTTCTGAAGCCAGGTCTCCGGGAAGGGCTTGGGCCAGAGCGAAACAGAGAGTGCCGATAAGCCAGGCCGCTCCCAAGGCCTGCAAGAGTCGTCCCGCGACGATGCGAATTAAGACTCCCACGCGACGCCTCGAAGCCAGAAATAGTCGTAGGGGCGGAGTTGAAATCCCTCCACCCCGGGGGCCACCGCCATGGTGGATTCATACCAGGCCACCGGAATCATCGGGAGTTCGTCCTGCAGAATCTCGACCAGGCGATGGCGGAGAGCGCTTCGTTTCGATTCGTCGAAGGTGGCCTTATAGGATTGAAGGATAGCTTCGGCCTCGGGATGCTTCCAACCTCGGGCTCCCCAGGGACCTGCTTCGGGGCCTATATCGGACGCCAACACCACGGCGGGATCGGAAACGGCGCCGTAGTTTCGCGAATAGAGCGCTAGCTCGAGGGTCCCGTTCTGAGAGCGGCGGCTGAGAACGCTAGGGGTAACCAGCTCGACCTTCACGCGGATGCCCACTCTTTTGAGTTGGTCCTGGATGGCGATGGCCAGCGTCACCAACTCCGGCCGACCGGAATAGGTCAATAGCTCAAACTCCAGGGGTCGTTCGTCTTTGCTGAGCCATCCTTTTGAATTTCGTTGCCAACCACACTCTTGAAGCGTCCGCAGCGCCAGGGCAGGATCGTAGCTAAGCTTGGGCAGGTCAGGGTGATGCCAACTCGCGGCGCTGGGAGGCATCAGCTGACCAGCAGCCGACTCGGGACTCCGCAAGAGGGCTGTTGCCATGCCTTCTCGGTCAAGAGCTAAGCTCAGCGCCTTTCGAATTCGGACATCTCGGAGTATGGGATGTCGGTGATTGACCATCAGGGCTCGCATACGAGGGATCGGCACTCGTTGAAAGTCCGAAGTCTTCTGTCTCTCTAAGTAGGTGGCCGCTACCGGCCGAAGCTCGGCTACCAGTTGAGCCTCTCGGGTGCGGGCCAAGAAAAAACGGGCCTCGGCATTGTCGACCACCTGGAGCCGCGTCTTGGGCACCGCTGGCTTGCCACCCCAGTAGTCGGCAAACGCTTCGAATTCAAAGCTAGAGGCCGCCTTCCCGGTGATTCGATAGGGTCCAGACCCAACAATGAAGGGCTGACTTTGAGACTCGATGGAAACGAGCGCGCAGGTCCGGCTGGTCAAGAGAGCTGGAAGGTAGGAGACAGGCTCGCGGGTCTCTATGGAGAGCTGTTGCTCTTGCCCCTGGATCGATTTTACCCCCGCCAGGGCCAAGACACTCTCGTCCAGAAAAGCGAGGAGGCTCTGGGCAGCTGTTTTCCCGGTGAGGATGCTTCCGTCGTGGAACCGGACCCCGGACCGCAGAGTTAGTCTCCACCGACAGCCTGACTCGTCGACGGTCCAGGAGGTGGCTAGCCCCGGCTGGAGGGTGCCTCCCTGGCCTATTTCGATAAGCCTTTCAGTAACCCCCATCGGAAGGAAGGTGCCCGGACCGGGACGTTGGGCTTGGAAAGCCGAGGAGACTACGGTGAAGACGGGCTGCTCGGGGGCGGTTCGGCAACCGCCGAGCAGGAGCAAAAGCAAAGGGGCGAGCAACCTTGCATTCAGCACGGTCGCTCAGCTATGAGCACGAACTCTTGCAACGGCTCGGCCAACGGATAAGCCTTGGCCTCATGGTCACGAACTCGAACCTTTTCGAAGCCCTGCTCTCTGGCTAGGTCTCCAATCTCTGCGGGCGACTCCAGAGAGAACCAGGGGAGGCGTGCTTGTTCCTCCGGGCCGTAGTAGTCTCGAAAAGCGACGTCGAGCGCTCTGGTTCGCTCGTTCTCGGCCTGCTGGTTCTTCTGCCTCAGCAGAGACCAAAGGCCATCGAAGGCGATGAGAAGCCCGCCAGGTCGAAGTACTCGATACCAGTTCGTGAAAGCGGCCTTGGGATCGGTCAGTGTCCACAGGAGATAGCGACTGGTGATGATGTCAAAAGACCCCTCGGGAAAGGGTGGATGGTGGGCATCGCCAAGTTCGAAAAGGGGGCCAGAACCAAGCTCTTGCGAGCATCTTTGAGCCAGGCCTAAAAGCTCTTTAGAGAGGTCTATTCCGACCACGCGATGACCTCTATCGGCTAGCAGGAAAGCCAGGCCACCTGCGCCGGTTCCCAGGTCCAGCACCTTTTTCGGGGAAGAGGGAAAAAACTCACCAACGACTCGAGACCAGCTGGCGTGTTCGCCACCGAACTGACCATCCACATGGGTGGCTCGCCAGTTCCAGTAGGCGTTCATCTTTTCTTGGAGATTTGTCACGGAGTCGTTTTACCGAAAGACGGGTGGTTTTCAAACAGGCTATTCGCCCCGGCTCCGTCGATCTCTGGGGGGAGATTCCCATTTGGGGAGGGGGATGAGCCAGGCCGGAGCCCAGTCGAACTCTCCTAAGAGGGACGACCAGACCCCGGTCAGCCAAGAGTTGCGGTCCTCGGAAGGAACCTCCGTTAAAGCTCGGACTTGGTCGAGGCGACTTCGAAGACCGCATCGTCGGGCCAGAATTCTCTCGTACTGCTTCAGGTGCCCGAGCAGAGTTCCGGAGGTCAAAAAGGGGTCGGCTGGGCCAAGGCGGGGGCACTGATTGGGCGGAGCCCAAACATCGGTCCAGAACAGTTCTTTCGACCGCCAGCAATAGACCACCGCTTCCAAATCATCTTCCAGCCAGAATCCAGTCGGGTGGAAACGAAGCTGGCCAAGCTGATAGGTGTCAAGTCGGCCTCGCCAGGGCCGAAACCCTCCTCGCTGAAGCCGGCCCTCTTGCCGGTCTTTCCTTAACAAGGATAACTGGGTATCCAATATCTCGAAAATCAGAGTACCTCCAGGTGCCCCGATCGAGGCCCCTGGTTCTCAATCGGGATTCGTCTATATCTCTTTATTGATATTCTTTTCTCATTATGATCTCCTGCCGGGCCTCCTTTCATCTTGTCGTCTCCTCGCCCCGGCCTTGAATGACCTCGAGGGTCGTCTTTGAGGGCTCGGGAACGAAAATGGGCTTTACTCTTGGTGAGCCTTGAGATTCACTATCAGGAATTCTGCGTCCAAATTGCCGGCATTCCGAAGAGAGTGTCTGCCCGGTTCGTGCCAGTGGCAGTCACCCTTTTTGAAAGCCATCGTTTTGGCTGCACCACCGTTTTCGCTGTAGCCCAACGAGTAGTCACTCAGAGAATAGATGACTCGGGAGCCTCCGAAGTGTTCCACGAGCGATTCGCCAGGTTTCAGCTTCACCTGATAGACCTGGAAGTAGGGGTTGTCGAACAGGTGGCTAGCCTTGTTGCCTGCTACCTGGGAAAAATCGGATCTCTGGTCACTGATGTCACCTTCGACCGGGTCTTTCTTCATACAGAAGAGCACCCATTCAGCGACTTTCGAGCCCACGTTCTTGGCGTGGTGCTCGCCAGGTTGATGGTAATGGAGTTGCCCTTTTTTCCAATGCCTGGTTCCAAGCTTTGAGCGATGCTCGGACCACTCTATGGTATAGTCGTTCAGCGAATAAACAACGCGATAGCAACCGCGGTGAGGGTGCTGTTCCTGCCCCGGCTCCAATTTGACGTGGCTGACCTTGACGTAGTCGTTCTCTAAGAGCTTCTTTCCGGGCATCGGTTCAGCCGAGGCTACTGAAGCGCTACAACAGACGAAAGCTAGCAGGAACGCGATTCTTTTCAACATGTTTCACCTCCACAATTTAATCATTCGTTTCTGTTTCTAAAGAACGCCGACTTCCCTCTCCTATGTTATCTGCTTCTGAGTCGGCTCTCGTTGAGGATCTTCCAACTGAGTGGTGCCACCTATATCGAGAAAGTCGACCGAAATGTTCCCAGAATTGGCCTCGGGCTTAAAAGAAAGATCCAGACTGAATGAAACGAACTCGCCGTGTTCTTCGCCATCTCTGTGGTTGAAAATCGAGTCTGCTCAGTCTAGGCCGCTTTAGGCCGAGCCGGGCCGGAGCGAAGGCCCAAGCAGCCTACCAAAATCAAGACTCCTCCCAGCAGATGGCTCCAGCCGAGCACCTCGCCCCAGCCTAAATAGCCCCAGGCCAAAGCCCAAAAAATGCCGAGGTAGCGAACCGAAGCGACCAGACTGGCTTGCTCCAGGCTGTAAGCTTTGGTCAAAAACCATTGACCAGCGAAAGAGACCGTGCCGATCCCTAAGATCCAGGGAAGGTCGGCCCCGGCCGGCATCAAGAAGGTGTGCGACCAGGGCAAGCCCATGACCAGGGCGGCGCTCATGAAGGCCAACATAATGACCTCAGTAGAATGGTCTGCTGCCAAAGAGCGGATGGAGAGCGACGCACCTGCGGCCAACAGAGCTCCCACGATCCCCACCAGGGCGTAGCCGCTACGGGCTAGACTCATCCCCGGGTCGAGCACGAGGAACGCTCCCACCACCGCGCAAGTGAAGGCAGGGTAGAAACTGGCTGGCAATTTTTCGCGAAGAAGCCAGGTCGCCAGAACGATAACGAAAATGGGAGAGAGATGGGCCAGAAAACTGGCGTCGCCGAGCTTGAGGTGGGCGATAGTGAAGAACATCGCCAGCAGGGAGCCCCCTCCAAGAAGTCCCCGAGTGACCAGCATCCCCGGCCTGGCCACTTCAAGCTTCTCTTTCTTCCAAGCCATCAGGGCCAAAGTCAAAGCAACCCCCAAGAAACCTCGAAAAAAGACCACCTGAGCTACCGGAAAGCTGGTCGAAAGCTGCTTGGCGCACACGTTCATCAAGCTAAAGAAAAAAGAGGCCAAAACGGCCCAAAGGAGCCCTCGACTCATAGTAGGTCGGCTCCCGTTTGTCGTTGACTCTCGATCAGGGCCGGGTCGAGAGAAGCGTATTCCTCGAAAAGGCGAGTGAGACGATTCAAAGTGGGGACGGGTTGCTGCAACCGTTGGGCTAATCCTTCTACCACCAGAAGGCTAAAGTAGTCTTCGGTCGGGATTCGAGGAGGAGCTGATGGTGAGCCTTGGGGAAGCACCACAGCCGAGAAATCGAAGAAGCGTCCATCGTCGTCGGGTTCAGAGTGGGGATCGACCAGCAGCCCGGCGTAGCGGATGAAGAGGAGCATCGCCTTCTCGCGCAGAGACGCTTCACTGTAACCCTCGATTGTCGAGGCCGGGAGGTAGTCTTCCGGGACGGGATAGTTCTCGTTGTTAAGAAAGGGAAGAAGTTCGAAGGGCGGCACTCCGACTTTTTCTAGCACCGTTGAGACCTCAATGAAGAGCGAGGCCATCGTCTCCATCGTCTGAAGGGTAATCGGCCCCTCCGGGAAGATTTTGTAGAGAAAACGAGGAGTCTTAGCGGCACTGAACACTCGCTCCAGAGCGTAGCGATTGATGCAAAGGGGCGGATGGACATAGAGGGTTATGTTGCGAGACTCGGCCGTGAGGGTGGACTCGACGCCCTCGACTTGAACCCCCATCGGCTCTAACATTTGACGCAGCAGCTGGCGTGCTTCCTTTTCCCGACCGCCTACGGTGACTTTCTTTTTGACCGCTTTGATGACGACATCGGTAGGGCCCCCTAGCGACTTGGCTGCGGCGAAGAAGTTGGAGAAACTGGCCACTGTTATGGCTCCAACGGTCTGTTCGAACCATCGCTCCAGCCGCTTTCCCGACCCCAACCCAGCCGAACACAAGACGACTAGAGTGTTGGGCTTGATAACCCCGACTTTCACCAGGGCCTCGACAGCCTCCTGATAAGCGTGAGCCGGGAGAGCCAGAAAGACCGTGTCGAATGAGCCCGACATCTTGGCGTAGTCGAGATACAGGGCATCGGGACAGAACTCTCCTTGCAGTCCGAGCCCGGGATGAGCAGCTCGACATCGAAGACCGCCCCGATTCAGTTGCTGGGCCAACTCTTGGCCGGACGGCGACGGGCGAGTGACCATCTCGACCGTCTCCACACCCTGACGTCGCAGGGCCAAACCGGTCACCGCCGCGACCGGGCCGGCACCTACCAAAAGGACCCGACCGAAGCATCTCGCTCGTCGGCAAATCAACGTTTCGTAGACCTCCTCATCGCCACGAATGAGCCGCCTGGCCTTCCAGCAAGAGGGAAGCTTGTCGAGCTCGTAATTGAACACTCTGCGAAGATGGTTTCCGAAGCGGACCAGCAGAACGGTGCCGAGACGACTTCGACGTCCCAGGTTTTCTAAGACCTGCCGCTTTCTATCTACCAGCGAGGCCACCACGATGTGGCTAAAATCGTAGGCCTCGACTTGCTCGCCCTGGCCCTGAAGGAACTTCAGCCGGGGGCGGCCGGCGGAGGATTGGTGGGCCAATTGGAGAGCTTCGGGGTCGCTGTCGAGAGCCACAATCTCGCACCCGAAGGTCTCCTCGAGAGCCCAGGCTGTGACCGGAAAAGCGCCACAACCAACCATCAGGACGCGAGAGCCAGGGCCCAGCCCGGCCGCTTCACCCTCGGCTATCACCTGGCGAGAAAGGTTCTCGAAATACGGTAGCTTGGCTCGGTGTTGTTGGGCGGTTGCCTTCTCTAGACGACTACAGGCCTGAGCGGCCAGCCGCTGCAGTCTCTCGACTCGGCCCGACTCGGGAGGCTCGAGGTGATAAGCCAACTCACAAACCTGACAGGTCACAATGTGGGTCAGTCGTTCGATCAGGTCTTTGAGGCGACCGTAGTCGGTCGACGGGCTTGCGAAGGTTTCGTCAAAGGCCCCCTCCAGAGCTGCCAGGGTGTCGTTCAACGAGTGTCGCGTGGGGAAGGCCTGACGAGTCACAGACGCTTCTCCACCTGGGCCAGGCGCAACCCGCCCAGAGTCCCAAAGAGAATCACCAGAAAGCTCAACTGGAGAAGGCCCGGCCAGGGGATGGTCGGTCGGGCCAGAAATCTCTCTGGCGCGAGACTCGAGCCAAACCTGAGTAGCTCCTCGGCAGAGTAGGTCTGCTCTTCGAAGATACCGGGCAATAGCCGTTCTTGCATTTCTTGGTGGGCCGACTCGACCCCCTCGAGATAGGCCAGCTGGCTCTCGAGGTCGGTAGCCGCCAGACGTTCGAACATCAATTGGGTGGCCACCGGCGGCAGAAACCAACTGGCTCTTTTGATCCAGAGCGAGCGGATTCGAAGGAGTTCGAAATACTCTCGAACCTTCAACCGCACGGCCCCGTCGCCGACTTCGTGCATCGCGAAATACCAGGACCAATTAAAGTTCTCCTCGACCACGGGTGCCTCTTGCCAGATAGGGTCGAGCTCTTGAGCCTGGCGGTGGGTCTCGGGCTTGGGTCGGTCCCACCCCTCGTTCACCACCTGCCGCTGTTCAATCGCCAGCAAAGCACCACTTAAAGGCTGTTGGAGTAGATTTAAACCGGCGGGCCCCAGCACCGTCATCGAAAGCCAGATCGCGACCAGCAAGAGGGCTGAAAGAGTGGAGTCGAAAGCCCAACCTACGATCCAGGCGATCAGACCGGCCCAGAAGAGCAGATAAAGCCAGCTGGCGGCGATCCAGACCAACCCGTGAGTGGAAAAACCGTGGGACGCGATGACGGCCAGGCCTGATAGAGTGAGGAGAAAACCGACCCTCACCGCCAGTCGAGCCAGGAGAACGGCTCCCAGAGGGGTCGGAGTCGCCCGGATTAAAGCCAGGGTTTGCCGTTCTCGTTCTTGACTGAGGATGTTGAAGCTACACCCAATGAGAGCTAGCGGAAAAAGAAAAACCACCACGAAAGCCAGATCGAAATGACCAGCCATCGACTTAAGTGGGTTACCCAGATCTGAATCAAACAGCTGGCTGTAGAGACCACGAATTCGGATCGACAGAAAATAGGGGTGAAGGTCTCGTTGGCCCAGGGTGAGCGAGGCCAGGGGGGCGGACCGATGCTCCGTAGGTTGACGGAAATAGTAGGCCGCTCGGCCTAGTTTCTCGTCGTCTTCGAATCGCGTCTCGAAATACAGATTATCTCCCTGGCGGGTCCAGGAGGCGAGTTGGTCGAGCACCCTTTCTTGGTGTGCGATCACGGCCCGACCGTAGCCGAGTGAGACGGCCGTGACGGCCAGCAACAGAACGGCCAGCACGCGGTAGGCCGGAGAAGCCCATACCCGCCTCGCTTCGCTTTGCACAAGAGCCTTCACGACGTCGGAACCTCCTCCCGAGTCATCAGGTAGACAGGCAAAAAGAACCACAGGACAAGACTAAAGCCTGCCACGGCAGTGTTCTCAAGACTCCAGGAGAGGGAAGGAAGACGATACTGGAACGGCTCGAACTGGTGCCAGTGAGAGCTATCAAGTCGCTGCTCTTTATCGTCTTGGTAGGCGATTTTCTCGATGTGAAGATCGTTGAGCTGCTGGATGAGACGGTAGCGATACTGTTCTGACTGGCGCTCGAAGTCGGCCAGATGATGGTAGTCGGTGCCGGCCAGCGCAGCCGAAAAGGACCGCACGGCCAGATACGGATTGACCAGCGAAGCCCACTCTGAAAACCGATTTTGGGATTTATAGACATCTTGAAGTTGCCAGTAATGCTTTTGGTAAACGACGGCGGAATGCTCTTCCCCGGCTTTCATCGCGATGCCCCGGAAGTTGACCGGCAGGTCCTCGACTTTTTCCACCTGGTAGCGCTCCAGCAGTTCCTTCTTTTGCTGCTCAAAATGGGGATCCCCGGGATTGTGGCCGTGGCCGCCGTCGACCACCTCCCGATGGAGTGCGAGTTCGAACTGGGGTCGGGACGGCGAAGGAAAGAAAGTCTCGCCCAAACTCGGAAGCAGTTTCGGTAGGAAGACAACCCCCACCATCCAGAGAGTCAGGAGAGTAAGAAGAGCTTGCGTGGTCGAACGGGAGCGGTTGGATACCAACACCGAGAAGGTGAGGATGCCGGCGAGATAGAGTCCGTAGCCCATTCCCAGAAGCAACAGGCGAGTCAACTCGTCCTGGTCTAGGGAGTGATCCATGCCAGCTAACGTTATCAAACCCGCCCCGCTGGCCAAAGGGAGGGCCAGCCCAAGCAGAGCAGAGCCCAGCCCGATCACCTTTCCGAAGAGGAGTTCGGTCGGGCGGACAGACTGCAGGAAGAGCAGCGGCAAAGTTTGGCGCTCTCGTTCTCGAGTCACGGCCGAGCAGGCGAAAAAGATCAAGAGCAAAGGCACGAGAGTCTGGAGAATAAAGGCTGGAGTCAACTGCCCGAACCGCAAAAGGCCGTTGGATTCCCGGGATTCAGCGAAATTGGCCGAGTTCTGAACATGGGCTTCCAGGAAGACGGCCCGACCCGTGAAGCTCTCGACCCCTCGGTCGAAAAGGCTCAAAGCGGTCGGAGGCCTGATCGCGAAAGTCCCGTAGTGAGCCACTCGGTGGGGGTGGCGGTCGGGTTGCTCTTGCCACTGGCGTTCGACCAGGTCTTGCAGTTCTTGGGTCAAGCCAGCTGCCTTTTGAAAGGAGTCTCCACACAACAGCAGCGAGCCACTCCACAGCAAAGCCAGGCAGACAGCCAGCACCAAAAGCGTTTGGTGACGCCAAGCCAGGCGGAACTCGAAGGCCGCCACCGCCCGGACCGTGGGCCAATTCACGCCAGCGTGGCCATTTCTTCGAGGTAGATCGACTCGAGAGTGGCGTGGTCCACCGAATCGCTGGCTAGAGTCTTCAGGAGCCGGCCTCTCTTCATAATGCCGATGCGATGTCCGGTCTGCTTGGCGCGGAAGAGATCGTGAGTCACCATCAGCACGGCGCTACCGTTCTCGGCCAGACGACTGATGGTTCGAGCAAAATCGTTGGAAGCCCCGGGGTCGAGGCCCGAGGTCGGTTCGTCGAGCAAAAGCACCCGAGCCTTTCTAGCCAGGGCGAGAGCGATGCCGACTTTTTGCCGCATGCCTTTGGAGAACTCTTGGACTTTGCGATCGAGGCAGTCAGCCGGCAAGCCTGCCTCTACCAGCATCGTTTCAAGCGTCCCGCGGGAGAGGTCGGGGTGTTGGGACAGAGTCAGAAGGTAGCCCAAATTCTCGCGAGCCGTCATCTCGGGGTAGAGGTGAACCTGCTCGGGAATGTAGGCCAGTTTGGCCCGGGCTCCAAACAGGTCGCCGTGAACCGGAACCCCGTCGACTAGCGCGTTCCCCTCGGTCGGCTGGAGAAACCCCAGAAAGAGATTGATTGTCGTGGTCTTACCGGCCCCGTTCGGTCCCAATAAGCAATAGATTTCACCCGGTTCCACTTTGAGATCCAGCCGGTCAAGAGCCAGTAGCTCGCCGTAGCGCTTGGTGAGATGATGAGCTTCCAACATAACGACCGGTTATTGATAACTTATTCTCGCTTGCGAGTCAAGAGGTTTTTGGCCCTCAGGTCGGCGGTCTCATCTGCTGGTTAACAAGGTTGTAACAAGGTGGCGTCGGTCTTTAGAAAACCAGCCAGACCGTTGCAGCTTAAGGTGGGTTGACAAGAAAGTCTCAGAAAGGTCCTTACCCCAATGAACACTCAAGCTCGCATTCAAACTCCTCCTGAATGGTTTTCTCTTAGTCTCCTACAGTATGAGCGAATCAAGCGGATCGCGCGGATCAACTTCGCTCCTTACAGCCTTCGACGGGGGGTGGCTCATTCTGCGGGGATTCAGTCGGCCCCCCCGGGCTACACCGGCGGGATTCGCTCGTAGCAGGGTGCTCTCGGGGGGTCGGGAACAGTAGACCATGCATCCCCACGTCCAACTCCTCACCGACTTCTATCAAGCCTTCCAGCAACGCGACGCCACCAAAATGGGCCTTTGCTATCACGACCAAGTGGTTTTTTCCGACCCCGTCTTTCCCCAACTCAAAGGGGAAGAGGCCCGGGCGATGTGGCGGATGCTCTGCCTGCGCGGCAAAGACTTGGAGATCTCTTTCTCCCAGATCGAGGCGGATGATGAAGAAGGCCAGGCTCACTGGGAAGCACGGTATACCTTTTCCAAGACAGGCCACCGAGTTCATAACATCATCTCGGCCAGCTTCCGGTTTCAAGACGGGCTGATCTCACACCACCAGGATCGCTTCGACCTTCACGCCTGGGCCTCCATGGCTTTGGGCTGGAAGGGCAAACTGTGGGGATGGCTGCCGCCTGTTCAAAGCGGAATTCGCAAGACGGCCGCTCACTCTTTGGCCGCTTTTGAGGCTCGCGAGGAAGGCTAGGCTTCCTCTTGCCAGCGTTGGAGACGGTCGAGGATCCCTCGGATCTTCTCTAGCAGTTCTGCGGCCGGGGGATAGGTCGGATTTCCGGCGGCGATCCCCCAAAGGCCAGTCATCACCAGGGCCTGATGCTCCTCTTGGGCTTTCCATTTGGTGGCCACCCACAGCTTGTGGCGCTGATTGAGGGTCAAAGGGGGATACAGGGGCATCAGGATCGTTAGCCTGCCCTGCTTGACCCGAATGGAAGGGATCATCAGATCCCGAGCTCGGAGTTTGAGGTCCATGATGGCCAGAAGATTGTCCGCCTCTTCTGGCAGAGGGCCGAACCGGTCTTTCAGCTCGGCTCGGACATCTTCCAGTTTCTTATGGTTCGCAACGGTGGCGATCTTTTTGTATAGAGCGACCTTCTGGTGGGAGTCGGGAACGTAATCGTCGGGAAGGCAGGCTGGGATGGGCAGCTCCACCACTACGGGATGGTCGGTGATGGTCGTCTCGAGCGGCTCTCCTTTGAGCCCTTTGACGGCGTCTCGCAGCATCTGGCAATACAGCTCAAACCCGACCGCCGCGATGCTTCCTGACTGTTCCGCGCCGAGAATATCTCCGGCTCCGCGAATCTCCAGGTCCCTCAAGGCGATCTGAAAACCGGCTCCTAGCTGAGTGAAGTCTCGAATGGTCTCCAGTCGTTTCTCGGCCTCAGGCGTCAACTGACGGGCGGGAGGATAGAGGAGATAGCAGTAGGCCTGACGCGAGGACCGACCGACCCGGCCCCGCATCTGATAGAGCTGAGCCAGGCCGAAATTCTGGGAATTGTTGATGATCATGGTGTTGACGTTGGGAATATCGAGACCGCTCTCGATGATGGTGGTGCAGACTAAAACGTCGTATTCCCCTTCGAGAAACTCCATCATGACTTTCTCGAGGGCCTCGTCGCCCATTTGACCGTGGCCCACCGCCACTCGCACGGACGGTAACATTCGCCTGATGTCCTGAGCCACTCGCTCAATCCCCTGGACCCGGTTGTGGACAAAGTAGACCTGGCCTTCTCGGCTTAACTCCCGGGTGATGGCGCCTCGAATGATGTCGGGATGAGATTCGAACAGGTAGGTCTTGATGGGGACGCGGTCTTCTGGCGGGGTCTCGATGACGGACATATCTCGGATGGAGACCAGAGCCATATTGAGGGTTCGAGGGATGGGCGTGGCCGTGAGGGTGAGCACATCCACGTTTTGACGAAGCTGCTTGATCTTCTCCTTCTGTTTGACCCCAAATCGCTGTTCCTCGTCCACGATCAAAAGGCCCAGGGTCTTGAAACGAATATCCTTGGACAGGAGTCGGTGAGTGCCGATGACGATATCGACTTCGCCCAGGGCCAGGTCTTCTAGCACCGCTTTGATGTCGGCTCGACTACGGAAACGGCTCAGGACCTCAACCCGAACCGGGAAGGCAGCTAGCCGCTCGGAGAAGGTTTGATAGTGTTGATGAGCGAGCACGGTGGTGGGGACCAAGACCGCCACCTGGCGCCCCTCAGAGGCCGCTTTGAAGGCGGCTCGGACAGCCACTTCGGTCTTGCCGTAGCCGACGTCGCCGCAGACCAGGCGGTCCATCGGCCGGGGCTTTTCCATATCTCCTTTGACATCGATGATGGCCTGCATCTGGTCGGGGGTCTCGTCCCAGGGGAAAGCTTCTTCCATCTCGACCTGCCAGGGCGTATCGGGAGGATAGGCATGTCCCTGGGCGGCCTCCCGTTGGGCGTAGAGCTTCAGCAGCTCTTCGGCCATCTTGTCAGCGTCTTTCTTGACCTTCTTTCGGGTTCTGGCCCACTCCTGGCCACCCATTTTGGAGAGCTTGGGTACTCGCTCCTCAAGCCCTTTGTAGCGTTGAATCAGGTCGAGTTGCTCGACCGGAACATAGAGACTATCGCCTTTGGCGTAGTCGATCGTAAGAAAATCGCGAGGGTTGCCTTGAATGTCGAGCTGCTTGACCCCACGGTAGCGGCCGATGCCGTGTTGAAGGTGAACGACCAGGTCGTCGATCTCAAGCTCTTCTAGCCTGAGCAGACTGGCTCTTTGGGCTTTGCGTCGAGAACGTCGGCGCCGGACCGCAGCCACAATCTCGCGGTCGCTGAGAACCTCGAGGTCCCCCCCTTCGAGAGGAAGGCGAAACCCTTCTGTGACCGAGGCGTTGACGACTGTCACCTTGCCTGGCTCAAGCTCTTGACCAAGCCAACCCCGCTCGCTGAGGAGTTCGGTGAGGCGGGGGGCTTGGCGGCTTACCAAGGCCACCCGACGACCCTGGCCGAGCCACTCGGGCAAGCGTCCCATCAGGCCCTCGACCCGGTCGGGAAAGACCCTCTGCACCTCGAAGGGAAATTCCAGAGTTTCTGTTTCTTGGGCGGCGGCTCGTTGCTCCGCGTCTTCCCAGCTGGTGAAAAAGACTTGCCGCATAGGGGTGAGCAGAGCGAGGACATCTCCCCACTGACCGCCCCATCCCTCGTGGGCCCACTCCATGGCGTGGAGGCGGATTTGAGCGGGTTCCTCCAGGCAAGCGATCGTCCCTCGAGGCAGAAACTCGGTCAGATGAGACCCCCCGCCGTCGTGGCTGGCCGGCAGAATGGTGACCGAGTCCACCTGGGCTATCGAGCGTTGAGTGTCGGTATCAAAGACCCGAATAGACTCAACTTCGTCACCGAAGAGCTCGACTCGGACCGGCTCACCCGTGACCGGATAAAGGTCGATAATGTCCCCTCGGACAGAGAATTCCCCGCGGCGTTCCACCATGGAGGTGCGATGATAGCCCTCTCCTACCAGGAGTTCGAGCATCAACTCGGTGTCGCTCTGCTCGCCTTTTTTGAGGACCATCCGACTCTTTTCGAGACGCTCCGTAGAGAGGGTCTTTTGGAGGATGGCTTTGATGGAGGCTACGATCACTTGCGCCTGACCTGCGGCTACGGCCTCCAAAGTGTCTATCTGCTCGGGGTCGAGAACCTGGTCGGCGTTCTCCCCGGCAGCCACTTCCCGCTCAGGAAAGAAAAGAGTCTTCAGGTCGGCCATGAGGCTCAGGTCTTCAGCTAAGCGCTCAGCCGAATCGGAGGTGGGGGTGACCCAAAGAAGAGGGCGGTCGCTGGAACGTTTCAGGGTGGATGCGACCAAAGCCCGACTGGGACGAAGCACGCCCGAGCAGGTCACAGGTTTTGAGTTTTCCACCATCTCCAGCAATTTCGAGCAAGCCGGGTGGGTCCGAAAAAGCTCAAGTAGGCGGTCGGAAACGGTCGTGATGTCGGCCGTTGCGGTCATAGAGGTGCGTTTTCCGTCTTCACACGCGGTCCCCTTCCTAAGATTGACGGGACTCAGGTTCGGGTATAGACAGTTCTATAAAAATCCCACCGGAGGTTTTACATTATGGCAACCACAACGGCTTTTGAGCTCCCCGCTCTGCCCTACGCTCACGACGCTCTCGAGCCTCATATCGACGCTCGCACCATGGAGATTCACCACGGTAAACACCACAACGGCTATGTCACCAAGCTCAACGCTGCTCTCGAGGGTCACTCTGACCTGCAAAACAAGAGCATCGAGGACTTGATGCGAGGCCTGAACTCGGTGCCTGAGAAAATCCGAACTGCCGTCCGCAACAACGGCGGTGGTCACGCCAACCACTCTCTGTTCTGGCAGATCATGTCGCCCAAAGGTGGCGGCAATCCCAGCGGAGACCTGGCCAGTGCCATCGACAAAGCGTTTGGCAGCTTCGACGAGTTCAAGAAACAGTTCGCCGATGCTGCCGGCTCACGCTTCGGAAGCGGATGGGCCTGGCTGGTGGTCAACAACGGCAACCTGGAAGTGACCTCGACCCCGAATCAGGACACTCCGCTGATGGAAGGGAAGACCCCCATTCTTGGCCTGGATGTGTGGGAGCACGCATACTATCTCAACTACCAGAATCGCCGTCCGGACTACGTTCAGGCGTTCTTTAACGTGATCGACTGGAGCAAAGTCGGCGAGCTATTCCAGGCCGCTAAGTAGGACTGGAAGGCTGTTTCAAGGCGGTGTGGCCACTGGGCCCGCCGCCTTTCGCTTTGCTCACAGTTTCCACTCTTGTTGAGCGCTGAGGTTGTTGCGGGTCTTGCGCTTTTCGATGGTCTTGAAAAGCTCATCGAAGCCCGGCAAAAAGACGTCGTAGACCTGGCCAAAATTGACCCCGTCGCTGATCATCAGGCTACGCATCACCAAAGCCTTAGCGGGCGGGTTGATGGCCATCTTGGAGATGCTCATCTCGCAACTTTGCTTACCGCTGTGAAAGGTCACTTTGTCTTCGCTAACGACCACTTGTTTGGTGACGTTTTGAAAAACGGCCACACCGGTGACGGCCACGATGACGAGACCAAAGACGAGGGGCAAACCGATGAAGACAAACCGGGTCGGGTCGTTGGGGCCGAACTTTGAGGCGCAGTCGAGACCGAAGTAGATCAGATAGATAGCTACCATCACCGGAGCGGCAGCCAACACTTTGGCTTTGGCGGTCATCTCACCGGTGAACGACTTCTCCTGAACTTCCGGCTTCTTGCTCAAACTTCCCCCAGCCTCATTGGTGGGCTATTCCCGGACTCAACTCGTCACCCTCTCTAGTCAAAGGACACGGGACGACCCGTCTCCCACTCCAGATTTTCGAAGAAAGCTTCCTCCATGACGTTCTTACCCATTTCTGCCCGGGCCCGGACAATTTCGGCTTGAGGGTTCACCCAAACGTTCATGGTTGAACCTGAGGGCAAGTCGAACTCAAAGCCCTCTAGAGGTCCCGCTTCCTGAACCGGTCGGGGTTTGTCGGCCGATCTTAGGCGACCCAGGAGATGGTGGTAGACCGAGATGAAGAGCGGAGTGTCCTTGACCTGGTCATGTTCTACTTTCCTCAGGACGACGCTGCCCGACGGGAATCGCAGAAGAACTTGCCCTGGTGCCATTTCTTTGTCGAAAACACTGGTCGTGCCGACGTGACGGTCGCTCCCAGCCATCACCACCGTCTTGACCTTCTCGGCCGAGTTCGCCAGGCAGGTCATTTTGAAGTTTCCGCGCGGACCAGAGTAGGAGCAGACGACGCTGTAATCCTGGCAAGTTTCAACTTTGGTGACCGCTTCTTGCCAAAGCTCGAGCCCAGCCTCGGCGGGAAGAGCCGCAATCACCAGTAGAGACAGGAAGAAAGCCTGAAAGGTGTGCATTTCTTTTAAGAAATTCCACATTGAAAAGACTTGTCCTTCGGTCAAAAAATAGAGATCTTGAACAACTCGCGAGTGGCCTGGGCTGAAGCCTGTCCTACCTCTTCGGGACTGCTGTCGCGAAGGCGGGCGATCTCGGTCACCACCAGGGGAATGTAGGCCGGCGAGTTGCGACGACCCCGGTGGGGCTTAGGGGCCAGGTAGGGCCCGTCGGTCTCGACCAGGAGTCTTTCGGCAGGGCAGTGTTTAGCGACCTCGTGGACGGCTGTGGCTTTCGGGAAGGTGACCATTCCCGTCACTCCCAGGTGGAATCCCTGGTCGAGAAATTTTTGGGCCCATTCCCAACCGCCTGTGAA
>CAYRFU010000009.1:0-6205 GCA_964423525.1 uncultured Burkholderiales bacterium | reverse complement strand
CTCCAACCCCGGTCGAGACTTCAATTCGTCCCAAAGAAGCTGCTCGGCTTCCCGACAGTGAAGAATGACAGGCATCCCTAGCTCGCGGGCCAGGTCGAGGTGAGCCCTCAGACTGGTCAGCTGTTGCTCGAGGGGACAGAAGTCATAGTGGCATTCTAGCCCCGTTTCCCCCAGGGCTACTGCCTGCCCGCTGAGTTCTCTCACCTCGTCTTCGAAAGTCGAGGGGTCATAGAGGGCGGCCTGGTGGGGATGAATGCCCACAGCCACGGCCAGTCGGGTTTCGGTTTGGGCCATCGCGAGACTGCGGCGAGCCGAGTCGAGGTGGAGGGCAGGGATCAAGGCTCCGACCACGCCTTCCTCTTGGGCCCGCTCCAGGACCTCTTGCCAATCGTCAAGATAGGCTTCGTTGTCGAGATGGATATGACTGTCTATCACTCAGGCGCCTTCGAAAGGCACTACCAGGTTCCTGGGGGGACTCGCCGAACTCCTTTCATGATGAGGGCTGTGAGTCAGAGACTGTTCGAGTTCCAGGCTCTCGATCACAAAGATCGTTTGATTCAAGGCAGTCTTGAGGCGCAGTCGCCAGAGCAGGCGCGCGAGGTCCTCAGCGAGCGCTACGCTCACGTTCTTTTGATCACCCAATCGGTTGAGGCCGAAACCTCTCCGGCCCCCAAGCCTCCGCCCAGTCGCCGAAAGGTCGTTTACCTTTTCAAAGCTTTAGACCGAGGAGGGAACATCATCGAAGGCTCTCTCTTTGCCCCCTCCGTGGGTGTGGCTTTCGCCCGCCTCGAGAAGATGTATGAAGAAGTCATCTCCATTAGGGAAAAGAACGAAGCTCCCGCCCAACAGGAGTTGGCTCCGGTGCCGACCAGCCTTAGCCCCGAGGCTATCTCGCTGGCTTTTCGTCAACTTTGCTTTTCTGTCTCCGTGGGGGTCGGCCTCCTGCCGGGTTTAAAGCTGCTTCTCAACCAAGACAACGAGGAGCTTCAGCCTCTTTTTCGCCGAGTGGCCGGTTCGGTTGAGTCCGGCCGTCCCTTCTCTCTGGCGTTACGCGAACAGGGCCAGGCTTTTGATGAGGCTCTGGTGGCTATGGTTCGTTCGGGCGAAGCGGTAGGGGGCTTGGCGGCTTCCCTGGAGAGGGTCAGCCGGGTGCTCGAGGGGAGCCTCTGGATTCGCAAGCGGAGCGCAGCGGTCTTCGCTTATCCTCTAGCTCTGGGAGCGGTTTGTCTGACCCTTCTCTTGCTTTTTCTAGCCTATTCCTTCCCTCTTATCAAACCCATGGTCGGACAGGCCAGCGTGGCCGCTCCTGGCTTGACCCTGTTTCTTCTTTCTCTGGGCGAGCGATTCAGCCAGGGAATCTTAGGACCACTCTGTTTAGCTGGCGGTCTGCTCTTGATTCTCACGCTTTTCGCGCTGGTCCGAGAGGTGCAACGTCCTGCTCGTGAACGAGCCTGGGACCGGATTCTGTTTCATTTGCCAGGCCTGGGTGAACTCTTCCGTCAGGAGGAGAGAACCCGGGCGGTGCAAGCAATGGCGGCGCTCCTGGAGGCAGGAATCCACCCATCCAAAGTATTGGGGATCACAGCTCGCAGCCACTGGAGTCCTCATCTCAGCGAAGGTCTCAAGCGAGCCGGAGAGAGTTACACTGAGACCTTATCCTTGTCGCGGGCCCTCGAGAAACATCAGGTTTTCGCTGGCAAGGTGATCGGTCTACTCCAGGCCGGCGAGGAATCCGAGTGCCTACCGGATACGGCCAAAGCCGTAGCCAGGGCCGCAGAAGTGGAACTCGATGAGCTGGTAGAACGACTTCAGACCTGTCTAGAACCGATCTCTATCACCCTCTGTGGCGGGGTGGCTCTGCTGATCTCGGTGGCCGCTTTTCTCCCTATGATTTCTCTCTTGCTAGAGCTTTGAGAGTGGCCTAACAAAAAACCGCGCCCGAGAGCGCGGCTTGGGGAGCGTTGGGCGGCGCTCTGCCGGAGCCCCCTGTCAAATAGGGTTTCGGCCGAACTCCTAAAGGTCGATTTTGGGAGCGTCGACTCCCCATTCGTAGCCGAAAAAGCGACGAGACTGTTTGTAGCGGTCTGTGTTTTCTTCGCTCTTGATGATCTCGGCCTTCTCATTGACCCACACTTTGTAGTAACCGCCCGGACAACGGAAAGAGAAGCGAGTTTTGCTGCCCTGCTTTGAAGCCTCGGGCTCGCCACAGGCGTCAGTGTCGGTAAAGATAAGGTCGAAGATAGAGCGATAAAAGGCTGTGTCTTCGACATCGTCGTGGCTCAGCTTGCGCACGATCACCCCTCCGCCGATCTTGGCTCGGATGGCGTCAGCCTTCCAGCTTTTGTCGTAGTAAACGACCGTGCCTCGCCGGCTCGGGTCGGACTTCGACTTGAGGATTTCGGTGCGAATCTTGTCGCCTGCGTATTGCTGTTTGAACTCGAAATCGCCCCTGTCTCCCTCGAACTTGTAAAGCACCTGGAAATTTCCGCTGCGGGCTTTTTTCTTGACATCGTCCCAGGTAACGGCAGTAGCAGCCTGGCTCAGGAGAAAGACTCCTAGGACGGCCATGGTCACGGTGGTCAAAGACCTGTAGAGTTTCATCGATCAACCTCCAAAATTTTGTGGCGAACCGCCTCAGCGGGGGTTAGCTTGGGGACCAGGGGCTTCGGCCGAGAAAAGCTGTTCCCCTTCAGAAGGCTAGACCATCAATTCCCCCCCAGAGTTTCTTTCCCGCACCAGAACGGTCGCAAAACCGCTTCAGATTCTTTTAAGCCGATCGCTCTAGGCTGCCGCGGTGATAAGGCTCCAGCCCAACAGAGCTAGCGGGGTCACGGCCCCCGAGCCTCTCGAGGCTGACGAGGCGGCCGCCCGGGGCCGTCAAGAGGCGGCTGAGTTGGAGGCTCGATTCGGTGGCCTCGATGGCGATCCGGCCCTGAACGACCGGCTCCAACGATTGGGTCGAGAGGTTCTCGAGTCGCGAGCCTGGGAGGGGGTTGAGGTTGACTTGAGAGTTCTCAAGACGGCCCGCAACGTGGGCCAATGTCACCCTGGGGGAGAGGTCTATCTAAGCCGGGGCATGCTGGAGCGGCAGGGGGACGAGCAGATCCGGTTCGTGTTGGGCCACGAATTCGGCCACCTAGAGGGTAGGGACGACGCACAGAGGTATGCTTGGGAAGATAAGGTCGCTCGACTCGGGTGGCCTTTGCGAGGCCTCTAGCAACGAGCCATGTATCGATTCTTCCGCCAAGCCGAATATGGAATTCATGTTGTTAACCTCCTGGAACAGTTATAGCCCGGCGTCGTTAAAGGAGTGTTAAAAGTTCGACGAATCTGGTAAGACGCTCGCATTCTCGACCTGCCGTCTCGCCTGGCAGAGAATACCGCCTGAAGCTCGAACCCTCCCCTCCATGGGCGGAAAGGAAAGGCGGGGCACGAACGCCCTCGAGGTCATTATCGCCCTGGCTATCGTAAGTCTCGGTTTGCTAGGGGTGGCCTCGGTTTATACCTTTGGGACGGCGGCCAGTCGCGACAGCGAGCAGCTGGTCGGGGCGATCGAGGCCGGTGAGCGGCTCGTAACCCTGATTAGAACCCAGAACAAGCCCTATGAGACGGGCTTCCCCCCTGCTTGGCTCAAGCTGAAGGCGGGGCTCGCTCAGGAAGAGCCGGTGGCCTTGAACTCGCCCCCCTTCGCTCACGATTTTCCAGCCGACACCCCCTACCTTCGCCAGATTGTGATGGAGCCATTGGGGCCGAATATGGTGGAGCTCAAAGTCCGGGTGGGGTGGCTACGAGAAGGGAGGCAACACTGGATTGAGCTGGTCTCTATCCACGCCAAACCGTGACCGTGGTTTTGCCCTGGTGGTGGTCATTCTGCTCGCCTTTTTAGGCGCCGTGGGGCTCGTGTTGAGCGTCTACGGCCGTTCCTATAGCTCGTTTGAGCGGGGGAGTAACCGGGTCGGTCTGTTCGAACAAGCCCGCCTGGCCCGCCAGCAACTCGGTTCAGTCGTTCGCACAGCTCAACCGGCGGGGCCGGCCAAGGACGCCCTGGTCAGGCCCGCTGTGACTGATAGGAGCCCGTCACCAGAGCTGGTTTTCTATAGCCCCGAGAGCCTGCTTCAAGATTTCGGCGCGGGTTTTTACAAGGTCGTCCGGCGCGAGCTGGAGGATGGCCAGGGTGTCCTGGTTCTCGAGGACCAAAGCGGGAGCTATTCTCGGATTCTGGCTGAGAGGCTGGAAAGTTGCGAGTTTCTCCGTCCCGATCGGGGGACCGTCGAAGCGCGGATTCGTTTTTCCCAGGAGCCGCATCGTTTAGACCAGAGGATCCTGGTGGTGCTACCGGAGTATATCGATGGGCCGTAAAGGTTCGGTGCTGCTGCTGGCCATTTTCCTGATGGTTATCCTGTTCTACGTGGGAGTCACCTTTCACCGGCTTTTGCCGACCGAACGCCACGCCGCCAATCAGCTCCTGAAAGACACTCAGGTCGCTTACAGCGCCGATGCCGGCCTTCGCCACACGGTGCTCGAGGTAGAGTCCCTTCTGGAAAAGGGCCGGTCCCCGAAGCGAGGCAGTGCTGAAGGAGAACTGGGTGGTTTTCTTTGGGAGTCTGAGCTTCAACCTTTGCGCAACGGTCGCTATCGCGTCAGCACCGTGGTGACCGACCGTCAACTCAGTCCAGCTCTCGAATTAGAAGTCTTGTTGCAAGAGCGTCTCTACTGTTCCTACGCCTGGTTTCAGGATTCTCTCTTGCCCCAGAAATCCTTTCCTACCCAAGGGTTCCGTATCGAGGGTCCAGTCCATTTCAACAGTGCCCTGCGAATACGGGGCGTTCGGCCCGGCATTTGGAGAGGAGGAACAGCCCCTTTCGCGGCCGGAGTGACGGTGGCGGAAACGACTTCCGATGACTTTCCCGGTGACGGCGTGCGCTATCTGGATGGGTCGGAGGCCGGCTGGGTGACCGTCGAGCAAAGGCCCTACGACTCCGACGGAAACCCTCTTCCTGAGCGCTACCAAAGGCTCTTCGAGGGCGGACGAGGAGATCTCCGTACAGGAAGCCGGCGGATTCCGATGGTGGATTTCAGAGAGGCTCTTCGAAATCGGGCCGTCTCGGCTTTGGCCCGCTCCGAGAAGGGAGAACTGGTCGAACTGGAAAGCCACGAAGGCCGCCTGGAGGGCGGCGTGTTGGTTCACCAGGATCTGGACCGTCTTGACCTGGTGAGCAGCCTGGCTGCTTCACGGACAGCTCGACTTCGGTTCGATCAAAGCGGAAGAACCGTGTGGTATCTGGTGACTGAGGCTTTGTATGGACCGGTGACTCTCCAGGATGGTCGCGTTTTGAGTCAGGGGCAAACTTCGGTGGAACGGTTTCAGGGTCGGCCGCTGACACCCGAGGAAACTCCCCTTTCCCTTTTCGCGGACCCGCTCCAGCCGGCCTGTCGAGAAGCCGCGCAGGTTGAGCGGCAAGAAACGACCATCCTGCAGGGGCTCACCAACGGTGTGATCTACTGCCAGGGAAACATCGGAACTGATTCAGGGGGAGGTTTGCGGGGAGTGAATCGCGGGCCCAGAACGATAGCGGCCAGCGGTACGATCTTTTTCGCCGGCGACCTTCTCCCGGCTGAACTGGCCGGATTAGGTCTGCCGACTGTCTCGGGTGGTGACAGCTTGGGAGTCCTGGCCCGCACTCTCAAAGTGAACCTTCCCGCCCGAGGGGGACCCCGCCGAGTTTCGACCGACCCGCTCTATCTCTACGGAAGCTACTATGCGGGGGGCGTTCCTGACGGACCCGACCCGGCCGGGCTCGTGATTGAGAGCCCCTACAGTGGTCACCGCGGCATTCTCCAGGTAGTCGGATCGATTCAATTGGCCGCCAGCAACGGTGGTCAAGAAGACTCGGGGATGGCACTAGAGGTGACCTTCGACCCCCAAATTTTGGCCCAGCCGCCACCCTATTACCCTCGCCTTCCTCGTCTTGAGATTCTCAAGTGGAAAGAGAGCTGGCCTTAGGGCCTGTTGACATTCGACTGGCCGAGGAAGAAGGGTTATAGCACGGAGGCCACTGAGCCCACGGAGTTCTTTAGGGTGGACAGGGCTTGGCGAGCAAATTCCTATCTAAGGGCAACAGTTTAGAGACCGCCCCAAATGACAGCGCCGGCGATCAGGATGAAAGCGGCATACCGTGCGGCCAGTTTGTCGTATCGGGTAGCG
>CAYRFU010000008.1:36181-43451 GCA_964423525.1 uncultured Burkholderiales bacterium | reverse complement strand
CAGGTACCCCCTCGCCAGAGTCCGACCCAAGAGCCAGCGGCTTCCGCCCATCGTGGGCCCTTCCCTGAACACAAGCCGACCACTGGCCGAGTCTTTGGGGCGCCACCTCCAAAGCCAGGTCCTGCTTTCAAACCAAGAGCTTTGCCTACGTCCAATGAAAGCGGTTATATGGCCTCTCAGGAGCAAGAATTTAGTCCCTTGCCGCTGGCCAAGCCCGAAGGGGAGTTCGAGCCTTTGACTCCGCCGGCTGAGTCGGGCGGAAATCTTCCTCGGCGAGTGCCGAGTCGTCCCGCAGAACCGCCGCCCTCGGCCGGGCCACCCGATGGTGACTTCCCAGAAGCCCCTCCGCCGAGAGTGTCGCGGATTCCGGCTCCTTTACTTCTGCGTCGCCAAAAGCGCGACCGTTCCTAGTCAACCCTCCAGGACAAAAAAAGAAGCCCTCTTTCGAGGGCTGAGCGAATCCCGTGGAGGAACCAGGTGTTCGACCTGTTTGAGGAACTGACCAAGATTGTGAGGACTCCCCGTCGCGAAGGAAGCGGTTAGTCGGTCGAACTTATCTCCTACGATAGCTCCATCTTAAGTTTAACTTGAAGGTCTGTCAAGCCGACGTATGTTCGATTTTATGCAAGTTTTGCTAGTTATGCACAATTTTTGTGGATAAGTGGACAACTTGGGCAAGATGTTACCGATTTGTTGGAAGAAAAGCCGCCGACATCTAGAAGCTAGAGATATGCTTCGTAGGATCCCGCAGGACCGACAACTCGACCTGTTCCCCGGAGCGGTTCTCTATCTTTCTCAAGCGGACGCTGCCAGGGCGCTGGGAATCACGACCCGGATGATTCAGTATTGGGATTCGCAAGGGTTGCTCAATCCTGAACTTCCCTTGGAAGGACGTAGCCGGCGCTATACCACTTATGACCTGGTGGAACTGAAATTCATCAAAGGCATGATCGTGGATCAGGGGTTCACGGTGCCGGCGCTCAAAGAGAAGCTCGGCCAGCTGCAACCGCCATTCTACTACGATCCAGAAGACGCTTTCTGGGATATTCGCGACAATCGTTGGAAATCTCGGGCCGAGTTGGCTGTCGATCGCCTGAATGAGGTTCGCGAAGAGGTGGCTCCCATCGCCGCTCAGGCTCTGGACCGCTTACTTCCCGGCGACACCGAGAGGGCGGCTAGCTCCCTGCTTGATCTCCTTCGAGAAGTGTTCGAGGGTCGAGTGCCCAAACTCAAACGTCGGAGAAGGACCAAGAAAAAGTCAAAGTGACCCGCCTCAGCGCCAGCTTTTGAGAAGTTCCAGATTGACCTGATGCATCGACTCCATCTCAGGGGTTTCGATCACCATCGGGAGTCCGGCCAGGCGTTGGTCTTGCACTAGCAGTCTGAAGGGAAGCTCTCCGATCTCACCCTGACCGATATGATCGTGACGATCGACTCGGCTAGCCAGGGGCTTTTTGGAGTCGTTTAGGTGGAGAGCTTGAAGCTTTTCGAGCCCGATTTCGCGCTCAAAGGTCTGCCAGAAATGCTGATAGGCTTCCTGACTGGTTAGATCATAGCCAGCGGCGAAAACGTGGCAGGTATCAAGGCACACCCCCAGTCGAGGGTGACGGTTGTTCTGCCCCAGCACAAAGGCCAGGTGTTCCAGACGATGGCCGAGGGTTGTCCCCTGTCCAGCGCAGGTTTCTAGGAGAATGTTGGCGGGAGTTGCTTCGGTCTGGTCCAAAATGATAGCCAGGGCCTCGGCGTATCTTTTTAGACCAATCTCTTCCTGGTGGTGGGCGCCCAGGTGGCAGACCAGCCCATCCAGGCCTAACAGGTGACACCGTTGCACTTCCTCTATGGTTGACTCGATCGACTTCTGGCGGATGGTGTCGTCTTCGGCCGCTAGATTGCTGAGATAGATGTCGTGGGCGATCACCGGAGGATGACCGTGCGCCTGCCGTTCCTGGCGGAATCGCTCGGCTTGTTTCTGTTCGATGGCTTTGGCTTTCCAGCGGCCAGGAGCACGAGTGAAGAGCTGAATGGCCTCACAGCCGAGGGAGGCCGCTCGGGCAAAAACCTTATGGTGTCCCCCAGCAGCTGAAACGTGGGCGCCAAGAAGAGGTCCAGGAGTGCTCATAGAGCCGCTAGTTTGCGGGCTTGAAGCGAGGTCCTGCAGGATTTCGTCGTGGTCTGGCGACAAAGGAAGGGCCATGGAGATACGTCAACGCCCTGTGGGCCCTTTTCAGATGAACGCTTATCTGGTTTTCGATGCTGAATCTAAAGATGCGGTGGTGATCGATCCGGGCGATGAGATCGAAGCCCTTCTGGCCGAGATCCAGGCCGAGAAGCTTCAGGTGCACAAAATTCTTCTGACTCATGGCCATATCGATCATGTCGCCTTCGCTGAAGATCTGCATCAGGCCCTCAAAGTGCCTATGCTCTTGCATCGAGACGATTTTGACATGGCTCAGGCGGCTCCTCAGCAGGCTTTGATGTTCGGCTTGCCACCTGGACCGATCCCACACATCGACGGTGAGTTGAAAGAGGGGGAGACGGTCGAGGCCGGCACTCTTAAGTTTGAAGTTCTTCACACCCCTGGCCACTCACCTGGCTCGGTCACTCTTGTTAGTGAGGGGCTCGCTTTTTCCGGAGACGTCTTGTTTGCTGGCTCCATCGGACGGACCGATCTCCCCGGCGGGGACATCAAGATTCTCATGGAAAGCATTTGGAAGAAGGTTGTTCCCCTCGGAGAGCAGTGCCAGCTTTACCCCGGCCATGGCCCGGCCACTACCGTCGGCGCCGAGGTGGCTCGCAATCCCTTTCTCCAGGAGTCCTTTAGCTATTAGAGTTTCTTGCCTCCCAGGGCGGCCCAGCAAAAATCGAACAAAAATCGAACAAAAACGACGCCTACATCATTGCTAGGGAAGCAGCGAATCCGGCCAGTAGGGCAAGAATCACCAGCAAGCCGGCGTGAGGCGGGGTATTCTTAGGCGGTTCAAGAGCGGGGAGTTCCTGGGGCCCAGGCGGGAGGGCGGGACGCTCCTGATTCTGGAACCACTCCAGCACTCGATTTTGGGTCGAGGCCGTCCCCTCTTGCTCACCCAAAGCTCGTTCCAGGCGGTTTTGAGTTTCCTGGAGTTTATCGATACGACAGTCCCTTTCCCGAATGTCTTCCTTCAGGTTCCGATTTTCTTCCAGGAGATATTCAAGAAAGGCGTTCCCGCCTGGAAACTCCTGGTCGTTGGTATCAGACTCTTCATCGCTGGGGAGAGGGTCCAGCCTGGTGGGAGGGGGTTCCTTCGAAACCTCAAGCTCTAAGGCGGCTTGAGCCGCCGAGCCGGGGTACAGCTCATCCAGCGATTCGAGATTGATCATCCACATGAACCCTCCATAGTCCAGAGGCTCTTTTGTACCTTTGAGAAGGCCGGCGTCGATCTTGCGACGCAGAGTTTTCTCCGATTTACCGCAGACTTGGACAGCTTCTTTGAGAGTGATTTCGGGCGCAGATTGAGTGCTCATCATAGCCTCCTTGAGGAATATTCTTCAAGAGATTTCCGGTGGGAGGGCCAGGCTTCCTGCTGCTGGGAAGGGTCTACAGCCTGCGCTCAAGTCTGGCGGTGTGGCCGATTTCGTCGCGGGCCTGGATGGAGACCGAGGTTCCGCTGGGGAGGGGGATCAGAAACTCTTCGCGGGGAGAGTCAAAGAGGCCGTCAACAGCCAAAGCCTGATGCCAGGAGCCTTGACCGACTCGATAAAGGACTTCAACGATGGCCACGCCAGAGCCGGAGCGAGCCAGGCCTTTTTTGCCGACCCAGGCCAGTTGGGGTGGTTCGTGGCTGACAAGCACCTGATTGGATCGGGTCTCGAAAACGGTCTGTTGGCCTCGTAGCAATTCAAGCTTGAGAACATACCACCCTGAGGGGAGCTCAGTGGTTTTCCAGGTGACCTGGTTATAGGAACCGGTCAAATTTTGGTCGGTCGAGATAGGCCGCCACTCTTGTTCATCGGTGGAGGCGCTCAGGCGGTAGCTCAAATCGTCGGGGCTGCCCTGGGTCAACTCGAATTGAAGCGTTTGGGCTTGCGACCATCGTTCGCCGCCCAGGGGAGACAGCCAGCGCGCCTGAGGTTGACCCCGGACGGGACGAAAAGTGATGTCGACGGCCTCCAGGTCGCCCTCCTGAAGCAAGCTTCGAAACTGAAGGTATCGGCCTGGCGGCGAATCGATGGCAGAACCGGTTGGCGAGCTCAAGAGGCCAGACCAGGCGCTCCAAGAGGAATCGGGTTCAGGGGTCGGGCCGGTGCGAGTTTGGAGGCTGGTTTGAGAGTTCTGAGTGGGACTCCAGCGGGCACTACCCCAGCGGGCCGGGCGGGTGGCGTCGAGAGTCTCGGAAAGATAGTGCCCTTGTTTCTTGGCGGGCACCCAGTCAGTGGCGCCCTGGCCGGCTATCCTGAGCCCGCTTGAGTTGGGGATCAGGTCCAAGCCCCCTTGGCCTTCCAAAAAAGTAAAGCGGGAGCGCTCCAGGTCGATTTCGTAGGTCCCATCGGTGGTGGTGGCCCAGATCTTGTCAGGTCCGGCGGCCAGTTTGACCAGGGGGGCCGGCAGTTTAAGGCGACGGTCGTCGAGGTCCGTAATCAGGTCACCCACTGCGATCAACAGTTGGTCCTTCCAAACGGCCAGGGCCGAGATTCCCTGAGAATAGGAAGCGAGCAGTTGAGGCGAGGACGGCCTCCAGCGCCAAAGCTGTCCAGCCGGTGCCGAACCAAGATAAAAGGTGTCTCCGACCCGTTGAAGAGCGGTCAGGTGAAGGTCGGGAGCCTCAAAAAGCAGGCGGGGTTGAGACTTGCCGGTCACCCGGTAGAGCCGAGCCGGATCTCCGCAAGCCACCAGAAGACCCTCTTCTGTGGGCTCTAAATCCCAGATGTAGCGGCAAGGCAGCTGGTATTGAGCAGGGGAGGGGGTCAATCGAATCAGAGCGCCCCCTGGAGAAAGGCCGGCCCAAAGCTCGTCATCTTGGGCTAAGAGAGCGGTGACCATACCGCCAGCACGGGAGAATTGCTGGGGCCCGGTAATCTCCCCATTGCTCCAGCCTATCCAGGGCCCATGGAGGGAGGTGGCCAGTCCAAGGCTAGCCACGGTTTGGGGAGTGTAGCCGAGACTGAGTTTTCCATGGTTGCTCAGCTTGAGCCCCTCGAGTTCGCCTTCTCGCCAATGGTCGAAGCTCCTTACCGACCAGCGATAGCCGGAACTCGGCAGGCGAGTCCAGCGGTTAGCGGCCGGTCTTTTCGGCTTCTTTTTTAAGTCAGCCCATAGAGGCTTGGGTGAGGGAGGTTTCTTTTTGGCGACTTTGATGGTCACCAGTGAGCTGCCCTCCACCTGAGCTTTTTGGTCTCGGACGGCCTCGACCAGAGGTGATGGAGAAAGAGCCGTGGAGTTGCTCTTGAGCCAGGCCCGCCAGGGCTCGGGAAGGGAGGGCAGAGCGAGGCCGTCGAGATAGAGCTGGTGGGATCCCGCAGCACAGATAGCCACCAGCTGATCGCCTCGAGGCCGCTGTCTAAGATAGGAGATCCAGTTTTTGCTGGATTGCGCTGTGGGAGACCGGTGACCAATCTTTTTGTGAAGGGCTGGAAGGTTGTGCCCTCCGCCCAAAGCGATCTTGACCGTACCATCGGCCGTGGTGGTGGGAAGACGGAGCGAGATGGTCTCGCTGTAAGGGGCGGCCTCCTGGGGCTGGAGAGCGACCTTAAGGTTGACTAGCTCACCCGGCTGATAAGTCGTTCGCTGGCTGGAGGCTCCCGTAATAGTGACGACCTCTCTCTTGGGTTCGAGGGTTGCTTCGATAGCGAGTGCAGCAAGGGGGAGAGGGTCGATGGAGTTGTTGATCAGAGGCCCCAGCATCGCCTCTATTTGGTCGCCCAGACGGCTGTTGAGCCTGGTTCCGCTGGCCATAAGGTCGATTTTGAAAGGGTCTGAGCCAGCAGGACGGATGGCCACCCGCAGCCGTGCGGTCTGGTCTTGAAGGTCAGGAAGTTGGGTGGAAAGGGCTTGATAGAGAGCCGAACCGACCAGGGTGGCGGTGAGTTTAGGGTGTTGAGCGACTTTGGCTTTGAAGTCATGACCGTTGATGGTCATGGTGAGAGGCACCATCTGGCTGGGTTGGTGGAGTTGGCCCTCCACAGCGTGGTATCGGTCACTCTGAAGAGAGCCGACGATGGCCAGCTGGCTCGCCATCTTGAAAGGACGCTGATAGCTGGGGTGGACAGTACTGATATAGGAAGCGGTGAGAGGCAGATCGACCGGGCCGAGTTGAGCGAAAGAGTGGCCGAAAGCCAGGATTCGGTTGCCCTGGCGCCAGGTCAAGGTGCCGGTCGTGGCCATTTCAAAATCCCCCTTCATCAGCTGGATTCCAACCGCTGATCCTGGCCGAAGCGGGGCCACCCCAGACGAAGAGAGCGAGCCGTGGAAGGGTGTAGCCATCGGTTCCAAGCCCAGTGGCCCCAGCTTGCTCCGCAGGCGGGAAAGGCCTTCCTGGTCTAGGCCTTTCACCTGGAGCAAGCCCGCCAAAGGAGAGAGACTTAAGGTTTCCGGGTCGGCTGAGGCCGGGCCGCTCACCACCACCCGGCGAAAACGGCGCTCTCCTACCTGGAGTGGTAGAGAGAGTTCGGCCGAGGAACTCGCCTGAGGCGAATCCGAGAGGGAATGCATGGAGCTGATGGGAGTGACCCCCCCAATCGGCTCTTGGGAGCCGCTCCAGCCGTAAGCCAGGGCTCCTACCAGGCGGCCCTCCACGTAGATAGGGGAGCCACTCATCCCGGCCACGATTCCGGTCCGAAAACGGTTCAGACTCGTGTTGTCGACTCGGATCAACAGCATATCGGAGCCGCGTAAAGCCCGTCTGGCTGTGCCCAGGACGGTGATGTTAAACCGCTCTACCGCCGTGCCTTTGAAGACTGTCAAGCCGTATCCCCGACTCCCTGGTGGCGGCAGGACTGGTTGGCTGGCGGGGGGGACAGACAGGCTGGTCAGCAGGAAGGCCGCCAGCATCGCGGTTTGGAACCTGGTCACAGCACAGGCCATTTTGCAAACACCACTCTGTTTCCCCCAATTACCCTCAGGGTAAGGAAAAGAGTGGTTTGGTCCAGAAAGAAAAGCGCTATGAGTTGGCGTTTAGCGATTCTTAGCCTGGCTATTCTGGCAGGCTGCGCCTCCTCACCTTCCGGGCCGGAGGCCCAGGCCACCCCCGAGCCTGCCTCCGCCCCTTCCCAAGAGCCCCAGCCCAAAGTCACGTCA
>CAYRFU010000008.1:2329-36171 GCA_964423525.1 uncultured Burkholderiales bacterium | reverse complement strand
AGGGTGCAGTTGGGAAAGACCACACTGCGCACCAAGAAGGGCCAACTCTGGGAACTTGACGCCTCACGAGTCGATTGGTACGAGGGCCGCCGAAAGGCCCGAGCCTACGATGTTGACTGGGATCTTCTCGATGAGAAACGACGACCCGCTGTGAATGTTAAGGCCCCTGAGGCGGATATCGATATGGAGACAGAACAGGTTGAGTTCGTGGGTCAGACGGTAGCCACCCGCACGGCTGTGGGGGACTTACTAAAAGTTAACCGTCTGATCTGGGATGGACAAGCCCGGATGTTTTACGGTTCTAAGGGGGTCCGCTGGATCAAAGGGGTCTCGACAGTGGTAGGAAATCAGGCCACCGCCACTGCTGAGCTCGACAAAGTGAAACTCGAGGGAAACGTTCGGGCTCGAACTTTGTTCAACGACCGGTCGAACGAGGACAAGCAGCAGTGAAGATCGAGGTTCTCGAACTAGCCAAGAGTTACGGGCGGCGACGAGTCGTCGACGGTGTCAGTCTCGAAGTAGGGACCGGCGAGGTGGTGGGTTTGTTGGGCTCTAACGGGGCCGGCAAAACGACCACCTTCTCGATGGTGGTGGGGCTGGTTAAGCCCGATGCTGGGAACATCTTGTTGGACGAAAAGAACCTGGCCCGTCTCCCCATGCACCAACGGGCCCGACTGGGCGTCTCCTACCTGGCCCAAGACGCTTCCGTCTTCCGCGGGCTCACAGTAGAAGAGAACCTCAGGCTTGTCTGGGAGATTAACGGTAAGAGCCGCAGTCAGCAAGAGGAGAGTCTCGAGCGCCTGCTCGACGAATTTGCTCTGCAAAAAGTGCGAAAAAGTCTGGGTGCCGAGCTTTCGGGCGGAGAACGCCGCCGTATCGAGATCGCCCGAAGCCTGGCTTTGGAGCCGAAGTTTTTGTTGCTAGACGAGCCGTTCACTGGGGTCGACCCAATAGCGGTGGCTGAGATTCAGTCCATCATCGGGCGCTTGAAGGAGCGAGGGATCGGCGTTCTCATTACCGACCATAACGTGCGCGAGACTCTGGCTATCACCGACCGGGCTTACATTATCCGAGAAGGCCAAATTCTGGTGTCGGGGACTCCCCAGACGATCGCCGCTAGCCGATTGGCCCGTAAGTATTACCTCGGCGAGAAGTTCCAGACGGGTTTTGAGGCCGTTTCGTGAAGATTCTCGATCGCTACGTTGTTCGGGAGTTGTTGGGCCCCTTCGCCTTCGGGCTGTGTGCCTTCACCATCCTGTTTTTCTCGGTTGAGACTTTGATGGGGGTGGCTCGCATGGTGGCCGAGTCTAAAGCCGGTTACCGCCTGGTCAGCGAATATCTCCTCTGTCGGTTGCCACAGGTGCTGGTCTTCACCTTCCCGATGGCGGTTCTGTTGAGCTGTCTGCTGGCTTTCGGTCGGCTCTCCGGAGAACAAGAGCTAACCGCTCTGAAGGCCTCAGGGGTGGGGTTTTTAAGGATCGCTTTTCCGGCCCTCGTTTTTTGTTTAGGGGTCAGCCTTTTCTCTGGTTGGCTCAATGAACACGTCGTGCCCGATCGGATGAAAAGAGCTTTCGATATCTTGATCGAGACCCAGGCCGACTCTGAGCCGTTCAAGCGGGCTTTGTTATCGGCCCCCAAGGCGATCGAAAATGGGCTCGAGCAGATGGTCTACGCCCACAAAATCAATCTTGAAGAGAAGACGATGAAAGGGGTTTTCATCCACTACTTCTTCGAGAATATGCGTCGGCGCGAGATCTACGCCGAGAAGGCTCGCTGGAACGGGGAAGTCTGGGAGCTTCGCAATATGCGGACGACAGAATATGATCGCTACCAAGATCCTGTCTACGAAGTCGTGAGTGACGAAGGTTGGACGTCTCTGTCGCCAGACCAGTCCCCCCCAGCTCCAGAGGAGTTGGCCGAGCGAGAGTTTCGCCCCCAGGAGATGAGCCGCGAAGAATTGCGGGAAAATCTTAAGAAACTGCCTCCGCCCGAGGATGGTGACGACGAGGCTGCCCGCCAAAGACGTCAATTCCGGGTGATGCTCCATCAGAAGCAGGCGCTGCCCTGGACCCCTTTGATTTTCGGGACCTTTGCCATTCCTTTGGGGGTCAAGCCTCACCGCTCGAGTCGATCTATCGGGCTTGGGTTGTCTCTTCTTTTTATTTTGGTGTATTACGTCTTGATGACAGTGGGAATGGTTTTGGGAGAGTCTGGGGCTCTCGACCCTCAGGCCGGCGCCTGGCTCCCGAATCTTGTCTTTGGCGTGATGGGGCTAGGACTTCTCTTGGACGCCGCTCGGCGCTAGAAACAAAAGGTTTGAGGTGACGGTCTCACAGCTGGCGTGGTATCATAAACTGCCAGAAAATTCAGGACAAGGTGGCAACAGCCAGTGAGCTGGATCCTTCGGGTCGTATTTGTTTATATAGGCGTGGCGCTGGTTTCGGGGGGCATCGCTATGCTCGGGAATCAGCTCGGCCGCAAGATCGGGCGTCGCAAGATGAGCGTTTTTGGGATGCGCCCTCGTCATACCTCGATCTTCATCACCACCCTGACCGGAATCTTCATCGCTCTTTTGACCTTAAGTCTGGCAGCTTTATTCTCGCGCGATGTTCGAGATGTTATTACCGGTTCACAAGAGCGGATCAGAGCCTACCAACAACGAGAGCAAGATTTGCGGGATCAGCTTCGAGAGCTGGAGGTCGAGGTGCAGAAGGGCACCATCGTTTGGCACTACGGTGAGAGAATTGCGCTGGGAACGGTGCCGGCTGGTTCCGACGCTCAAGGCGTAGCCCGCAATATGAAGGATATGCTGATCACAGCCAATCTTCTTTCGGTCATCAAGAATAACCGGATAGCCGTCACCCGTCGAGAGGAACCGCTAGAGCCGGGCCGCGTGCTGGTCGAATATGAGCCAGCCGACCTGGAGAAATGGGTTCAAGATCTTTCCAACAGCGGCGAGACGGTAGGTTTGTGGTTGGTGGTTGGGAAGAACTGTCTCTACAGGGACTCGGTGCCTGTTTCAGTAGAGGCTTTTCCGGTCGAGAAAGTGTTCGAAGAGGGCCACGTCGTAGCCGAGCTTGAGGTAGAGCCAGGCGAGTTCCTGGTCAACTGGTATGAGTTCCTCGATCGCCTTCGTTCCAGCGCTTTGCGACAGGGCATGATCGAAATGAACGATAGTCTGGGGGGAGGGGTCACCACTGACCAGCTTCGCGAGATCGGTCGTCAGGTGAGTTCCCGGCCCGGGGCCTGCCGTCTGGTAGCCGTGGCTAACCGCGATCTCTACCAGAGCAGCACCTTGGATGTGCGGATCGAGGTTCGCACCGACGATCTGGCTGCTGTGTCGCGATGAAGGTTCTTGCTGTCGACCCTGGACGGCGCAAGTGTGGCCTGGCTGTGGTCAGCCACGATGGAGGAATTCTCCATCGAGAAGTGGTGGCTACGGAAGAAGTGGTTGAGAAAGTGCGACACTGTTTAGAGGACCATCAGCCCGAGAAGGTGCTGCTGGGTGGAAGCACCGGCTCCAAAGAAGTGAATCGGCGCCTCCAAAGCGAACTAGACCTGAAGGCCATCATTGTAGACGAGCGACATACCACTGAGAAAGCACGCTATCGCTATTTCCAGGATCACCCTCCCAAGGGCCTGTGGCGATTGGTGCCGCTGGGGCTTCAGGTGCCGCCCCACCAATACGATGACTATGCAGCCGTGGTGATGGCCGAGCAATATCTGAGCCAGGAGTGAGAAATTAGATGAGATCTTGGATAAGCGGAATCGTGCTGCTCAGCTTGCTGCTCCCCCTGACAGCAGGAGCCGACAAGAAGAAAAAGGAGATCAATCTGGCCGGTTTGATCTACACAACCGCCTCCAAGAGCAACCCTGGGCCAGGGGGTTACGACCCCGTGGTAGGGGTCGAGGTTCAATTGGTCGGCACCGAGTTTGTCACCAAGACCAAAAAGAACGGAATGTTCTACTTTGAAGGGGCCCCCGAGGGCAAGCACACGCTGCTGGCTACCAAAGAGGGATATGGCGAGATCAAGCGCCAGGTCGAGGTCACCAATGGGGTCTTTCCCACCAACATCAAGATCGTGATGAATCCTGCCGGTGTGGATTTTGTGGGAGACACCCCAACAGGGCCGGGAACGCTTTATGTAGCCTTCTCGGGTCGTAAGGTTGACCAGTCGGAGAAAGGTCCAGGTCGGGGGATGCCCAAGAACCCCCACGTCTATCGAGCAGCCATCGCCGCGGGAGCGGACCCGCTCGCCTTGGAAACCAATGCTCCCGCTGGCCACAAGATGCCGGGCGAGTATAAGTGGAATCCGATCAGCACCCACCCCAACAGCCTAATGATTCTTCCGCCCAACAATCCGAACAGCACGGGGTTTCATAATCTCACCAGCGCCCCCTACTGGCTGTGCTTTAACCAGAAGGGCACGATCCTCTACGTCAGTAACAGTAACCGTCAGATTCAGGTCTTTGACGCGGCCCACGACAACAGGCTGCTGAGCAACATTCCCGCTCGGGGAGTCATCACCGATCTCAGGCTGTCTCCCAAAGGGGACTATCTGTTGGCGCCCATTATGGCAACCACTCCGGGAGTGATGCTGATCGATACCAAAACCCATACCCCGACCGCCTTTATCCCTATAGAGTCGGGTCCAAATCAACCTCGGGCCGTGACGATGAACCCTCAAGGTAACCGGATCTATATCGTTACCGGGACTCTGGCGGCTGGAGAGGTGACTATGGTGGATGTCTACTCTGGACAGACCCTCGGCACCGCTCCTGTGGGTGCGAACCCCACCGGGATCGACATCTCTCGGGATGGGCGATATCTTTACGTCGCTAATGCCGCGTCGGGCACTCTCTCAGTCCTCGATGGCTGGAGCCTGGCTCCGGCTGGCGATATTCGGGTGGGTGTCAATCCTCAGAAAGTAGCCGTCTCTCCAGACGGCAAGCGGATTTTCGTGACCAACAAAGGAAACAACAGCGTTACCATGATCGATGGTGTGACCCACGCCGTGCTGGCTAGCGTGCCCGTCAGCCAGGGTCCGCTGGGGGTCGCTGTCTCTCTCGACAGCACTAAAGCTTTCGTGGCTTGTAAAGATTCGGGAACGGTGGTCACCATCAACGCAGAAACGGGTGCTCTCGAGCACACTACCGACCCGATGCCCAATTCCAGCCCCTTCGGTCTAGCTGTCCGTCCGTAACTCCTGCTTTGGCCCCTGGTTTATAATTGGGGGCGATCTGTGGTATAAGGTCTGACGAAGCAGGTGACCCATGTTTGCGACGCTAATCAAAAGTATATTCGACGCCAACGAGCGAGAAGTGAAGAAACTTCGCCGGGTGGTCGACAAGATCAATCAGTTCGAAGACGGGCTGAAGAAGTTGTCCGACGAGCAGTTGGCCGGCAAGACCGAGGAGTTCCGTGAGCGCCTAAAGGGGGGAGTTTCCGTCGACGAGATGATGGAAGAGGCCTTTGCGGTGGCCCGTGAAGCAGCCCGCCGGGTCTTAGGGCTGCGTCACTACGACGTCCAAATGATCGGCGGCATCGTCTTGCATCAAGGTCGGGTGGCCGAGATGAAGACAGGGGAAGGAAAAACCTTGTCGGCGACTTCGCCGATGTACCTCAACGCTCTTGAAGGTAAAGGCGCTCATCTCATCACCGTCAACGACTATCTGGCCAAGCGTGACGCGATGTGGATGGGCCCGGTCTACAAATTTCTGGGCTTGACGGTAGGGATCATCAACCACGATACCGCCTATCTCTTCGACGATACGGTTGATACTCAGGGCGGCAAAGTTGACCCGGTGCGTCCCGTTTCCCGCCAAGAAGCCTACGCCGCCGACATCACCTACGGCACTAACAACGAGTTCGGTTTCGACTATCTGCGTGACAACATGGTTTGGAACCTAGAAGACAAAGTCCAACGAGGCCATCACTTCAGTATCGTAGACGAGGTTGACTCCATCCTCATCGATGAAGCCAGAACTCCTCTCATTATTTCGGGACGTGGTCAGGAGTCCACCGAGGACTACCGCAAATACTCGCGGTTGGTTGAGCAACTCAAACGCGATGACCATTACACCGTCGAAGAGAAATCGAAGGCCGCTCCCCTGACCGAAGAAGGAACGGCTAGAGTCGAGGAGTTGCTCGGACTCGACAATCTCTTCGACTTTGAAAATTCCGAGGCGGCTCATCACGTTGCCAACGCCCTGCGGGCCAAAGAGTGCTACCGGAATGACATCGAGTATGTTGTGAAGGACGGAGAGATCGTCATCGTCGACGAGTTTACCGGGCGACTGATGTTTGGGCGCCGCTACTCTGACGGGCTTCACCAGGCTATCGAGGCCAAAGAGGGTGTCAAAATTCGTTCTGAGGACCAAACCCTCGCTTCGATTACCTTCCAGAACTATTTTAAGATGTATACCAAACTGGCAGGTATGACCGGAACGGCGGTGACCGAGGAGCGAGAGTTTCGCGAGATCTACGGGATTGACGTTGTGGTCATCCCGACTCATCGGCCTATCGCGCGGATCGATTATCCGGACCTGATCTACAAAGACGAGAACACCAAGTTCACCGCCGTTGTCGGCGATGTGATAGAGAATCACGAAGCCGGTCGACCGGTGCTGGTGGGGACTCGTTCCATCGAGCAGTCGGAGAAACTGGCTGGAGTGCTCACCCGTAAAGGGATCGAGCATCAGGTTCTCAACGCCAAGTATCACGAGAAGGAAGCCGAGATTATCGCTCAGGCCGGGAGGCCGGGGGCTGTCACCATCGCCACCAATATGGCCGGCCGTGGGGTGGACATCGTGCTGGGGGGGAACCCTCCAGACCCAGCTAAGAGCCAACAGGTCAAGGAAGCCGGTGGGCTTTGCATTATCGGGACCGAACGGCACGAGTCCCGTCGAATCGATAATCAGCTTCGAGGACGTTCTGGCCGCCAGGGCGACCCGGGTTCTTCCCGTTTTTATGTGGGCCTCGATGACGAGTTGATGCGGATTTTCGGCTCTGACCGGATCAAGAACGCCATGGAATGGCTCAATGTCGAAGACGACGTTCCGATCGAGAGCAAGATGGTGACCAAAGGTATTGAGAACGCTCAGATGAAGGTCGAAGGTCACCATTTCGACATTCGTAAGAGCGTTCTCAAATACGACGATACGATGAACGAACAGCGTCGTATTATTTACGAAGAGCGCGATCGGATTCTGGCCGGCGAAGAGCTCAAGCCTCACATCTTCAATTTTGTGCGCGAGCTAACCGAAACCTGGGTGGCCACGCATTGCAGCACCGAGATCCCGGACGAGGAATGGGACTATGACAGTCTCTGGGAAGATCTCAACGAAGTCCTCAATCTTCCTGAAGAAGCGACCCTCGACGCCCTGGAGGAGTGCGGTGACCTCGAAGCGATGGTCGACCAGGTTTGCAGTTGGGCTGAGAAATACTACCTGGACAAAGAAGACCAGCTCGGCGACGAAACGATGCGCGCCTTTGAGAAGTGGTGTTTGCTCCAAACCCTCGACCAAAAATGGATCGATCATCTCCAGTCGATCGATCGCCTTAAGGAGGGGATTGGGCTGCGAGGTTACGGCCAGAAAGACCCTCAGCTAGAGTTTATCAAGGAAGCCTTCGAGATGTTTGAGGCGCTCAAACATCGAATTCTTGAAGACACCGTCCGCTATCTCTTCAAGCTCGAAGTGAAAGCCGAGACCGAGGTTCAAGTCGAACGCTCCGTCAAAGTGACCGGGACCAACCGGGACGACTCAGGACGCGGTAATACCTTCCGAAGAACCAACAAGAAGATCGGTCGTAACGACCCCTGCTGGTGCGGAAGCGGAAAGAAATGGAAGAAGTGTCACTATCCTGACGAAGGATAGTGCCAGCAAAATAAGGCCTAACTCATTTAGGAGGGATATCGTGCTCAATCAGTACGAAGGTCGGTTGGAGGAATTTCGCGCCCGCATGTCCCGGATGCGCGAATATCTTTGACCTTGAACTCAGTCAAGAAAAGATTCAGGAGCTAGAGAGCAAGCTCTCGGTCCCCGATGCCTGGGATCAGCCTGAGGCTGCCAAAAAGCTGGTTTTTGAGCTGAATCGTCACAAGTCCAAAGTGGAGACCTGGAAGTCTCTCTCCTCTAAACTTCAGGACCTGGAGGTGTATCTCGAGTTGGCTAGCGACGACTCTCCTGAAGAGATAGCCGAGCTTGAGAAGGCGGCCCTGGCCCTCGAAAGTGAGCTGGCTACGGCTGAGACCGATGCTTTGTTGGCGGGTGAGTTCGACCCTTCACCAGCAATTTTGACGGTTCACGCGGGCTCGGGTGGGGTCGATGCCCAGGATTGGGCTCAGATGCTTCTCAGAATGTATCTCCGTTGGGGCGAGAGCGAAGGATTCAAGGTTGAGCTGGCTGATTCTTCACCGGCTGACGCGGGAATTCACTCGGCTACTGTCTTTGTGACCGGGGAGAACGCCTATGGGCGTTTGCGTTCTGAGCGGGGCGTTCATCGATTGGTCAGGATTTCTCCCTTCGATCAAGCCAAGCGGCGCCATACTTCTTTTGCCAAGGTTGAAGTGGTGCCCGAAATCGAGGAGGCTCAAGAAGTCGAGATTCGGTCTGAGGATCTCAATGTCGATACCTTTCGGTCATCTGGGGCCGGGGGACAGCACGTGAATAAGACCGATTCTGCCGTCCGGCTAACCCATCTCCCTACGGGGCTGGTGGTGGCTTGCCAGAACGAGCGGTCCCAACACGCCAACCGAGACACGGCCATGAGGATTCTCAAGGCGAAATTGTTCGAACTGGAGCAGGCCTCCCGCACCGAGAGAATCGCTGACCTCAGAGGAGAGAATACCGATGCCGCCTGGGGTTATCAAATCAGAAATTATGTGCTGCATCCCTACAGCGTCGTGAAAGACCGGCGAACGGGGGTGGAAGAGAGCAACGTGCAATCGGTGTTAGACGGCGAGCTCAGGCCCTTTATAAGGGCCTATCTCGAGGCTTGTGTCCGGCTTGGTCGAGAGCCCTTGCCGGGAGAAAAAGAAGCCGAAGAGGTTTAAGACTCGCCGCCCTGACCATGATGGACAGAGCGCCTGGCCGGCTCGCCAGAATCTTTTGGGTTGTGGGGAGGAACAGGGAAAAATCCTGTCGAAAGCCGGGCGCTATCGAGGAAAACTGAAAAAAATTCTCTAGCGGAGAAGGACAGTTTTTCTGAAGATGAAACTAAGGTCAACGAAAATTTATTCGTCTTGACCGTTCCGGCGAAAGCCGTTACAAAAGGTCGAAGTTGCGGAGTGATAACTCCGCTTAAGAAGCGTCAAAAGGGCAGCAGCCCGTCATAGCAAGCTCTTGAGGTAACATTCGAATGCTCAGAAGCAAAGTATGGCACGGCTGGCTACTCCGGACGCAAATATAAACACTCTATGAAGGAGTATAGCCATGAATAAACGTGTATGGTCGTTTGTAGCTTCAGTGCTCATGTTTGCCATGGCGCTGCCGGCAATGTCGGCTCCTTTGTTCCCTGACGTGCCTGATAACCACTGGGCCAAAGACGCTGTGGCTGCCCTGGCAGCCAAAGGTCTGGTCGAAGGTTATCCGGATGGGACTTTCAAAGGAGACCGTGCCGCTACCCGTTGGGAAGTGGCCATGATTGTCGCGCGGCTCCTGGCCAAAATGGAGCAGGCTCACGCCACATTTGCTACCAAGGCCGAGCTCGAAGAGCTGCGTAAACTGGTCAACGCACTGCGTGAGGAGCTTGATGCTCTGGGCGTTCGCGTGACCAACCTAGAAGAGAAAGTTAGCCGCATCGACAAGCGAGTCACTGAGCTCGAGCGCATCACCTTTTACGGTGAAGTCGAAGCCATCGCGACTTTCCAGTCTTTCACTAACGACGGTCGCACCGACAACGCTGGGGCTCGCTTGAACCCCAACGGAACCGTGCCTCCGTTCCCTGCCGGCCTCGGCTTCAACGTGGCCGTTCCTGGCCCCGGTCCTATCGGTACCACCGGTTTTGTCAACTATGACACCGCCGTCGGTTCCCTGGCTGGTGCCACTCTGAACCCTGCCGTTAACGGCGTGTTTCCGGTGGTCGACTACCGTAACGGTCGTCCTCTCACCAACGGAACTGGGTTCACCTCCCGCGCCGTTCTCGGTCTGCGGGTTCGTGTCAGCGAAGACATCGACGCTGGTGTCGAGTTCTCCGCTTTCACCTCCCAGGGCGACGCTGTCGTCGATGCCTTCTGGGGCGTCCAGGCTCCCTTCCTGAGCAACGTCTTCACCGGCAACCAGGCTGGTGGAGCTCAGGGCCTGAACAACCAGCCCTTCACCCGAATGAACCTCGACAACTTCTGGGTGGTGCACAACCCCTCCCAGACCAAGTTGATCGTGGGTGCTTTCAATGAAGATGGGCTCGACGATGTCATCTATGCCGGACAGCAGAACCCTAGTGCTTTCGGTAACCGATTCAACGACAGCTACGGCTTCGATGTCACCGGCGCGGTCGACCTCGAAGACTGGGGCGTCCTCCGCTGGGAAGTTCTGGGCACCCGCCTGGGCAACGCTCCCCTCGGAACCTTCACGACCGCTTATCAGCCCTACCTCATCGGTGGTGACGCTGGTATCGAGTTCGAAGGTGGTTTCTTCAAAATCAACTTCGCTCGGGTCATCGAGGAAGCTCCTGCTGGAGCTGCCTTGACCGTCGGTGGTGTTGGTGGTGGCGGTTTCTTCCCTGCCAACGTCGATGCTGGTGGTTCCACCGGCTGGACCCCTCTGCAGTGGGTTAATCCTCCTGGGTTCTACGCCGCTCAGACCTCCCAGTTCCAACAGAACAACGGCGGCTTCGGTTCGACCGTTGACAACCGTCCCATCCCCGGCTGGAACCCGGCTGCTGACAACGCTGCCGGCGCTGCTTTCGGTGGTGGTTTCGGTGCCCAGGCAATGAACAGCTACGGTGTGTCGGGTGAGTACAAGTTCGACATCGCCGATGGCGACCAGGTCTACATCAACGCTGAGTGGGGCCACTCGGAGTACACCCCTAACCGGAACTCGTCTTACGACGTGGACGGTGACGCCGTGCGCTTCGGAATTGGTGCTAACCTGTTCGACGGTGACCTCGACCTCCAGGCCGAGTACCTGACCGTTGATGCTACCTACGACCCCTTCATCCTCGGCTTCGGCGGTGGTGTCGGGTTCGCTCGTCTGCCTAACATTCACTACTTCACCAACCTTTGGTCGTTGCACGACACCGAGAAGTACCCTCACAACCGTGAAGGTTTCCGCCTCAAAGGAACCTGGCGTTTCGACGAGCGCCGCGGTGCCGTTTGGGCCAAGCTCGGTTTCCTCGACCAGAAGGACAGCAGCCTCTACGACGTTCGCGTTCTCGCCAACTCGCTGGGTGCTAACACTCCTACCAACGTTGTGATGGGCTTCTCGCCCGGCTTCATCGACCCGGTCTTCAGTGGCTTCGCCCACCCGTCCGTTTACGGTGCTGGCTCGGCGAACTCGTTCACCAACTCCCTGCAGCCTCTGGAGAACCCGGACGGCGAGCACAACCAGTATGCCTTCGGCGTCACCTACAAGTTCGACGATCCCCGGGTCAAGCTTGACCTCGGTTTCGAGCGCAACGAGTATGAGCGTGGCTCCAGTCTGGCACCTGGTTTTGGTGGTAGCCAAAACAACATCGACCTCGACATCACCGCTATTCACGGTGAAGTCGCTTGGGAAGCTGATGATCAGTGGACGCTGCGCGGTGGTGCTGACGTAGTCACCATCAACGGTCACTACGACCCCGCTGGTGTCTACAACCAGTACGCTATCGCTACTGGTAGCATCGGCTTCGAAAACATCGACACCGACCAGTTCATTCCGTTCCTCGGATTCGACTACGACGTGTCGGAGAACACCACTTGGAATATGGACTTCCGGTATTTCGATACCACGGATAACACCAACATTCCGACGACCCTGACCAACGATGCCATCGGACGGACTGCACACCCGTTCGAGTGGAATGGCTGGCAGGTCACCACTCAGTTCCGCGTCAAGTTCTAGAACCTGAACGGAAATTAAGGAAGGGCTCGCTTCGGCGGGCCCTTTTTTAGTGGGAAGAAGCTTGTTTCAACTGGCTCAACGTGAGCGACCGCAAGACTTTGAGACAGGGCTAGGAAGAGCAGGAGGAGAGGTGAGGGTGGCGACGAAAGGGCAAAGCTGAAAATTTGGAGTTTTTTCAAATTTTCACAACTCGCCCTCATCTTCACTCGAGGGCTGCCGATCCACCAGGCTAGCAGGGTCGGCTTCAATGGGGGGCGAGGCGGGCCTGGACGGTTTGATTGGGGATCGGGGTTGAAGTCGCAGAGGAAACTTCTAGAAGCTCGCGCGACGCCTCGTTCTCGTTGAACCGAATAACAAGAAGGAGGCGACGTTGTGAAACGTCTGATAGCTGCAACAATCACGTTGCTCTGCGTAATGATGGCTATGCCGGCCTCCTCCGCTCCGCTGTTCCCCGATGTTCCTGATGCCCATTGGGCCCGGGATGCGGTGGCAGCCCTATCGGCCAAAGGGCTGGTAGAAGGCTACCCCGACGGGACATTCAAGGGAGATCGAGCCGCTTCTCGCTGGGAAGTGGCTATGATCGTGGCGCGTCTGCTTGCCAAAATGGAGCAGGCTCACGCCACCTTTGCTACCAAGGCTGAGCTTGAGGAAGTTAGGAAACTGGCCAACGCCCTGCGCGACGAACTCGAAGCGCTGGGAGTGCGAGTGACCAACCTGGAAGAGAACGTTGACCGGATCGAAAAACGGGTCAATGAGTTGGAGAGAATCACGTTCTACGGATATCTCGACACTCGGGTCGCGTTCCAAAGTTTTCGGAATACCGGAAGGAACTCCATGCGGAGTTTGAATCCGGGCATTGGCTTTGCCAATATCGACTATAACGCCTTTGCTGGCTCTGCCGCCGGCGCTGGTGGCATTTTGGCTCCCGTAAGCGGTTCCCCCGCATTGGGGGGAATTGTGCCGCCCGGCCAGGGCGCGGTCGTGACCAACGCCAATCCATTCATCACCGGTGTTCTCACCACTACCAACTGGCGTACGGGCCGACCCCTGACCAACGGCACCGGGTTCACTTCTCGAGCGATGCTCGGCTTGAACATCCGGGTGACCGATGAAATCAATGCCGGGGCCGAGTTTAGCGCCTACGCTTCGCAAGGCGACACCATCGTAGATGCCTACTATGGTGTGCAACAGCCTTACTTGGCCAATCCCTGGACCGCGACTTCATTGACCGGTGGAGCGGCTCAAGGGCTGAATAATTCTCCCTACACCCGGATGGTGCTGGACCGATTTTGGATCGAGCACGCCCCCAGCAAGACAAAGTTGATCGTGGGAGCGTATTCCGAGCACGAATTTAACGACTCGGTGTTCTCCGGTCTTCTCAACCCCAACGCTCTGGAAGAGGATGGTCACGGGTTTCTTGAGAACTACGGCTTCCTGGTTGATGGTGAGTTCGCCCTCGACGAGGAAGAAGACCTCAATCTCGAGTGGCAGGCTATGTTCACGGTGCTTCCCAACGGGGGGCTCGGACCGGTGACCCCTGGCGGCGCTGGTTTTGGGACTTCTTACTACAGTCACTCTGAAGGGGTGAAGGTTGGCCTACGTTTTCACGAGGACCGTGGCCACGTTGCCTTCAATTTCTTGCACACCGCCAACGAAGCGGTGGGTGGAGTGGCTACCACCGTGGGACTCATTCAGGCTCCCAACCTGAACGCTTTGATCAACTGGGTCAACCCGAACGGTTTCTACTTCGGACAGTTGGGCGGGCCTAACAGTTCAGTAGGGGGCATTGGGAGCACGGGGGACGTGCGTCCGGTTCCTGGCAGTGCAACCTTCGGTAACGACGGTTCCTTGGCAGGTGCAGTCAATGCAGGCTTGTTGCCTCAGGGGGTTACCAATGTCGGGGGTGTTGGTCCGCAGGATCAGATCACTTACGGCATTAAAGCGTCCTACGAGTTTGATAACGAGTTTGCACCAAGAATCTATGGTGAGTACGCTCATTCGGAATATCGTCCTAACAAGAACAGCAGTTACACCGCAGATGGTGACGCCTTTAAGGTTGGAGGCTCGGCTCTTTTTATGGACGGTGCCCTCGATGTGGATGTGCACTACCTGTCGGTAGATGCTCGTTTCTCGCCGTTCTTGATTGAGATTCCTAACGTGGGTGGCATTGCAACACCTCTATGGAATACTCCCGGGTTCTACTACTTCAACAACCTCTACTCGCTTCACGACACCAGGGCTCTGCCTCACAACCGTGAGGGTTTCCGGACCAAATTTGTTTGGAAGTTCCGGCCCACCGGGCGAGCCACCCTGGAATATAACAACACCAGCCAAAAACAGAGCTCGCTCCAGGACGTTCGGTTTTCCACTGGCGCACTGGGAACAGGCATTCCTAACACCCCGGTTTTGGGCTTCTCGCCCGGCTGGATAGAACCCCTGTTTGGTGGTTATCACCCGGCGACCTTCGCAGCGGCTGGTGGTAACGCTCTTGCGGTTCCGCTAGAAGACAATAGAGGAAACGTTGAGCAGCTCAATTTCAGTGCCGGCCACAAATGGCTCTTTGATGAGGCCAACAATAATCGCGGTTTCACTTTGAGCGGTGGTTTTCGTTGGAACGACTTCGAGCGAGAGAGCAATATGCAGGCTATCGGGGCTGCGCGAGGGATTCCGGGAGCCGGAACCCAGGCTCAGAATCAGAACTTGGTTGACCTAGTCTTCCTCGGCTGGAGAGTGGGCGCTGAATACGATGTCACTGAGGATTTCACGGCACGGGCCGCGATCACCAACGTGAACATTTTTGGTCACCTCGATCCGCTGGGTGTCGGTAACCTCTATGCGGAGGCCACCGGTAACGCCAACTTTGACAACGTGGATATTACCCAGACCTGGCCCGAGTTGGGCTTTGACTGGGAGTTCCACGAAGACGTTACCTGGAGCCTGACGGCTCGCTATTTCACTTTCGACGATAATCTGCCGTCAACACTCTTCACGAATCCCCAGATCCCTAGTGTGAATATCAACAACGGTCCTCAGGTTGCTCATCCCTTCAATTGGGAAGGCGTCCAGATCACCTCACAGTTGCAGCTTCAGTTCTAGCGGTCTCGAATCGGAGGGCCCCGCCAGCAATGGCGGGGCTTTTTTTATGAGGTCTTTGGGGCATAAAAAAAGAGGCCCGCGAACACGGACCTCTTCTCTGGCTAGTGGGTTCTTAGCGGATGATGAATTGCTCGTCAGTGCCGAGAGTTCCGCCGCCACTGTCGCCTCCGCCACTGGCGTCGACGAGTTCTACGCTGACTTTGATCTTGGTTCCGACAGTAGCGCCGGGGGCTGAGATCTCGGTCTCGGTGGCCACTTTGGAGCGAACCAGGCGCCCTTTCTTGTGGCCGAAGTTGGTGACGCCTTTGGCCGTAATTTTCTGGGTGATGCCTTCCTGCAGTTCGATGCTGGTGGTCGGACAAGAGACGTTGATGACGGCCGTCTCGTAGCCGAGGTGTTGCTCATAACCGCCCAGCGTGTACTCGTAGTTGAGGGTGACCTGCTTCTTGCCGGTCTCGTTCCCGCTGTCGTCATAGAGAGGGATATCCATTTCGGACTTCCCGGTCCAGCTGTCGTTCAGTTTGACAGGGTCGGTGGGGAAGGCTGGCTGGGAGAAGGGAAAGGGAACGTCGGTTTCGACAATTTTACCCGACTTTTCCATCACGATGTTGATCGTCTGGCCGACCGAAGGCAAAGGAGCGACCTGGCCGTCTTTCTTGATGGAGCCGCTTTCAATGGTCACGGCTACCTTCATTTTACCATCGGGAGTCACTCCTTTGACGGCCTGAACCATGGTCATCTCCAGTAGAGATTGGCCAGTCTGGGGCGACTTGCCGTCTTCTTTCATGGTCTGTTCGGAGAGCACTTCAGTTTTGTAGCGTAGAGACTCCCCCTCCTTCATGTTATAGGCCAGTGTGACCGCATCTCCAAACATTCTATCCTCCTAAAGGCTCCATTGCGTAAATTTCTGGCCTGTATTCTCGGATAGGAGAGCAACTCCTCCGGGGCTTGCGACGCCTTCGACGAGAGGAATCGTTCGAGAGCGTCGAAAAGCCGACCTTGGTCCCGCGATGATGAGTAAACCATCTGATTCAGAGTTGATCGCCGCCTGTCTTGACGGAGACTCCCAGGCTTGGGAGCAGCTTTATCGTCGCTATTATCGGAGAGTGCGGCGAATTGTCGGATGGAAGCGTTGGGGTTTCTCCGTCAATGAGGTGGAGGACGGGGTTCAAGAGGTGTTTCTAGAGCTAGTCCGTTCGTTGCCTCGATTTCGAGGAGAGTCTCAGTTGGGGACCTTCATCGATCGTTTGGCGCGCAATCGCTGCATCTCTCACCTTCGTAAGAAGACGGCTCAAAAGAGAGGTCGAGAGGAGCTGGGATACGAGATCGAAGAAGGGAAGGGGAGTGAGGAGACCCCCAGGGCCCTGGCGATAGAGGAAGGACCCGGTCCTGAAGAGCGCTTCATGTCCAAGAATGAGGCCGCTGAGGTGGTGGAGGCTCTTGAAGCTTTGAGCTGTGATTGCCAGCAGATCGTCCGTCTCCGTTACTATCGCCAGATGTCCTACAACGAGATCTGCGACCTTCTCGACCTGCCTCTTGGCACGGTGTGCTCTCGTCTGAAGCGATGCCTCACCAAGCTTCAGAAATCTCTGGAAAAGAAAGAAAAGGTTTAGGGAATGAAACCCTTCTGCCTTGCGACAGGTTGGATAGACACGGTAGGATTTGGGGACGACCGTGAATCGGCTGAGGAGTGATAACTAGTGGCTGCGGACAAGCAAGAGCTGACAGAGAAACTTGTCCCCTACGTGGAGGGGGTTCTAGGGGAGCCTGACCTGAGTGAAGTTCGTCGTTTGCTTGAGAGCGACCCTCAAGTGGCCGCTGAAGCGAAGCGGCTGGAGGCCTCTGTCACCAATCTTCGCCAGGCTTTCTGGGCCGGCGCTCGACCAGCCAGCGCAGGCGAACCGGAAGTTGATCATGTCATCAAAATGGCAGCTGGTGAGTTAACCGAGCGCAGAGACTTGCGCATCCAAGTGGCCGAATCTGACCAAGCGCAAGCCGAGCTGGCCTTACTTCGGCAGCTCGATCAAGACTTGCAAGACGAGCCCACCGAGGAGGGCGAGATCCCACCGATGTCTGATAGAGTTCAGGCCGCTTTCCGTGAACTTTGCCGTGGCGAACAAGAGCTCAAGCCTGCAAAGGGTTGGTTTCAGGGGCTTTTGTCGAGTCTTTGGTTGAAACCGGCAGCAGCCTTCGCCACCTGCGTGGCGGTGCTCTGTCTTGGAGTCGTTTGGAGTTCGAACCAGAGTGGGCGGGAAGGTTCGACGGTGGCTGTCGAACAGCCACCCGTGGCCATCGAAAGGTCGGTTGAGGCAACTCCCCTCGCTAGTCCACCAACCTTCGGAGTGAAGGTGGCCGAGGGACAGAATCGGGATCAACTTCAGGAACAGGCTCAAATGCTTCTGGATAACAAAGTTCAATATAGCGTCAAAGAGGAAGGGCTTTTCGTCACCAAAGAAGAGGCCGACAAAGCCCGCTCTGTGCTGGCTAAGAACGAGGCAGTAGAGAAGAAGGGGGCTAAGAAGGAGCTGAACGTGGTCGTGCCGGAACGCTACAGCCAAGCGAGTTCCCGTTATCGTCGGCCCGAACCTGAAGAAGAAAAGAGTCAGCCATCTTCGAGTAAGGTTGCCCAGGCAGCACCTCTAGGCCCTCCTCCCGAGAAACAACCTTTCGTCGACGAGGAGCCCGAGCTGGAGCAGGTTGAGACAATCGAGAGTGCTAGCCCGGTCCTCGATGGGGCTAGCATCGAGCCTGAGCAGGCCTCCGAAGAACGGATCGATTCAGCTGGGGCGATTCCCCCCACCGAGGGAGACTTTGAGCCAGCGGATGACCAGCCCCAAGAAGAGATGGCGCCGGGCGGTCGCTACCAGACTCGTTCGGCTCTGAAGCCGAAGGGTACGGCCAATGAGAAAGACGAGGGTGCCGGTGAAGCGAAGGCCGAGAAGCGGGCCACCTTGCGAAATGCCAACGCGCCGCGCTCGGTCTCGGTGGCGCGCGCTCCCGCACCCGTGGTTTCTAATATCGGAGTGGAAGATAGGGTTGGATGGGCTGAGTCGTCGAGAGCCGGTGAAGCCGAACCAGAAGCCGGTGGTAAAGGGGCGAACAGTGGAGTTCTAAAACAACAGCTTGATGAGAGTGAAGAGATCGCTTTGCGCCAACAGGCGTTGCGCCTTGAGGAGGAGTTGGGAGTTCGGCTGGCCATCGTCAGTCGCGAAGACGGAAGTTATCTCGTGACTGCCTTGGCCGAGAACGAGCTCAGCCAGGAGGAGGTTGCCACTTTGCAAGCTAGGATCGTGGCCGCTTTGGGGCTCGATGACCGAGATAAGGTCGTTGTTCACCAGCCTTGAACCGACGTCATCCCGAGGCTCCCACTGTACAGGTCAAAGGCCTGCTCTGGGTCGGCCAAAAAGGCGGAGGCGACCGCCCAGGCTTGACCTTCGAACTCGCTCCCGGGCAGATCATTGGAGTGGTCGGCCCGGCCAACTCGGGGAAGTCATCCCTGTTGGCTACTCTGGCCGGATTGCAGGCCCCGCTCTCAGGTCAGGTCACGATTTGCGGTTGGCCGGTGGGCTCGAAGACCAAACCCCTGGTGGGCTACGTTTCTAGTTCGCCTGGGGTTTACGACGAATTGACCTGCCAGGAATATTTAGAGTTCTTCGCCGATGCCTTTGGGGTCGATCGTCACTATCGACCCTACCTGATTCGGGAGAGCCTCCGAACCGTCCGTCTTGATGGCTATCAGGATAAAGAGGTACAAACGATGGGCTACGGGCCCCGTCGCTGGCTGGGTGTTGCCAGAGCCCTGATACACGATCCTGCCCTTTTTCTCATGGACGATTGCCTGGCGAATCTGGAACGCGCCGAGAGGAATCAGTTAGTCGAGATCCTTGCGGAGATTCGTCAGCAGGGGCGTGCCCTAGTCTTGAGTTCCGACTCTTTGTCGGAGCTGGCCCATCTTTGTAGTCACATCTGCATTCTGGTGGCCGATCGGGTGCTGGCTTGCGGCTCGATCAGAACCTTGCTTCCAAAGTTGGCGAACTTTCGTATGATGCAAGTCCAGTTTGAATCGGGATTTCGGACGGCGGTGAGGTTTTTGGAGTCTCACGAGGCGGTCTATCACCTGGCCGTTTCGACCCAGACAGGCAATCTTGTGCGGTTCTTGTTCGACGGAGACCCGGTCGAGTTCTCTGACTTGTTGAGGCGACTTCAAGCCGATGGATGTTCGATCGTCAGCTACGCAGAGGACCAGGATTTCCTTGGAAAGGCTCGCTGAGCCCTATTGCAAAAGGCTTGGTTGGCAGAGGAAGGAGGGAAGGAGTTTTCTATAAACCGTTGAAACTTCTTGAGAATTCTTGGATTTTCTGACAGAAATTCAAGAACTCGTAGGGGACAGGGGCGTAAGTTTCTAGCCTCACGAGAAATTCAAATGAGGAGAAGCCCGGATGAGATGTAAGTCTTTCCTGATGGTTATGGTCGCGGCCGTGGTCGTCGGTTTGGCCCCTGTGAGTGCAGAGGATCTGATCGGCACCCGTTCGGACGTTACGGAATTGGGTCCGTACCGTTACAAAGTGTATCAGTACCCTTCCCATGTAACCAGTTTCTTCTTCTATCCCCAGAGCTATGTGACGTTTGACGCTGTCAACGGCAAGTACTGGTCGGTGGAATCGCATCGTTTTCGTTATGAGATGATTCCTCGGCTGGGCTCGTATGACGTGTTTCCGACTCTCAGCACGGGCTATCGCCCGCTGCGACCGGAGCAGCTCGCCGTCCACTTCTACACCCCAGACATGAAGTTGTTGGGTTCCTTCCCGGAAGTCTACGCCAATCGGCGTTACAGCATCCCCCGCGATGGTAACGATTATGAGCGCATCGTGGTGCGAATGGAATCCGATTCTGAAATGAACTGGGACTTGAAGATGCGCATCTGGGATCCGGTTGATCCAGTGATGGCCGAGCCGCAGCCGCGGCAGGTCTACAAACGCTAGATCTCCTCCGGAGGAGAAATGGGTAAAAAGGCTCCCTCGCGAGAGGGAGTCTTTTGATTATTCTGGGATGGTGGTGTTCAAAAGAAAGCGAACGGCGCGACGGCTCATGACCAGTCGGCAGGGACCGTTGGCGGGGCCGAAGACCAAGGTTTCCACGTTGAGGAAGTCGGAGGGGTTTCGAAAGCGGGCTCCCAGTTTCCAACGAGTGGCGTCGTCAAAGGAAGCTCGCGACACCTCGCCTTCGAGATTTTCTAAAAGGAGGCGTCCGTCGATTTGGTTGGCTTTGACTTCGACTTTGGTCACCTCGCCCCAATGGCGCAGGGGTCCGTGAGTCTTCTCCAGGTGTCTCACGATGTAACTCACGCTATCGTAAGCCACAAGAATTTCGTTGGACTTTTGAGAGTCCAGCTGGTAGACGAGAGTCTCGCCTCGGTGAAACTGAAGCCAATTCGTCTCTCGATAGTCTTTGAAGGCAACAGTATGGGGGCTCAACTGGAGAATTTTTCGGCCCTCCTCTCCGGTGACGGTGATCTGTTTCTTGGCACTGTTGATGGAATAGATGCGGGCTCGACGGGGAGGGGATTGAAAGGCTAGGAGTCGGGGGCCGCTGGAGGTCAAGACTACCACATCGCCCTGACGGAGCCCTTCAAGATTGGGGCGAGGGAGTTTTTGGGAACGGCCTTGGCTGTCTCTCACAGTGATGGACCGTGGGTCAAGTGAGGTCACAATAGCCTGTTCGGCTCCCCAGGCGGCGTTAGTGAGCAGCAAGAGCCAAATGGTAGGGATCACTCTTCGAGGCCAGGAATTCAAAAGGAAGAAAGCTCGACGGAGGTGCCTGTTGAAAAAGCGGATTTTGGTGGTGGATGATGACCATCCGATCCGTCGCATGGTGTCCCGGATCCTCTCCTTAGGCAATCCGGAAGTCGAAGTAGAGCAGGCCTCAGGGGGTGAGCAAGCGCTCACCAAGTTGGCAGAGAGTTCATATGATCTTCTGTTGCTCGACTTTATGATGCCAGAGGTCACAGGGATGGAGGTTCTCCAGTCTCTGCGAGCTTCGGACAAGCATCGCGAACTTCCCGTTATCATGCTGACTGCCCGCTCCCAAGAAACTGATGTCGTAGCAACGCTGGAGTCGGGAGCCAACTATTTTGTAAAAAAACCTTTCGAACCTCAGGAGTTATTGTCGATTGTTTCCACCGTCCTTGAACTCCCGATGCAGATCTAGCTTACAACCTGCTAGGATACCACCAGGTTGTCACGGTGGATGACCGAGTCATTGCCGGGATAGCCGAGGAGTTCCTGAATGGCTTGGGTGGGTTGTCCCAGGATAAGAGCTAGCTCACTAGCGGGGTAGTTGGTGAGGCCCTTACCGACCAGGTTGCCCTGATCGTCTTTGAGAGCCACCGCGTCTCCCATTGAGAACTCGCCTTCGATGGCTGTGATCCCGACGGCCAAAAGACTCTTACCGTGGTCGCGAATAGCGCGGCAGGCTCCCTCATCGAGAACCAGGGTGCCGCGCTCAAGAACTCCGGCGGCGAGCCATCTCTTTTTGCCGGGCAGCTTCGATTTTTGAGGTATAAAGAGAGTCCCGAGAGGCTCTCCTTCGAGCAGTCGGATCAGGACTTCTGGGGTGTGGGCTTTGGCGATCACCATGGAAGCGCCGTAATCATCAGCGGCCTGGGCGGCCAGGAGTTTTGACCGCATTCCGCCCGTTCCGCCGCGCGAGGTGCCTTTCTCGACCCACTTGAAGACCTCATCGGTAACTCCTAAGACTTCGGGCACTAGTTCAAACTGCCCCTTGCTGTCACGGCGAAGTAGACCTTCGGTTTGAGTTAAATTGACGACGAGGTCGGCCTCCACGACGGAGCCGACTAAAGCTGAGAGAATGTCGTTATCACCGAAGCGGATTTCCTCCGTTGCCACTGAGTCGTTTTCATTGATGATGGGGAGATAGTCAGCTCTTAGGAGAGTCAAGAGCGTATTGCGAGCATTGAGGTAGCGCTCTCGACTATCGAGGTCTTTGCGGGTCAAAAGCACCTGGGCTACTCCGACACCAAGGAGGTCAAAAAGACGTCGATAAACATTCATGAGCTCAACCTGGCCCAAAGCGGCTAGAGCTTGTTTCTGGGCAAGATTCTGGTTTCCGATGCGTTGTTGGGTGTCGACGGAACGGCCCATTCCGACCGCTCCGGAGCTGACCAACACTAAAGCGATGCCTCGTTTGCGGAGTCTTGAGATATCTCTAGCGAGGGGCATTAAGACTTCACCGTTGGGGCGACCTGCCTGATCTAAACAGACGGAGGTGCCGATCTTGACGACCACGGTGCGGCAATGTTGGAGGGCCTCGCGACGACTCATCGAGATAGGTTTCGAGTGGGAACGAGAGGGTCCCTGGGATGATCGATGTGGCTTTACGTGGAACTGGCCTCAATGTCGCCACGTGAATGGATCACCCTGCTCGGCGTGGGTCTCGAGAACCGGTTTTACAATTTCCGGCTGGGTTGGCAAGAGCTCGCCCGGTTCTGGTCGTTGGCGTGGTGGTGGCGCCTAAAGCTGGCGCGTGGCCTGACCTATTTGGCTGCCAATCCGTTTCGGTTGTCTCGGCAAGAAGGTCGCCAGACGGAACTCTCAGAGAACGATTTGATCTTTGGAGAGACTCCGTTCAGCACCTGTTACCGGCTGCTGGAGAAAGTGGAAGCGAGTCCAGCCGACCGGGTGGTCGAGCTGGGTTGCGGACGCGCCAACCTCTTGTTCGTGAGCGCTCTTGCCTTTGGCTGTCGAGGGACAGGGGTTGAGGTCTTAGACGGCTTTGTCGAGCGCGGAAGGGCCCTTGCTTTGAGCCTTTCCCTGGAGAACGAGCTAGAATTCGTGAAAGCCGACTTTCGGCTTGAGAACCTTCCGGTCGGCCAGATCTATTTTCTCTCACCTACCACCCTTGAAACGGAGTCTTGGAGGCTTTTGCAAGACCGGATGCTGGAGGCTCCCCCTGGGGCTCGGGCCATCGTTCTCTCAACGCCTCTGCCCAGGCTGGGCTGGAAAACCGTCGAGCGGCTTACTCTGCCCTACAGCTGGGGTGATACCGTCACGTTCCTTCAGGAGCGCCTCTAGTCGAGGCCGTCGCGCATGACCTGTTTCATTTGGCGAAAGTCGAGAGACTCTGCTGGATTGGCCTTGGCTTGGGAGCCTGAGTAAACCCGAAGAGATTTGCTCAGACCGCTGGTGAAGGCTTCACTGGTTGTGGGGTCGGTAATCTCGACTCTTTGGAACTCCTCGGTGAGCTTTTTAGCGGCTACCTCCACCCCTTCGGCCGGGGTTTCTGGCAAGATGTAGAGGATGCCGTTACCCCAGCGAATGCCGCGATCAACGACTCTCATAATAGAGCTGCAAGTTAAAGCCAGGCGCTTGAGGGCGGGATACATCATGTCGGAGCGATCTTCAGGAAGATTGGGGACGACCAAGATGAGACCCAGGTCCCATTCGTAGCGACGAGCTCGCTCCATCTCGTAGCTCAGCTGCTCATCGAGCTCACTTTCGTTGATCAGTTTCGTTAAGCGGTCCTGGGGAAGCGGCAAAGGGTCCTCCTACTCGTCTTCGGCCTCAAAGTGGATCTCTTCTTTAAGCTGAGATTTGAGAGCCTCGACTAAATCCCTGGCGGTCTGAACTTCATTCGGAAAGACTGTTTGGGCTTCTCGGAACTCACCCTGAAAGGTGTTGCCCGTGTTCGAATGAGTGAATGAGCACTCTCCGAACTGCTCCCCGATTTTGGTCGCGATTGTCTGGATGCCGTCGGCCGAAGTCTCGGGCAGGACTAGAAGTACCTGGTTGCCCAAGCGCACTCCAGAATCGACCTGGCGGGTGCAAGCCCGACAGACCTGGGCCAGCCGCTTCAAGACCGGATAGTTCATATCGAGGCGGAGGCTCTCAGGGATAACGGGCTCCATCAGGAGCAGGCCGAGATCTCTCCCGAAGCGCCGGGCTCGACTCATCTCGTCTTCGAGATCGTCCTCAATGTAGCTGGCTGTATAGAGCTGGGTCAGAGAGTCTTTCTCGCGCGGCAAAAGGCCTCCTAGCTTGCTTCAGCCCAGAGCGACTCCCGTCCTAGCAGTTTCCTGACCTCTTGCGCGAAGGCGTCGTTGTTTTTCACCTGAAAAGCATGGGAGAGATGCATGATGGTTTCTCCTTTAGGGCTGCAAAGGTGAAGATACACGGTTTGACCCCCACGATGTTTGAGTAACAAGTTCCGAAGTTGTGGTAGAAAATCGGACTGGAAAAGCTGGACGCGAATGTGAACTCCGGGCTTCGGTTTCTCCTTTCCTCCGCCTGGGCCAGCCTGAGCAAGCCTTTCCAGACAGAGGATCTCTTCGGCCTGGACCTTCACCTCCTCAGAAGGAATATCCTCCTGTTCAGCTCCGCGCCGAGCTCGCATCTCGGCCCTCCCACGGACCTAAACCATCCGCCCGGCTTCCAACAAGGGTGCGCACTTCTCGTAAGCGGCGGGCCGGACGCTCACCTCGATGCTGCCTGAGAAATCTTCAACTTCCAGGAAAGCCATCGGAGTTTTGAAGCGAGTCATAATCTTGCGAGAGGAGTTGATCAAACCCCCGATAGCGACCGGAACACCATCTTCCAAATTGGCCACATCAGCGATTCGATGAGAGGTGTTGCGCTTGAGGGTTTCCTGCACCTCGGTCAGCGGGCTATCGGTCAGGTAGAGTCCCAACATTTCTCGCTCGAGATCGAGCAAGACGCGCTTCTCGATCTCAGGTTTTTCCGGAATCTGAAGGTCCTCGAAACGAGTATTGCTGGGAGAGAGGGATTCAAAGAGAGAGAATTGACCGGTCTCAGCCTCTCGTTGGGCCCGGGAACCGTGTTCGTGGCAAAGCTCAACTCCTTCGAGTAAAGTGGCCCGGTTGGGACCGAAAGAATCCATCGCTCCCGCTTTGATGAGGTTTTCGAGCACCCGTTTGTTGACCTGGCGCAGGTCGACTCGAGTGCAAAGCTCAGCCAGATCTTGGAAAGGTCCTCCTTCGGCTCGGGCCTCGAGCAGCGCTTCGACGGCGCCTCGACCTACATTACGAACCGCGGACAGCCCCCAGCGGATGCCGGCCGGAACAACCGTGAATTCGGCCAGCGATTCGTTGACGTCGGGTCCCATCACCTCAATCCCTGAAGTGGTGCACTCTTTGACGAAAAACGAGACCTTCTCGAGGCTGTTGATCACGCTGGTCAAGAGAGCAGCCATATACTCTCGCCGATAGTTGGCTTTGAGGTAGGCGGTCTGATAGCTGACGATGGCATAGGCAGCGCTGTGCGACTTATTGAAGCCGTAGGCAGCGAACTTCTCCATCGTTTCGAAGATGTCTTCGGCCGTCTTTTTGTCGACCCCCCGCTCGACTGCTCCGTCAACAAAGATGACGCGATGCTTGGCCATGACTTCCATCTTCTTTTTACCCATGGCTTTGCGCAATTGGTCGGCCATAGCCAGGGTGTAACCGGCCAGGATATTGGCGGTGAGCATCACTTGCTCTTGGTAGAGGAAAAAGCCGTAGGTTTCAGCCAGGATCGACTCGAGCTTCTCGTGAGGGTAGACCACCGGACCGCCCTTGCCGTGACGACGCCGGATATATTCGTCGACCACACCCCCCTGGAGAGGACCAGGCCGGTAGAGAGCGAGGAAGGCCACGATATCGGAAAACTTGTCGGGTTGAAGTTGGCGAAGGTAGCGCTTCATCCCGTCGGACTCAAGCTGGAAAACGCCGTTGGTGTCGGCGTCGCAAAGAAGCTGATAGGTGGGCTTGTCGTCGTAAGTCAGAGCCTGGAGGTCGAGCTTGACCCCTCGTGACCGTTCGATGATCTTGACACAGTGATTGATGACGGTCAGGTTGCGCAGACCCAGGAAGTCCATCTTGACCAGACCGACGTCTGCTACATCGTTCATATCGAACTGGGCCACGATCTCGTCGCCGTTCATCTTCTGGAGGGGAACGACTTCCGAGATCGGCATGCTCGACATCACCACCCCGGCGGCGTGGATACCGGCGTTGCGAGCCATTCCTTCGACCTTGACAGCCAGGTCGACCATTTTTTTGGTCTCGGCGTCTTCGTCGTAGAGCTTGCGAAAATCGGGGGCCTCGAGGGCTTCCTTCAGAGTGATTTTGGGGCCTTCAGGGACGGTCTTAGCGATCTTGTCGACTTTCTGTAGGGGCACATCCATGACTCGGCCTACATCTCGGATGGCGGCTCGGGCTTTCATTCGACCGAAGGTGATAATTTGAGCCACTTTATCGTAGCCGTACTTCTCTCGGCAGTACTGAATCACTTCTTCGCGTCGTTCGACGCAAAAATCGGTATCGACGTCGGGAAGCTCGGTGCGCTCAGGGTTGAGAAAGCGCTCGAAAAGAAGGCCGTGCTTGAGGGGGTCGAGGAGGGTGATGCCGGTAAGGTAGGCTACCAAGCTGCCGGCCGCCGAGCCACGACCGGGGCCCACTGGGATGTCTTGTTCTCGGGCATATTTGATGAAGTCCCAGATAATGAGGAAGTAGGGAGCAAAGCCTTTCCCGTTGATGACACCCAGTTCGGTCTCAAGTCGCTCCAGGTATTCGCTGCCCGGGTTGTCGGTGCCGAACAGCTCGATGAAGCCCTGCACGCAAAGGTGGCGGAGATAGGTCTCTGGGGTATGCCCTTCAGGAACCGGACAATCGGGTAGATAGACGGTCTCAAGATCGAGTTCGAGATTGCAACGCTCGGCCACCGCCAGGGTGTTACTCAAGGCTTCCGGGAGACCGTCGAAGATTTTGGCCATTTCCTGCCCGCTCTTGAGGTAGAATTCGGGGGCGAAGAACTTCATCCGGTTGGGGTCGTCGAGGAGCTTTCCGGTCTGGATACAGACCAGTGTATCTTGGACCGAAGCGTCGCAACGCATTCCGTAGTGAGCATCGTTGGTGCCGACCAACGGTAGATTCATCGAACGGGCTAGCCGGATCAGGTCCTGATTGGTCTTCTTCTGCTCTGGAATGCCGTGGTCCATCAGCTCCACAAAGAAATTTTCTTTATAAATGTCGTGGAGCTCACCCAACCGCTTTTTGGCCAGGTCGTAATCGTCGTCCAGGAGAGCGTCATTGACCTCACCCCGCAAGCAGCCAGAGAGGGCCACCAGGCCAGACGAATGTTTCTCGAGCAGGGCCCGATCGACTCGTGGCTTGTAGTAGTAGCCCTCAAGATGGCCTCGACTCACCAATTGGAGAAGGTTGCGATAGCCTTCTTGATTTTGAGCGAGCAAGGTAAAGTGGAAAGGGCGGCTGTCGACGCCCGGTTTCTTGTCGGTCATGCCTCGGGGAGCCACATAGACTTCACAACCGATGAGCGGCTTGACTCCTTGCTTTTTGCATTCTTTGTAGAACTGCACAGTGCCATACATGACACCATGGTCAGTCATAGCCACGGCTGGCATACCCAACTCTTTGACGTGGGACACTAAATCGGGAATCTTGTTGCAGCCGTCGAGCAGGCTGTACTCGGTGTGTACGTGCAGATGAACGAACTCGGGCAAGGGAACTCCTGGAAATTGAGTAGATTTCATGGTTTTAGGCGGTGGAACGGTCCAATCCTTTCGAAACTTTTCCGAACGATAAAGGATCGGCCCCCTCCAGATGGTAAAGGCGGCTATGCGCCTGGTTGTGATCTTTTTTGCCCTGGTTGGGTTGGGGGCGGCCGAGCCGTTAACCCTCTCTGAGGCCGTCCGGCGGGCTCTCGAGGCCCATCCTGATCTGAGGGTGGCAGCCTCCAGCGTGGAGGCTCAAACGGCTCGTCTTCGCTCGGCCAAAGCTCCTTTCTTTCCGACTTTCAACGCCACTGTGGGAGCCCGTCGAAGTGGGGCCAGCGGGCAGCCCGGGGGACAGAATCTGATCCGCTCGGGCGAGGTCAACACCTTTAGCTATGGGTTTAACGCTCGCCAACAGTTGCTCGACTTTGGCCTCACTCATCACCGAGCTCGCTCGGCCGAGGCTGAATTGGTGGCCGCTCGGGCTGACTTGGAAGAGGCGGCCCAGGCGGTCATTCTGAGGGTTCTTGAGGCCTATTTTCAAATACTTCGCGAAGCCCAGTCGGTGGAGATCAACCAGGCCAATCTGACCAACGCCGAGACTCAACTTGAGCAGGCTCGGGGGTTTCTGGAAGCCGGCACTCGAGCCAAGATCGAGGTGACCCGAGCCGAGGCCGACATGGCCAACGCCAAAGTGGGGCTGATCCAAGCTCAGAACGCTTTGCGCCGGGCTCGGGTGAGCTTGGCCACCAGTATGGGCCAGCCCCAATTGTGGGAGCTCGAGCCTCAGCCGTTGGAGTTGCCCTCACCCGGCTGGGAACGAGAGTCGGCTCTCGAGAAAGCCCTGTTAGAACGGCCAGATCTAGTCGCCCTCGAAGCGAGGGTGCTGGCCGCCAAAGCCGGGGTTCGGGCGGCCGTGGCCGACTACCGGCCGGTGGTGGCAGCTAACGGCTCCTACAGTTGGAGTGATGAGCTCTTTCCTCCCATTCAAACCAACTGGAATGTCGGGGTCAGCCTGGAAGTCCCCCTCTTCAATGAACCTACTTTGGGCGCTGCCGTCCAGTTGGCCGAGGCCAACCTGGAAGGGGCCGAAGGTCGCTTCCAAGCGTTGCAACTCCAAGTTCGTCAAGAAGTGGCTGAGGGGGTGCTCAATCTCGACGAGGCCCGCCAGCGGAAGGTGGCGGCCGAGGCTGGGAGAGCGGCCGCTGAAGAGAGTTTTCGGCTGGCTTCCGAGCGGTATCGAGTGGGGGTGGGCTCTTCCGTCGAGGTCACTCAGGCCCAGCGGGCCCTGGTGGAGGCCCGGGCTCAACAAGTGCAAGCTCGTTTCGATGTTGAACTGGCCATCGGTCGTCTCTATCGAGCCGCGGGAATGTTGCGTCCCTCTCTGTTTAAAGCTCGTTAGACAAAGCCTTTGAGGCCGGAGTTGTCGGGAACGACTTGTTTGTAACAGGCTGTTCACTTGAGTGTTACGAGCAGATTGATACATTTCGTCCGGGGAGAACACACCAAGAAGGAAAGGGACCCAGCAAATGGACCTCAACAGGATTAGACAGCAACTGAACGCGCCCACTCCCAGAATGAGTCGCGCCAACTCGAGCACGGGAATGGACCAGGTTCAGCTCAACGCTGCCAGCGCCGGGAAAGAGGCCTACATTATCATCCCGCCGGCTGAGAACGCGCTGTTTAAGTCCCAGGTCTCACGCACTCAGGAGCTGCAGGACTTCGGGGTGACCGTTAAAGAGGAACTGGGTTTGATCAACGGCTACCTGGCTGACCTGACCGAGAAGCAGGTTAAAGAGATGGAGAAAAAGGGCTACACTGTCGTCTCTGACCAAGCCGACCGCTTCCTTCCTCCTATTCCCTTCGACCCGAGCGACTTCGGCTCGGATGATGTTGATCTGACCGAGGTGAAAGAGGTCAAGGATTTCAACCCTCGTCCCGAGATGACCGAGCCCCGCTTCAACAGTAATCTTTCTCAGCGTTTCACTGGCAAAGGCGTCACCATCGCCGTGATCGACACGGGGGTTCATCCTCACCCCGACCTGGAGGGCCGTTTGATCGGTCAAGTTGATTTTGTCAACGGACGCACCATCCCCTACGACGACAACGGTCACGGAACTCATGTCGCTGGCGACGCCGCCGCTGCGGGGGCCATCGATGAGCGCTTTCGCGGTCCTGCCCCGGATGCCAAGATCATCAGTCTGAAGGTCCTGGGCGCCGACGGTTCGGGTCAAACCTCGGCCATCATCAAAGCTCTCCAGTTCGCCGTTCAAGCTAAAGACGAACTGGGCATCCGGGTGGTCAACATGTCCCTCGGGCACGAGGCTCGCAAAGATTTCGAGAACGACCCCGTGAACCAGGCGGTTCAAGCCGCCCACGAAGCCGGCTTGGTGGTGGTGGCGGCGGCTGGCAACGACGGTCCCGATCGCAAAACCATCGCGGCCCCTGGTGATAGCCCCTACGCTCTGACGGTCGGAGCTGTCGACGACAACAACACCAACGACCGCAGCGATGATAAGATCGCCGATTTCTCTTCTCGCGGACCGACCCCAGGTGGGCTGACCAAGCCAGACATCGTGGCTCCAGGAGTCGCCATCATGGCCCCCATGGCGCCTATGACCTCGAAAGAGGCGATGGGTAAGCAGTTCTCTCTGATGCACGAGTCGCTCAAGTATTACGCCGAGCTCGATCACGACCAGTTGCGTGAAATTCCCGACCAGACGTTTTTGCTGATGGGTCTTTCTCCTGACACGGTCTATAAGATGAAAGAATCAGAGGAGTCTTCCGAAGTTCAGTTCAATCGGCTTCTCAATGCGACCTCGCGGATCCCCATTGACGAGACGGGAGCTTACCAGGGCATGCCGGGGACTTCGATGGCCACCCCTATCGTGGCGGGAGTGGTAGCTCAAATGTTGGAGGCCAACCCTGACCTGACTCCCGACCAGGTTAAAGAGATCTTGATGAAGACCGCCGACAAGCTTCCTGATGGACGTCTTGGGCCTAACACGCAGGGAGCCGGTATGGTCGATGCCGACGAGGCTCTCTTGGTGGCCCTCCAGACCGAAGGGGAACGAGAGGAGATGCCCGACATGGCCAGTCTCTTCGAAATGGCCATCGCGGAAGCTCTCGAAGCCGGAGGGGTGTTGATCGGGGAGCCTGGTGAAGGAGCTCCTCCCGAGGATCCGAGTCCGGACTCGCAGAAGATAGCCGCCTAAGAGTATGATAGACCGAGAGCCCCTCGGTCTTTTTTCTAGGAGGTAGGTTGGATCCGCTCGAACGTCTTCAAAGCGCCAATGAGCGAAACCAGGTCGAGAACACGCAAAAGGCCAGCGACCTGATCCGAGCCTATTTCGACAAGAAGCTCAAGGACCGCAAGGCGAAGACCCAAAGTGCCGAAGGTGCCCTTTTCGCCCCCGATGCTGAGCTAGGCGACGATGTCCTCGGCTCGATGGCTGGGGGTTACGGCTTCTCTCAGGGCGCCTCGGTTGAGAGCGAGCTGGATTTTGACGAAGACCTGCTCGATTTCAGCGACGAAGAAGAGGAGCAAGAGCAAAGCGGGGGGCACTCTGGTTTCGCCTTCGAAGGGGACGACCTGGAGGAGCTTGAGGAAGGCGAATGGCAGGACTATCAGGCCGAACCTCCTCCGCCGCCCGAGGCCCCGAGTGCCCCTTCGCCATCTCCACCAGAGCCCGTCGCGGTCGCTCCCTCTCCACCACCAAGTCCGGCTCCTCAAGCTCCTCCTCAAACTCCCCCTCCCCCTGCTCCTGTTGGTCAGACGAGTGTGCCGGTGCCGACTGTCCCCATTCTTGAAGAAGAAGGGTTGCGACCGGCCGTCGCTGCCTACCTGGACTATCAGGAACAAGAGGAATCGGAGGTCGATCCGGTTGTGGCCAGGGTGACCAATCCGATGATTTTTGGGGGTCCGCCTGGCCCCGCTTGGAGTCGCCTCCAGAATCTGCTGGGACGATTCGGATTGGGAGTTCTCCGGCTCTGCTCCCAAGAGAAGGTCCGCGTCTATGTGGTGCCGGCCGGCTGCGAACTGAGTCTTCATCCCGACGTTGAAGCCGCCTTTCCCGACGAACCGGTGTCGGGGGCCGTCTATCTGCCCGAGAGTCGAATGGTTCTGATCGAGGCCAACTGCCTGCTCAAGATCCCTCGCCACTTTCAACCGGTGCTCTTCTATTTCGCCCACGCCTTCGACCACGTACTGGGAGAAACCAGTTTCGCGAGCCTCAAGTCGGCTGCCGTGAAGGCTAGCTTTCAAGCGTGTTTGGAAGGCCTTTCAGGACGCGAGTTTTCGGACGCTCTAGCTGAGGTATCGCCGGTCCGTTATTTCGCTCAGGCCTGCGAGGCTTATCTTGGAGAAGGGGCTTCGATCGACCCTCTATGGACCCGAGAAGATCTTTACGATTTTGACCGCTCGATGTATGACTATGTGGAGTATCTCTTGGGAAGAGTCAACGGCAACCGATGATCCTCTATCACTTCCTACGGGGGCGTGACGGAAAGCGAAAGCGAGGCGAATTCCCTATTGGAACACTCGACTGGGATGGCCAAAAACCGGTCATCAACTGCCGAGACAAAACCGTTCGGGCTAAGCTTGAGAAGCTGTTTTTCAACCCTCTTATCCTGCGACTGCCGGCCGGCGAATACGAAACCGCTCTGGGTCATTATTGGGCCGAACTCGACAGTGGGGATGAGGATCACTTCCTGGAGTGTTTGCGACGTATTCCCAAGTTGGACTTGATCGTGGATTACGACAGTTGAGCTGGCAGCGTTTTTTCGAGGTTCGTCAGTATCCCTGGTCTGATATCGCCCGTCGTTGTCCTGACAGAGGTTTGGTAGTGGTGGGTAATGACCTGGCCGCTTGGGATGTCGTCAGCGGAGCGACCACTGCTCGCATCCATCGTCCTCACGGGGTGGTTCTGTTTGCCATCAACCGGATGATCGATCCTCTGGGACGGTATCTCTATTTTCTCCAAGATGAGGCCGGCAACGAGATCGGACATCTGGCTCGGGTTCCGTTCGAAGGAGGAGAGGTTGTCGACCTGACACCCTCTCTTGGGGCTTACGCTCTGGTGGGTCTTTCGGGCAGTGCTGAGGGTGACCGCCTGGCCCTCACGACGGCTTGCAGTGAGGGTTTCAGTCTCTATTCTCTCAAGCCCGAGGGGGAAAGCCTGGTTCTGATTCACCGCGCTGGCCCTGAGTTTATCAAAGGCCAGATGTCTGCCGACGGCGAGCTGTTGGGTGTGATGTCTACTGAGCTCAGTCAGCGGCGTCACTACGCCTTGCGGATCTTCGAGAGGGCTGGCGGCGAGCTCGCCCAACTTTGGGAGTCGCCATCCGGGAACTTTTGGATCAATCGGTTTAGTCCTCGAGAGGGTGATCAACGACTCCTGGCCTCGGGTTTGAAAGGGGAGAGGAGGATCCCCCTCGTCTGGGATATCGAGAAGGACGAAGTACGTTGGCTGGAGGAGGTTGGCCCTGGCGAAGTCACCCCGCTCGATTGGTCCGACGACGGCCAAGTGCTCCTTCTTTCCACCTTTCGCCAAGGAGTCCAGAGTTTGTCCCTCTATCATCTTGAGGAGGCCAAGCAGGTTGCCGTAGGTCATCCCCCGGGAGCCTTTGGTGAGTATGGTGGGACTTACGCTCGATTTGCTTACTTCGGTCCCGGAACCACAGTTTTCGCTCACCGTCAGGATTCGGTGACGCCTCTGCGCTTAGAGTCTTATGGTGCCCGGACTCAAGTCCATCTGGGAGCGGAGGGTCCGAAAGCGCGACCCTGGCAGAACGTCGACTTCCCTTCTTCTGATGGGACTCGGGTGCAGGCCTGGCTTGGGCTACCAGAGGGAGCCGGCCCTTTCCCCACCATCCTGGCCATCCACGGGGGTCCCCATCTAGTGATGACAGAGGTGTTTTCTGCTTCCAGTCAGGCTTGGATGGAGGAAGGTTTTGCCTTTCTGGCTCTCAACTATCGTGGCTCCACGACCTTCGGGTGTCGTTTCCAGGAGATGATTTGGGGGTGTCTGGGTCGATGGGAGTTGGAAGACCTGGTGGCCGCTCGCTCGTTTATGGTCGAATCCGGCTGGGCCAGGCCCGAAGCGGTTTTTCTTAGCGGGGAGTCTTACGGCGGCTATCTAACTCTGTGGGGTTTGGCCAAGCGTCCCGAGCTGTGGGCG
>CAYRFU010000008.1:0-2319 GCA_964423525.1 uncultured Burkholderiales bacterium | reverse complement strand
TGTGGGCGGGGGGCATGGCTGCGGTGGCTTTGACCGATTGGACCGAGACTTACAGGGATGCTTCCTCGGCTCTTCAGGGAGCTTTCCGGAACTGGTTCGGAGGGTGTCCGGAGGAGTTTCCCGACCGCTATCGAGACAGCTCGCCCATCCATTTTGTGGAGTCGATTCAGGCACCCGTCCTCATGTTTCAGGGGAAGAACGACTCCAGAACTCCACCTCGACAAGCTGCACTCTTTCAGGAAAAGATGAAAGCTGCTGGAAAATCGGCGGACCTGGAATGGTTTGATGGAGGGCACGCTCTTGACCGGACTCGGAAGATCCGGCTCCAGGAAGTCTCGTTAGTGTTTGCCAAGAAGGTTCTTAGGACTTCGCCACCGCTTCGCAGCGTTTGAGCCATTCTTCGATAACGAAGTCCCAGCCAGGCGTGACCCTGACAAAAGGGAGACCTTCCAGGTCGGTCCACCTCTCGTCGAGGCCCCCGGCCCAGGCCAACAGACTCGAGAGCCTCACCATCTCTTGGTGTAGAGGCCGGTAGTGGTTTTGGAGCCACGCGTTGAGCTGGCTGTCACTGGTGATCTGATCAGGTGTTGGTTTTTCTTCCCAGAGAGTTTCGGGCGGGCGCTCCCACCGAGTCAGATGAGAGATCTTGGAGCGGATCGAACGGATCCGGTCACTCAGTTCGCGGGCTGTCGTTTCGGGTTCTAGCGGGAGTAGTTCAAAATGGACGCGGCGGCCGTGGTAGTAGTGCTCGAAAGTGAGACGCAAGGCGGACTCGTCGTCCGGCACCCTGGCAAACACTTCTGCTGGAGAGAAATCGGGGGCCCACTGCTCCAGTACTCGAATCAAGGGAAGATAAAGTTTCCAGGGGATGGCTACGAATTGCTGGGTGTCGTGAACTGAGAATCTCACCACAGGATGGCCCATCTCGACGGCCAACGAAGCTCGTCCGCCATCGAAGGTGCCCATTTGGCTGAGCAGGGTGTTCAGGAGCAGGCGAGCCTCTTCCAGGAATTTTTCTGGTAACTCAGGCTCGATCTCATCTTCTTGGTGGCGGGCTAGGGCTGAACGGGCTACCAGACTCAGAGCCGGGTTGTCGCTCGGCTCGACCGACAGGTGCTCTTCCCACATTCCCTCGGCTGTGATGCCCCTTAGTTTTAAGTTTGGGGTTGGCTCCACCTCGCCAAGCAGGAAGGTCGGGGTGCCGGCCAGCAAGTCTGGGGCTCGCTCTGGCCAGATGGGTGTGAATCCGCCGGTCACCCGTAGGTCGGTGACTCTAGGGCTACTACAGTAACGGGCCAGGGTGGTCAAGTTTCGTTCCGGACAGCCCCACAAAGCCTGGCCACGGCCCACCCGCTCCGCCAGTCGGGAGAAAAGTCCGGGCTCGGGCGTGAGGGGGAAAATTCGGATTCCGAAAGCGGTAGAAAGCATAGGTTTGGCACAGGCTATCATCAGCCGATCGGGTTGGCGGGAGAGGACGGGGACGAGCATCTGGAATCGGCTGACTTCTCGGAATTGGCTCATGGCCGCTTGGAGAGAACTAAGAAACTCGAAGCGACCTTCGCAGACCACTTGCTCAAGCCAGGCTATGGCGGAAGGAAAACTGGCTGCCTGAACCAGGCTGCCACCAGAAAAACCGGCCATAATCCCATCAGCGAAACCGATGAGAGCCACTCGATCGTCGGCTTTGAGATGACCGATAAAGGTTTCGACTCCTCGTCTTACGGCTGGCCAGCGAGCTGAGGCTCCGGCCGAGAGATCGAGCAAAAAGATGACGTCTTTAGGAAGGTCGACGACAGAATCGGGGGCGCTAGCCGATACCAACACCGTGTCCTGGTGGCGCCAGGCTCGACCTGGAGGGCTCAAATCGGGCTCGACTTCGAGAGCCCAACTTTGGCCGGCTGGAACGGTGTCGGGGACTTGGAAGGTTGGATTGCCTTCCATCTCGACTTCGATGTCGACCGCCTGGGGCCAGGCGGGAAACCTTAAGGTGAGCTTGTCGTCGTGGCGCTCAAGCCAACGGCCGAAAGAGACGGTCGCTTCCTCCCCCTGACCCAGCGAGCGATGAAACTCTTCTGCTTCGAACAGGCCGCTGGGGCCTGCCCTGACCGTCAACTCCAGGTGGACCACAGGACCGGTCACCGTCATTTTCAGACGGGCAGACTCGCATCCTGGCAGGGCCCAATGAAAAGCCATAGTGCCGGTTTTGCGGTCGGGGCGGGTTTACCTGGCGACGTGAAAAAGCCGGGCCCACAGGCCCGGCTTGCTCAGTGAGGTGAGCTCCAACCGACTAGGCGAATCCAGCCATTCGATTGCAGCAGC
>CAYRFU010000007.1:0-44587 GCA_964423525.1 uncultured Burkholderiales bacterium | reverse complement strand
GATCCGGGTTACTAACGGCTTGACGCTTGGCCATTTCCCCCACCAGTCGCTCACCCGACTTGGAGAAACCGACCACCGACGGGGTGGTGCGACCTCCCTCTGAATTGGCGATAACGATAGGCTTGCCACCTTCCATCACCGAGATACACGAGTTGGTTGTTCCGAGGTCGATACCGACAACCTTGCTCATAATGATTCCTCCTTTAAAGTTCAGTCGATAGAAATTTAGGAACGAGCGACCTTGACCAGGCTGGGCCGCAGGACCCGGCCTCCGATGACGTAGCCTGTCTGGAGTTCCTGAACCACTGTCTGGTCAGGAACATCATCTCGCTCTTCTGTCATCACGGCTTCGTGGTAGGCGGGGTCGAAGGGCTCTCCTTCAGCCGCGAGCGCCGCCACGCCGTGGTCTTCGAAAATCTTTCTGATGTCACGGTCGACGAGTTCGACTCCTTTGATGAGAGCCTCCGCGCTGCCTTGCACTTGCGAGGCTGCCAGGGCACGTTCCAGATTGTCGAGAATCGGGAGTAGGCTGCGAAAGAGCTCGTCTTTCAGGCGAAGCGAGACTCGCTTCTGCTCTTCTTCTTGACGTCGACGAAAATTCTGAAATTCCGCCGAGACTCTCTTGACCTGCTCTTCGAGGTCTTGGATCGTTTGCTGTTGCTGAGCGAATAGCTCTTCACCCGTGAGTTCCTCGGCGACGGCCGGCTGAGCTTCGATGGGCTCAACCTGTTCTTCGCCTGGAACCTGGGCCTCATTGGTCGTCATCTGGTCGCTGGTCACAATCTCTCCTATCTGTTGTCCCCACTATACCAACCGCGCTTCCCGATCTATGCATGTGAACCGTTAGAGTAGCGTTAGAGGGGGCTTTAGCAGGGTTGACAGGCCTTCTGGCCAAACTTTGCTGGAATGGTTGCCAACCAACCCCCCTCATCGAGTTCGAGTTGGCTCTCGGTGGTCGTGGTCGTGCTACTTCTGAGTGCTCTCACCGCAGGTGGTCTGAGCTGGCTTGAGAGCGTGGCTGACCGAGTCGATAGTCTACCTCGCTATCGCTACTCTCAGCCTCTCTGGTCTCCCGACGAGTCCAGTCTAGCCTACTTTCGCACGACCTTTGAGCCCGACAGCAAACGACGAGTCCGCGAACTCTGGTGGACCAAGCGGGTAGGAGATGAGCCGGCCCAAAAACTGGCCGAGTGCCCTCTTGAGCCTCGCCAGCTACTGGGGTGGATGGGAGACCAGGAAGCCATTTTGGTGTCCCAACCCGGGCCCGATTCGACGCCAAACTTGAGGCTTCACCGACTCGATGGCAAGCCGGCTACCGACCTTGAATTCCAGCGACCCAATTTGAGCTGGCACGGGCTGCAGGGCGAACGTCTCTACTTTTGCCAACTCCACTACGACATCCCCTTCGAGCCTCCCGCCATCAACCAGCCCGACTCGGAGTCCTTAGAAAACTACCAGGAAGTCGAACGGGAGCAAGAGCGCACCCTCACCCGCCAGGGTCTTGAGGTTCTCTCCTGGGGCCTCGATGAAAACGGTTTCCGGAAGCACCTTACCATTCCGTTCTCACCTCGGAGAGCCCTCACCATGGAGTCGATCGTCCCCTCTCCCGACGGGCGCTTTCTGGCCCTGGGACTTCGCTTGGGAGAGGATGTTGGCATCTGGGTCTACGACTCAAAGAATGAGAAGCTGCGCTGGTCGAGCATCCAGGCTGCGGCTCGGCACTGCACCATCGTCTGGTCTCCTGACTCGGTCGGCCTGCTGGCCAGCTTAGATGAGAATTTCTTCCTCCTACCCAACGTGATGACGACTGCCTTTCAACGCTTTACCACCGAAACCGCTCGCGGCTTTCGGCTAGTCTGGGGCCGAGACGACGAGCTGACCCTGCAGAACGGGCAAGTCATTTTCCGTCTAGACCCCGACAACTTCGAGGCGGAACGCCTTCTCGACGAGCGCCTTCTCTCGCGGGAATTCGAGCAACTGGAGCTTTCACCGCGAGGCAGCTGGGCGGCCTACATCGTCGATACCCCCGAGCAAGAGTCTCTCTTTTCGGTCAGCCTTTCGACCCTCCAGAGTCGCTCTCTGCTCCCCCCCTCGCCCCGCCAGAAAGCCCGCCAGACTTTGCTTTACCAGGTCGCCGACGGGACCCGTTTTGCGCGCCGAAACTGGCTGGGAGGAGGGGGCCGTTCGACCGCGGAATGAGCCTGATCTTATGAGCGACTTTACCAAGCACCTTTACGCCGTCATGTATCCTAACCGAGCTTTAATCGCCTCTCAGCTCGACCCCGAAGCCTTTGGGAAACATTACTCGGTGGGGACCAAGCGTTATTACAGCGGCAAGATGCTTTTTGTCGAAGTCGATCCGGAGTATCGCAATGACTACTTCGAGATCGACAAATACCTCGACCTCTGCGTGCCCCATCCCGACGGGACTCCCAAGCAGACCAAGTTCATCAGTTCCTATCGGGTCCTCGAGCATATCGACATCGAAGCTATCGGGGCTCTCTATGCCGTCACTGTCAGCGGGGAGACTCTCAAACTCGAAAAGACCGACTACCAGTCGAAACACCAAGGCAAAGATGCCATTAAGATCATTCAAGAACTGAATCCGCTTCAACTGGTGGTGGCCACGACCTACGACCACCGCGCCTTCGGCCAAGAGATGACGGCTGCGGGGAACACCAAGGGCGCCCCCAAGCTCTTTTTCACCCAATACAAATTCGACGCCGACAAATTCCTCCAGCGATGGCAAGAAAACCCTTTCATGTCGCCACCCTTTCCGGGGGTTCACTCCCAGAAGCTGGAAGTCGTCGTAAGAGCTCTTCAAGAAGCCGAAGAGCCTGTTTTTAGCTCTATCGGACTTCAGTCGGTCTTCGACAAAGTGCTCTATCGCAACGTCGGACCTGGGTTCTTTTTGGCCGAGGGAGAAAAACTGCTGTTCTACCCGCTGCCTTCCGAAGAAGTCCTCCAACGAGACCACTACTCCTGGTGGCGGGCCACACCCGACGGATAGCCGTCTCTAGTCGGTGATCACGGGGGTCGGCTTAGGCTCGGTCGAGGTCGACCCGGATTGAGGCCGGGTCAAGCCCGATGAGCCGAGAGCCTTATCCAAGAAACGGAACATCGTCGCCCAAGCCTGTTCGGTCTGCTTCTTTTCAGCAGCATCGGCGTCCTGAATGTAGGGAGCGTAGACCAGAAATCCGTGGAGACAGTCGGGGTAAATCTCGGCCTGAACAGGCTTGCCGAGGCTCTTAAGCTTTCGCTCCATGAGGTGAGCCTGCTCGAAGGGCACAATCTTGTCTTTCTTGCCCTGCAGAATCAAAACGGGACAGTGGATCCTGGCGGCCACATCGAGAGCGTTGCGAATCGCAAAAGACCGAGGCCGGGCGTGGGGACCCTGACCATAGGTCCGCGAAGTTATGGGGTCGTTACCAAGTCGGCCATTATCTCTGAGATAGTGCCACCACTTATAGATGTCCATCACCCCGTAGGCCATCACCAGAGCCTTCACCCTTTCTTCCTGAGCCGTGGCCAGGGCGCAGATCAAAGCGCCGTGGGAAGCTCCGGCCAGGGCGATCCGCTCGGGGTCGACCTGCTCGAGTTGAACCAAAAGCGGGATAACATTAAGCACGTCTCGGACCTCGCCCTTGGCAATTTCGATCTCGCCTTCAGAGCCGTCCTCCCCCCGATAGGAAGGGGAAAAGACGACATAACCAGCCCGAGCCAGACGAAGACTACTCAGCCGATGCTCCTTGGAAATGCCGGAAATCCCGTCGTGACAAAAAATCACCAGGGGCCGACGACCTGCGTCGGGAGGTAGATACAGCTCTCCTCGCACCCGAAGCCCGTCGCTCAAGTAGGTCCAGCGCCTCATCTCAACCCCTTCAGGGCTCCCTAGCACCCGCTCATCCAGCAGCTGACTAGCCATCGAAGGCGGGGAATTTCCGCTCATCAGGAGAAGGCAGACAGCCAGCGCGGCCATTATGGACCGTCGAAATTTCACGCGGGCGTTGATTTGCACCCGAGCAGAGTTCTCACCTGCCAAACCCTCAGGAGGAGTTTCCAATGAAGCGCATACCTTTCTTAATCATCCTCATTCTTTGCCTCGGCCCGGCCTGGGCCGACAAGACCTTTGACTTACGAGGAGACCAGGGAGTTCTGATGGATCTTCGTCCCACCGGCGTCGAATGGCTCCCTGGAGACCGCCTATTTGTGGTCGACCAGCGCTACAACGCTTTTCACATCTTCGACAAAGAGGGGCGGCGCTTTCGCTTTGTCGAGTTTCCGAGAATGCTGGGACCAGCCTTCTATGCTGGCACGGCCCGAATGGACGACAGCACTTTTTTTGTGACCGGCTCCCACTACCACGAGAAGAACAACCAACGCTACTTACGTCAGCGGGCTGTCATCCATAAAATTCAGCTGCGCGGCGAGGACCTGGTGGAAGGCTCAGCCGAGACCGACTACTCTCCTGACATCGGCTTTCGCAAGACCCGTCTTTACGGGTCCACCCCGGCGGAACAGATGGAGATTTCGGGAATGGGAATGGACCAGAAGCACAATCGGGTCTTCTTCGGCCTACGTCGCCCCCTTTCCGACGCCGGTAACATCCTGCTCCTGGTCGGACCTTTGGATGAGTTTCTCGCCCGCGATAAGGACATAGAGTTCGACCTGGTCGACACCGGCCTCAAGCCTCCCGTCGAGCCCGCTTGCAGCACAACCTTCTATCTCTCGGACCTGGAATATATCCCGGGGCGAGGGGTTGTCTTGCTGTTGACGGCCGACGCCGACGGCGGCCATCGCTTCTGCTCGAACCAGATCTGGTTTATGAAGGGCGGCTTCCCCCCGGCCAAACTGGTGCGCCAGGAAATTGCCCCTGGTAATCGGGCCACCGGGATGGCCCTGCGAAAGATCGACGCCTGGAACTACTCCGCCGCCCTGGTCTGCGACCACGATCCTGAGGAAACCGGAACTCCTTCGCGCCTGATTTTGCTGGAGGAGCCCCTCAAACTGAAACTGCGCTAGCCCTCGTCAAAGATAGCGCGAGTGGAACTCGGGTTGCTCGGCCACGACCTGGGCTTGACGACGACGCTCGAGGTGGCGCAAAGCAAATCTTCCCGTCAGAGCAAGAGCGGCCACGCCCGCTCCTGCTGGTGAAGCGGTGGCGGCCCCGACCATGATGGCTACTCCGGCCGTGGTCCGCAAGAGCCCCTGACCGACAACCCTCATCCCCTGATGACGGTCGCGAAAGCTATCCCGTAGGCCGACGGCCGTCTCGACCCCTCCAGCCACCAAACCCAAGGGAGTCATCACCTGAGTGGCGACATCGGCCGCCACCCCCAATCGACCGGTCAGTTCTCCCACCGTTGAGATTCCGGCTGCACTGGCGCCGAGGGCCGCCGCGACGGCACCCACCCCTTGGACAACGTCAGCCACCATTTCGCTTCGGTGCCTCTCTCGGGTCTTGAGGGCTGCAGCGGTGTTGCGCAAGTTCCGAACGAGAGCGGGACCAGCCACCACTCCTCCACCCACCGCGGCCAAAGCATTCAAAGCCGACTCTCCCACCAATTCCAGCAGGAATTCGGCTCCCCCCGAAACGACCTCGCGCTCCTCCGTCTTGGCGCTGCTGACCGGTGGAGCCGCTACCGAGCGCTCGTCGCTCGGTGGCTCACAGGTCTCTGAGCCAGGCTGATGAAGAGCCCTGAAGGCCGCCATTCTCCGGCAAAACGTCAAGCTATTCCGATGGGACACGCGCACTAAGTGTAGCCTCTGTAGAAAAGATACAACACTTTTGTTAAAAACATGTCAAAGCCGGACGAAACTTCTTGTCTAGATCATGAAATTTTAAGAGGCCTGAGAGATACTAGCTCTATGAAGGTCCTTTTTGTTCACTCCTCGGCGACCGGAGCCGGCCACCGTTCGGCAGCCGATTCAGTCATCGAGAAGCTGGCCGACTCCGGGGTGGAGGCAGAATCGTTCGACACCCTCACCCTTTCGAGTCAGCGCTTGATCGACACTCAGAAATCGATGGCCAGGGGGATCTGGAAAGTCCCCGGACTGGTCAAGTGGAGCTACGAATCGGCTCTCCGGGGCTGCCCTCTGGTCTCCACCGTTCAAAGCACTCTGATGGCTATCAAAGCCCACCTGTCCCCCCTGGCCCTGGATCACATCCAGCAGGCCAAGCCCGACCTCATCGTCTCGACCCAGGGCGAAGTCAACGGAATGCTCCACCACTGGACGCGGCAGGGCCAGGTCGAGGCTCCAATCTGGACAATTCTGACCGACCACAAAGCCGACAGCCGCTGGACCAAGCCTTCGGTCGAGCGCTACTTCGTGGCCAACGAGGCGATGGTGGGTGAACTGGAAAGATTAGGGGTCGAGGGCGAGCGAGTCACTGTCAGCGGGATTCCGGTGAAGTCGAACTTCGCTAACACCGCCGCACGCTCCAGTCAACAACTCCGTCAGCAACTCGGTCTCGATCCGGACCTACCCACCGCCCTGATCACCGGCGGAGGAGTCGGAGCTCAGCCGTTTGTGGACCTGGTGAAGGCTCTCGGCCAACATCGTTTTCCCATGCAGACGGTCTGTATTACGGCCGCCAACAGCCAGGCTCGCGAGCAGCTCACGGCACTGAAGAGTCCTTATCCGGTCCACGCGGAGGGTCGAGTCAACAATATGGAAGAGTGGATGAGAGCCAGTGATGTGATTGTGACCAAGGCCGGAGGGTTGACCACCTCAGAAGCTCTGGCGCTGGGGAAACCGATGGTGATCCACCGACCTGGTTCGGGACTGGCGATTCATAACGCCACCAGACTCCAAGAACTGGGCGTGGCAGAAATCGGAACGGATAGCACCGACACCGCGGCAAGAGCCGTCTCCCTCCTCAAAAATCCCGAGTCGACCGAGAGGGCCCAACAGGTGGGCAAACCCCGGGCCGCCGAGACCATCGCCGCGGCTATCCTGACGAGACTCAACTAGAAACCCGGCCTGCCGCTGCCCCGGTCAAATAGCCCCGACACTCGTTCATAAAGTCGAGAAAGGCCTGACCGTCCCTTTGCAAAGAGGCTTGGCGCAGCCGCTCCAGGGAGTCACTCAACAGATCAAACATATCGGGCGTAACAGCGTTGAAATTCTGAATCTCGTGGTAGAGAGCGGGATTCTCCTCGGCCACCTCGGCCGTAGTCTTGACCTGCTTGGCAAAGGTCGTGCTGGCCACTTTGCCGAGAAAGTCAAAAGGAAGACCGAAACGAGCGACCGCTCCCGCAAACTGAAGATTGACGGCGTGACTCATTCCCAGCACGACGGCCATAATCTTGTCGTGCTCTAACAGGTCGAACTCATAGAGGCCCAGGGCGGTGTCGGCAAACAGCTCTTTGGCCTGATCGGTGGCCCGGCGACAGCCGGCATCGCAGACCAGCACCGCCCGGCCGTGCAGCAACACCGCTCCAGGAGCGAACATCGGATGAAGGCTGGTGACCCGGCGACCCTGTTCGGCAGCCTGCTTTAAGAGAGGAGCGACCTGGCTTTTCAAGCTGCAGATATCGAAAATCAGAGGATCACCCTCGACCTCAAGGACCTCCCGCAAGACCTGAGGAGTCGCTTTCAAAGGGGTAGCCAGGACCACCACATCGGCCTGGGCCACACCCTCTGATAGAGTCACTCGAGACCAGGGAACCTCGCCCTCACTCTGGTCGCAGATGTGAACAGTATGGCCCTGGGCCTCAAAAAAGCGAGAGAGCCACAGACCCATGCGCCCGGCCCCACCCACGACCAAGACTTTACGGGCCCCGGCAGTGGGCTGCCCGTGAGGCAGCTCGGCTTGAGTCTGAACGGCTCCCGACATCAACAGTTCCATCGCCTTCTCGGCAAACTCCAGGTCAAAACCATGCTCAAGAGCGGCTTTGCGGGCCCGGGACAGCACTTGAACCTCGACTCGAAAGTCTCGGATCGGCAAGCCAGCCCTGAGCTTGGCCTGACCGATTTTCCGGGTTGTAGCCAACCGCTCGGCTACCAGTTTCAGGATTTCTCGGTCGAGTCGGGCGACCTCTTGGCGCAACGGGTCCAGTTGTTCATCTACTTGGCTCATCTCGGCCGGTTCTTGGCCAGCCGAAAACTCTCCTCGCCGAGGATACCGTCAAGCCAGGGAGAACTACCAAAAATGTCAGACTTCCTTTTCATCGAAGGTCTCAAGATCGATTGCCTTATCGGCCTGGCCGAATGGGAACGGATGGTGCGCCAACAGGTGGTGCTCGACTTGGAACTCGAGGGAGACTTAAGAACACCGGCCAAAACCGATCAGGTAGGCCCTGAGGGCCTCAACACCAAAGCCGTCTCCAAGCGCCTTCAAGCCTTCGTCGGAGAGACTGAGTTCGGACTCCTCGAGACCTTGGCCGAAAAGGTTTGCGAACTCCTTTTGAGCGAATTTCCTATCACCCGAGTCCGGCTGCGCCTCAGTAAACCCGGCGCTCTGCGGGGGGCAGACAAGGTTGGTGTTCGCCTCGAGCGAAAACCCGAGGACTACCCCTGGTGAAGGCCTACCTCGACCTGGGCAGCAACATCGACAAAGCCGCCAATGTGCGCCGCGGAGTCGAGAAGGTGGCCCAACGTTTTCGCCTGCTCCGCAAAAGCTCGGTTTTCGAGACAGCTCCGGTAGGCTACCTTGACCAAGAATCCTTCTACAACTTAAGTCTCGAGATCGAGACCGAGTTGGAACCGGAGGAGATCCGGGCCCAACTCGCCGCCATCGAGAGCGACCTTGGGAGAGTCAGAACTGCCAATAAATGCGGCCCCCGCACTCTTGATCTCGACCTGATCCTGCTCGGGACAAGAGTCGAGCAAGGCCACGACTGGAAGCTTCCCCATCCTCAACTTGAGTCCCAACCGTTTGTCCTAGTTCCGCTCCATCAACTGTCTCCCGACCTCCGCCACCCCGTGCGAGGCTGCACCCTGAGCGAGCTTCTGGCAGAACTCGAGTATGACCCTAGCTCGGCGGTAGAAGTCCCCGACTTCTGGTAAGGACCCGCTCCATAGTCTCTGTTGACCCAGGATGGTGCTCGCGGCGGCCGAAAAGCCCTCCTGGAGGCCATGCTGACAACAGTTGATCCATACACCGAGGCGCTTGAATTCATGGTGGACAGCCTGGACGCCCAGCGAGCCCTGGTGGTCATCACCGAGGGGGAACCCTGGAAGGTGGCCTGCCACCATCAACTCCCGGGGGACGTCCTGGGAGAAGCGGGGTTAGTCAGTCGCGAGCTGTTAGGCACAGTCTACCGTTCGGGCGAACCTCTTTTAATGGGCCGCCCGGAAGACCACGAAGAGCTCGGCGACCGAGTCAGCTTGCTATTGGCCGGAACGGCCACGGCCGTGTGCGTCCCGATCTTGGACCCCCAGAGGAAGGTGGTCGCCCTTCTCTATGCGGACCGGCTCGACCAGCAAAAGACCTGGAAGTATTCTGATATGGGCCGATTGCTTCAACAGGCTCAGAAAACGGCCCGCATCCTTTTCCCCTCGGCCCCCGCGGCTGTTCGTCCAGTCCGCCCAAGGCCCCGTCCCTCAGCTCCTGATCCTGTCGAGGCCGAGCTTGGGCCGGCTACTCCCCAGGGCCTGGTTCTCTTCTATCGCTCCCTGTCGGTGATGCTGCGCTCGGGAGTGAGCCTAGTAGCGGCTCTGGACCTTTTGGCCGCCCAAACTGAAGACCCGGTCATCGCAGCCGCCAGCGAGAAGCTTTCGAGAGGCATCCAGGGTGGACATCGCTGCTCGGTGGTGATGGCTCGCGAGCCGCGAGTCTTCTCCGTGTTTGCCACCAAGATGATGGCTGTCGGAGAGATGAGCGGCGGCCTCCATCGAGTCTTGGAAAGATTGGCCGACTATGAAACCCAAAAGCTAGCCCTGACCCTGAAAATCCGTAGCTCTCTCACCTATCCGGCTTTTCTACTGGCGGCCTGCTGTCTGATGCTGGTTCTGGTCCCGCCCCTGGTGCTGGAGGGACATTTCGAATTTCTTCTCAGTTCGGGGGTCGAGCCCCCCTGGTTAACGCTCCTGGTCATGAAGCTCAGCCAAAAACTCAGAAGCCCAATTTTTATGGGCGTGCTTTTGCTCCTTTTGGCAGCTTCGAGTTTCGTCCTGACCCGACTATGGCGCGATCCTGGCGGACGGGAAACCATCATAGCCCTGGCCCACGGCTGGCCCCATCTCGGCTGGCTTCTCAACACTCTCGCTTTAGCTCGCTTCTCTAGAGCTTTGGCCGTCCAAACCGAATGTGGAGTTTCGTTATTGGAAGCTCTGCCCCTGGCCGCCGCAGCCAGTGATCACCCGTTTTTTGAGCAAGCACTCGAGCGGGTGACAGCCCGCTTGCAAGAGGGCGAGAGCCTGAGCGAGGCGATGGAGACAGAACCCGTCCTGCCTCGCCAATTTGTGGAGATGGTGAGGGCCGGCGAGGAGTCTGGCAAGCTGCCCCTTTTGCTAGACTACAACGGTCGCCTTCAAGAAAACAGCCTTAACCACGCCCTGGAAGTCTTCACGGCTTTACTAGAACCCCTTATCATGGGGGTGATGGGTAGTTTTGTTGCGGTGATGCTGTTGGCCACCATGCTACCCCTGGTCAAGCTGCTGGAGAAGCTATGAAAGGGGTCAGCCTGCTAGAGCTGGTCCTCTCGATCTTTATCCTGGGTCTGGTGGTCATTTTTCTCTTCAATCTCTATCCTACCTCGATTCTGGCTGTTCGCCAGGCTGAGCAACAACTTCTGGCGAATACCCTGGCTCGCTCTCTGATCGCCGAGCGCCAGGCCCGCTCTTACGATGCCCTGGTGGTGGGCGATCACCAACAGTTAGCGCCGATCACCCGAGAAGGAGTCGTCTTCCACCCGGTTCTTGAAGTTTATCCGATAGCCGGAAAGGACCCTAATCTGGTCAAAAGGTTGCGGGTAACGCTCACCTGGGGTGACCCTGCTGACCCGAAGGAGGTAAGCCATGAAACCCTGGTCTCAGGCCTCCAGCGCTAAAGGATTCACGCTCGCAGAGCTTCTGGTCCTGGTCGCCCTGATGGCGCTGGCCACCTCGCTGGTGCTTCAGGTGTTGCTTCCCACCCTCAGAATCACTTCGCAACGCTCCCTACGAGTCGAGATGCAACAGGCCGCTGCTCTAGCCGTAGACAAGATGGTGGCCGACCTGGCCTCAACCAATCTAGAGGGGTTAAGCCTGGGTCCATCCGGCTTTGCTGTCCACCCCTTGAGGGGCGTGACCGGCTCAGGGGAACCGGCCTTCTGGACCGAGGTCGTCGCCTACTATCATGATCAGGCCAGCGGAAGGCTCCACCGCCACCATTGGCAGGGAGGTCCCCCCGCTCTTCCCAATCCTCCCACCTCGACCGAACCCCTTCGACTGACCCCAACCACGATGGAGAGCCTGGGCCGTTCTGCCGCCGCCCACTCGCTGGCCGAAGACGTCTCCCGGTTCGGCTTGACTCACGCTGGCACGACTTCAGCCTGGGAGCAACCCTTCCGAATCGTCTTGGAGCTCGAGAAAGGACCGACGCGCTTTCGACTCGAGCGTTCGGTGACCATCCTGAATCCGTGAGAACCTTCGTTCTGCTCCTTCTCTTGACAACTCTCGCTCAGAGCGAAGAGCTGACTGTCTTCTTCCGGACTGAGCCAGACCGAGTTCGAGTCTTCCAGAAACTTTCTCACGGCGCCCCTCACTTTCGGGGCCTCTCAGACCAACCTGTTTCCGTCGAAGATGTGGGCACCGACCTGGTCTTGACCTTCGAAAAAGAAGGGTTTGAAAGCCCCCAGCCCCTCAGACTTCCGACCGGAACCCTGAAAGGTCGGTCCAGTTGGCCGCCTGCCAACGAACCCCCGATCCGTCTACCACCAACCCACGCCGGCGCCGCTCTCCGGCATTTCCTGGAGAAGAATCCCGCAACGGTTGGCTTGAGCCTGGTAGCTTCGCTGATCGGATTGGGCCTGGGCTGGTTTCGCCTTCGAACTGTTCGGCGCCGACTAGCCCATCAGGAGCGCCTGGAGGAGCTCGCTCCCGCCCACCAGACCCGGCACGACTCCCTCTTGATGAGGACTCTGAGCGGCTATCGTCTCGTCGACGTCTTGGGTCAGGGAGGAATGGCCTGCGTCTATCTCGGTATCCCTGACCAGAGCCTCGACAAAAGCCAAAGCGTGGCCGTCAAGATTCTCGATCGCAAACTGTCAGAACAAGCCGACTTCATCCGCCGCTTCAAGCGAGAGATTCAGGTGAGCGCCAGCCTCGACCATCCCCATATCATGCGACTGATCGACTGGGGAGAAACAGTCGAGGGATGGATCTATCTGATCATGGAGTTCGTGGAGGGCGGCGTCTTGCGAGACCGGGTCGGCCCCGGAGGCCTCCCCTTGAACCGGGCCTGCACCTTGATGGACGAAATCTTCTCGGCAGTAGCTTACGCTCACCAACGAGGCATCATCCACCGAGACCTCAAGCCCGACAACATCATGCTGACCAAGAAGGGCTCCATCAAGGTGATGGATTTCGGCCTGGCCAAGAACGAAAGCTCCGAAAAGCTAACCCAGACCGGTGTCGCTCTCGGCACACCAGCCTATATGGCTCCCGAGCAGATCCAGTCTCTGGAACTCGACGCCCGCACCGACCAATATGCCCTGGGCTGCCTGGCCTATGAACTCCTAACAGGGCGGTTGCCCTTCGAAGCAGACTCCCCAACCCAGTTGATTTTCCTCCACCTCACCGATGAACCCGACCCGCCCAGCTTCTATCGCCCCGAGTTACCGGCCCCTGTGGATGCGGTGGTGCTCAAGATGCTGGCCAAAGACAAAGAAGACCGCTATCCCGATCTGGAATCAGCGCGAACCGACCTGATCGGCTCACTCGGGCTTGAGATAGCTAAGGGCTAGCTCTCAAAGGGCAGTTCAGGGCCCTTGCAGAAAGCGAGTCCATGCCGTACGACAGGCTATCACCAGGGACCGTGCTCGATGGGCGCTTTCAGATTGTCAAACTGATCAAAGCCGGTGGGATGGGCGCGGTCTACGAGGTGGCCGACCGTCACCTCAACGGCAAGTCGTTCGCCCTCAAAGAGTTCCAGCCTAGCGCTGACCCCAACGAACTCCAAGACGCCAAAGACCGCTTCATCTCTGAGATCCAGGTCATGCAGGGGCTGCTTCATCCCGGCATTCCCAGAATCAGCACGGCCTTTCTCCACGAGGATTCCTTCTACTTCGTCATGGAACTGGTTCAGGGCACAGATCTATCGCGCCTCAAGAAAACGACGGGCAATCCCGGCTTACCCCCCAACGACGTGGTCAACTGGGCTGTGCAGGTGCTTGACGCCCTCAACTACCTTCACTCTCAATCGCCTCCGATTGTCCATCGAGACATCAAGCCTTCCAATCTTCTCCTGAGGGAAAGTGACGGCCGGGTGCTCTTGATCGACTTCGGAATCGCGCGGGCCACCAACCCCGCCGAGGGCTACTGGATCGGCACGCCGGGCTACGCCCCACCGGAACAGCAGGCAGGCAAACCTCAACCAAGTTCGGATCTTTACGCCCTGGGAGCCACCATACATGAGCTCCTTAGCGGGGTCAAACCGACCGATTTCGACTTTGCCACTTTTGAGCATCTGGGCGTGGAGATCCCTAACCCTCTGCAGCAGGTGGTTGAGCACGCCCTCCAGCACTGGCCAGAGGACCGTCTGGCAACAGCCCAGGAGATGAGCGAAAGGCTCTGTTCTCTCCCGAATTTTACTATCAGCAGCCTGGGGGCCAACCGCGAACACGACTTCGAGGCCGCCGTCGCCAGCCTGAAGGAAAGCGACCTCGACCCCGCCTTGGAGGAACTGATCGCCCACTACGGCAACGAGTGTCACACCCCGTATCTCCCACCCACTTTAAGCTTCCTGACCTTCACCCTGGGCACCATGACCAATTTCGAGCTATTGATCTCCAAGAATGCCGACCAGGAATCGATCGACTTTCACGAAAAGCAGGGCCTGCTTGAGCCGGTTCTGTTGGGCTCGGTCCATCCTCTGAAAGGCGAGGAGTGGTCCCAGGTGCGGGCCCTGGTGCGCAAATTCGCGGAGAACTACGAACGGTTTAAAAATAGCAGCTGGCAGATTATGTGAAATTTCTTCACGAGGGCAGGTTGGGTGCCAACTGACCAGAACAAACATTTGGTGGGGTTATGGAATTACACGACAATCTAACAGGTCTCTATCAGGAAAAGTTCTTTCGAGAGCTTTGCTACAAGGAAGTCATTCGCAGCCTGCGCTACGACCGCCCCGCCTGTTTTCTGGTGATGGAGATCGCTTACGACTACTTTGAGAAAGAGCTGAATATCCGGCGAGAGCTTGGTTATCGAGTCCATCGCGAACTAGGGGGAGCCGTCCAATCGATCGCAAGAGAGGTCGACTTTGGTGGCCGACTTAGTGGCGAGGTGCTGAGCCTGGTCTTGCCTGAAACCGACCGAGAAGGAGGGCGCCAGGCGGGAGAACGTCTCCGGTCGACGGTGGCCGAACTCGAAATCGGAAGCGGAGGTCTGGTTGAACGCCCGATCAAAGTCGCTCTCAACGTCGGCATCGCCTCCTTCCCGGCCAACGGCAAAACGGCCGAGGAGTTGCTGCTGGCAGCCGAGGCGGCCATGGTCACCGCCCGCAACGAAGGCGGCAACACAATCAGGCTGGCTCAAGAGAGCGATTGACGAAGTCGAACAACCTTGCTACACTCTGCACGGAATTCGGTTCTCGCCTGAAGCGAGAAAGGGGAAACAGGTATGGCCGCCTTACCGGCCCTCAGCGCCTTTATCTTGGGGTTCTTGCTCACTCTGGCCCTTACGCCTTGGGTTCGAGAGCTTGCCGCCCGTCACGGAGCGATGGACCGCCCCGACCCTCGTAAGGTCCACAAAGTGCCCACCCCACTCTGGGGTGGCCTGGGTGTGTTTATTGCCTTCACAGTAGCCTTCTTGGTGGTGATCGGTCTCTTCAGAGCACCAGAACCGATCACGGGACGAGAGTACGCGACCATGGCGGCCCTCCTCTTTGGCGGAGCCGTTCTAGTGGCCATCGGAATGTATGACGACCGTCACGGCATGCCGGCCAAGATGAAGCTCTTCGGTCAAGTCGGGGTCGCGATGGTCCTGGTCGGAATGGGTGTCCGAGTCGACTTCTTCTCGCTTCCCTTTGTAGACGGCATCATCTTCCTCCAGGAGTGGCAGGCGATCCTGTTGAGTATGCTCTGGCTGGTGGGGATCACCAACGCCATCAACCTACTCGACGGCCTGGACGGCCTGGTGGCCGGAGTAGCCCTCACCTCCGCCTTGATCTTCCTGGTCGTAGCCGCCCTCAACGGCGAGTGGGCTACCGTGCTGGCGATGGCCGCTCTAGCGGGTGCCGCCCTCGGCTTCCTTCGCTACAACTTCAACCCCGCCCAAATCTTTATGGGAGACACTGGCTCTCTTTTCTTCGGCCTGATGTTCGCCGGCTGGTCGATCGTGGGCTGCCTTAAAACCACCGCGACGGTGGCCTTGGCCATCCCGGTCATGCTCATTATGGGCGTGCCCATTCTCGACACCACCTTCGCCATCGTCCGGCGTGGTCTTCGCCGCCAGCCGATTTTCGCACCCGACAAAGGCCACCTCCACCATCGCCTCCTAGCCGTAGGGATGTCTCAGCGCCAGGCAGTGGTAACCATCTATGCTATCAATGTGATGTTTGGACTGGCTGGCCTAGCCCTGGCCTGTGTGGTGAATTAGTAATGAAAGTCATGACCGTCTTCGGCACTCGCCCCGAAGCCATCAAAATGGCTCCGGTGGTGAAAGCCCTCGAAGAGTGCCCCGAGATCCAAGCCCAAACCGTGGTGACCGGTCAGCACCGGGAAATGCTCGATCAGGTTCTTGACCTGTTCTCGATCGAGCCCCATCACGACCTCAACATCATGAAGTCCGGGCAGACCCTCTCGGATATCACCCGCTCCGCCTTAAGCGGTCTCGAGCAAGTTTACCAGCAATTCGCGCCCGATCTGGTCCTGGCCCAGGGCGATACGACAACCGCTTTCGTGGCCGGCCTGGCAGCTTTTTATGCCAAGATCCCCGTCGGTCACGTCGAGGCGGGACTGCGAACCAACACCGTTTACGAACCTTTTCCAGAAGAGATGAATCGGCGGCTTTTGAGCACCCTTTCCCATCTTCATTTCGCTCCCACCGCCGAGGCTCGGGACAATCTGGTCCGAGACGGCTTCAAGACTGAGGACATCTTTGTAACCGGCAACACCGTCTGTGACGCCCTCCAGCTGATGGTCCAAAACTTGCCTCCTGGTCGACCTCCCGAACTCGACCATCTCCCAGCCAAAGCTCGCATCCTGCTGGTCGAAACCCATCGCCGGGAGAATCTTGGCCAACCGATGGAGGAGATCTGTCGAGCCCTTCGAAGGCTCGTGAAAGATTTCACGAGCGTGGAGATAGTGTTCAGTGTGCACAAGAATCCTCGCGTGCGTGAAGTGGTCTTTCCGGCCCTGGAAGGTCACGAACGAGTGACTCTGCTAGAGCCGGTCGACTACCCGGTCTTGATCCGGCTGATTCGCGAATCCCACTTGATTCTCACAGACTCGGGAGGAATCCAAGAAGAGGCTCCCTCCCTTGGGAAGCCGGTTTTGGTGCTAAGGCGCACCACCGAGCGCCCTGAGGGTGTTGAAGCTGGGGTAGCCCAGCTAGTCGGGACCGATTTTGACACAATCATAGAGTCGGCCTCAAAGCTGCTGTCTGATGATCACGCTTACCGTCAGATGAGTCGCGTGGCCAATCCCTATGGGGACGGTAAAGCCGCCCAAAGAATCGCAGAAGCGATCCTTCACAGGTTTCGCCAACAAGGGTCTCGTCCGTCAGACTTCACTCCCCTGTTAGGGGGAGCGGCTGTTGCCTGACGAGGAGAGCGACGAGATCGTCGATGACAAACTCGACCTTCTCGAAAAACGAATCGAGGAACTGAAAGAGCCCAAGCGCGGGAACCGACAGTTCACTCGCGGAGTGGCTCTAGCCACGACCCTGGGCTTTGTGCTGGTCGGTTGCATTCTGGCAGGCTATCAGCTCGGAAACTACCTGAAGCAGCGATACGATTCGGAGTTTTTTTTCGTCCTCAGCCTGTTAGGTGGTCTCGGGATAGCCTTCTACGCCGGGTTTCGCTTGGTCCAACCTTTTCTCGCAGAAGACGAAAATGACAGCGGTTAGCTTCATAACCGGAATGGTGCTCGGAGGCCTTCATGTCTACCTCTTTCATCGAGGCCTCTCAAGCCTTTTCGGCCAAGGTGATGTGGGTCAGGCCCGAAAGGGAGTCTTGCTCGGTTCTGTTTTTCGACATCTGATCGTTTTTTCGGCAGGAATTTCCCTGGTCCGAATCGCACACTTCGGTGCCATCGGCTTGGGCCTCGGGTTGATGACAACATTTTTTTGCTACCGACTGGCGCTCACGGCTCAGGCTTACTGGCCGGAAAGGATAAGAACCTCGACGTGACTCTAAACTTTTTACTTGCCAGCGCGGCGGGAGGGTTCAACCTCCATTACCAGCTGATTGTCGGTTCGACTGTCCTGGTGGTCGGGTTTCTCATCCTACTAGGCTTCCTTGCCTATCCCCAGATCGGTGTCGTACCGCGGGGTTGGGGCGCGGCCTTCGAGCACGTCTTCGATTGGCTAGACGGAATGGCTCACGACATGATCGGGCCCGAAGGCCGGCAATACGTCCCCTTCCTGATGTCGCTCTTTCTGTTTGTTCTCGTCTCGAACTGGTCGGGTCTTCTACCCTGGCCCGTCTTTAGCTACACCCCACCCGACCAAGCGGTGGTGGCCCATCACGATGACCACGACGAAGCTCACGCAGAGGACGAGCACGGAGGCGACCACCACGGTCACCATATCGCCTTTGAAGCTCCCTCGGCCTCTTACAACACCACTCTTGCTCTAGCTGTCATCTCCTTCTTGGCCTTTAACTACTACGGCTTGAAGAAACGACTCTTCCCAGGCCTGGTCAGTCACCACCAGGATGGTGACGACCACCACCATAGCCCCGGGGGTCTGGCCGGCTTGTGGGAATGGATTTCCCACTTCTGGCAGCCGGTGCCGATGCTCTGGCAGACCATGGAAGGATCGATGAAGCTGATCTGCATCCCGCTGTTCTTCCTCTTCCTGGGCTTGAACATCGTGGAAGAATTGGCTCGAATTTTGAGTCTCAGCATTCGTTTATTCGGGAACATTTCCGGTGAGCATCAGGTGAAGGTCAATCTCCTGGCAACACTCCAGAGCTTTCTGGGGAGTATGGTTTCCTCACTCAAAGTCGGGAGTCTGGGTTTCATCGGCTGGGGGACGCTGGGCGGCCTGATCTGGGTAGCCTCGGCTTTCGCCACTTGCCTGGGAGCCCTGGCCGGCTTCATCCAAGCCATGATTTTCGCTGTGCTCTCTCTCGTCTACATTGCTCACGCGGTGGCTGACGACCATTAAAAAGTTAGGGTGCTGAAAGGCGCCCCAGAAAATAAGACTGCAAAGCACTCTAGGAGGACATCAAAATGAGAAGCCTTATGAGATATATGCCGGTTCTAGCTATGGTATTCTGCCTGGCTGCCCCGGCTTTCGCTCAAGACGGCGGTGGCGTCAAGTCGGCGATGGCTATGCTGGCCGCCGGTCTGGCCATCAGTGTGGGCACTATCGGCCCGGGACTCGGTCTCGGTAACGGCGTAGCCAAGGCGATGGAAGCTATCGGCCGAAACCCCGAAGCCGAGCCCAAGATCAAGAACAACATGCTGGTCGGACTGGCCTTCATCGAAGCCCTCTCGATCTACGCCCTGGTCATCGCCTTTATCCTGTCCGGTCAGTAGGATCCGGCAAAGGAGTCTCCCATGGAAACCGTTTGGTCCGTTCTAGAAAGCCTGAGCTTCGAGCCAACAACCTTCTTCTGCCAGATCGGCCTTTTCTTTTTGCTTCACGGCTGTCTGACGTGGTTGGTCTACAACCCGATCATGACAGTCCGCAACGAGAGAGACGCCAAGATGGGCGGACGGCTTGCCAAAGCCGAAGCGAAAGCGGCCAAGGCTCGTCGGCTCAAAGAGGAGTTCGAGGCCGAAGTTCGCCAGGCTCGACTCGAGGGTCAAGCCATGGTGGTCGAGGAGACAGCGCGTGCTGAGCAAGCTGCCAAAGAAAAGGTCGATCAGGCCCGGGAGCAAGCTCGCGAGATTCTGGAGAAAGCTCAGGCAGAGGTGGCTAAGGAACGAGAGACGGCGCTCGAAGGGATGGAAGACACCATTGATGATGTCGCTCTCTCTATCGCTCGTCAGATCGTGAAAAACTCCCTCGCCGCTGATGACAGCCAGAGCGTTCTCGCGAAATTGGAAGGCTGAGATGGGAATAACACCAGATCAGGTCTTTAACCTCGTCGTCAGTCTCATCAACTTTACAGTGATGTTCATCCTGTTCAAGTTGGTGGTGATTGAGCCGATGTTCGAAGCGGTCGAACTCCGTGAGAAACGGGTCCGAGATCGCCTGGCCGAAATCGACAAAATCATGGCCGATGCCAACGAGATGCAGGCCAAGTATGAGGCCCAGATGGAGGAACTCGATCAAGCCCTGGAAGAGATCCAACGTTCGGCCAAGAACACCGTCAAGCGAAACAAGACCCGAATCGAAGAAAAGGCCGAGGCCGATGCTCACCATGTTGTCGACAAAGCAAAGCGCGACTCTCAGGGCTTACGCCGTGAGGTCGAAGCCGAGATCCGTTCTACCATTGCCAGCGGGGCTGTCACTCGGGCCCGCCAAGTTTTGCAGGACGCTCTCGACAAGAAGACTCAGGGCAAGACGATGGAATATCTGGTCGAGAAAGTGGGTGGTCTGAGTGCTTCTTAGAGTTGTCGCAGTTCGCTACGCTGAGGCCATTTATCGAATGGCCAAAGCGCTCAAGAAAAAGACATCCATCGACGACCAGATCGTAGAGTTGATCCGAGTTCGCGAGATCTTCGCGGACCACGAACAGCTCAAGCAGGCCATCGAGTCGCCCACGGTTCCGGATCAAGTCAAGAAGTCGATTCTCAAGCAGTTGCTAGAGAAGCGGGTCACGCCCGTCACCTTACACATTCTTTATGTGCTGGTGGACAAAAAGCGTGAAGCTTACCTGAACCAGATCATCTCGGCCCTGGAGGAGATCAAGCGCCGGGAGAACCAGGTCGTTCAATGCCACGTCCGGGTCCCGCGCTCGTTCACCAAGAAACTGCAGGCGAGTTTAGAAAAGAACCTGCAAGAGTATACCGGTAAGACGGTGGAATTAGTGGTCGAGGAAGACCCTGACCTGTTGGGCGGGATGATCGTCACCATCGGAGACCGCATTATCGACGGCAGCATGGAAACACAACTGGCACAGATTCAGGAACGACTGGCCAAGGTCGGGACCTGACAAGAAAGGGAATTCGAATGTCAATTCGAGCAGAAGAAATCAGCGATATTTTAGTTCGCGAAATCGAGGGCTACAGCCCCGATGTGAAGGAGCTTCCCTACGGAACCGTCATCCAGGTCGGCGATAACATCGCCACCATCTACGGATTACGAGACGCCCGGGCAGGTGAGCTGTTGAGTTTCCCGAGCGGCCAGGTTGGCATCGCGATGAATCTCGAAGAGGACACCATCGGCTGCGTGGTCATGGGTGATGACTCTGAGATTAAAGAGGGCGACCGGGTGGAAAGCACCGGCCGTATCGTTGAGGTGCCCGTTGGTGAGGCGATGCTGGGCCGTATCGTGAACGCTCTGGGTGAGCCGATCGATGGAAAAGGGCCGATCGAGACTAAAGAGACTCGCACGATCGAGTTCACCGCCCCCACCGTGCCTGAGCGCCAGCCGGTGCACGAGCCCCTCCAAACCGGCGTCAAGGCGATCGACGCTCTGATTCCCATCGGGCGAGGCCAGCGAGAGCTGATCATCGGGGACCGCCAGACCGGTAAAACGGCCATCGCTGTCGACGCCATGATCAATCAGAAAGACACTGATGTCCTCTGTGTCTACGTCGCTATCGGCCAAAAGACCAACAACGTGGCTGCCGTAGCCGAGAACTTACGACAGGCGGGCGCCCTGGATGACAAAACAGTGATCGTGGCCGCCAATGCTAACGAGCCCCCCTCGATGCTCTACCTGGCCCCCTACACCGGCTGCGCCATCGCCGAGCAACTCATGTACTCAGGCAAACACGTTCTCATCATCTACGACGACCTGACCAAACACGCCAAAGCCTATCGCGAGATTTCGCTTTTGTTGCGTCGCCCGCCGGGTCGTGAAGCCTATCCTGGGGACGTGTTCTTCTTGCACTCTCGCCTGTTGGAAAGGGCCGCCAAGCTTTCGGATGAGATGGGAGCCGGCTCGATGACCGCCCTGCCCGTCATCGAAACTCAGCTGGGCGATGTCTCGGCCTACATTCCCACCAACGTGATTTCCATTACCGACGGTCAGATCTTCTTAGATACCGACCTTTTCTATCAGGGCATCCGTCCCGCTGTGGATGTCGGTATCTCCGTTTCGCGAGTGGGTGGTTCGGCTCAGGTCAAAGCGATGAAAAAAGTGGCTGGTCCGTTGCGACTCGACTTGGCTCAGTATCGAGCTCTAGCCGCCTACGCCAAGCTGTCGGCCGACGAACTTGACAAAGCCAGCCGGGACCAGCTGGCCCGAGGCGCTCGCATTACCGAGGTACTCAAGCAAAAGCAGTTCGAACCGATGACGGTCGAGGAGCAGGTCTGTATCCTCTACGCTGCTACCAAAGGGTTTCTGGACGACCTCGAAGTTGAGGACATCAAAGAGTTCGAGATCGGCTTCCACGACTACGTCAAAGAGAAGCACGCCGATCTTCACAAACTTCTGCGTGAGAAAAAAGCTCTTGACGACGATATCGTCAAAAAGATGGAAGAAGCCATCAACACCTACAAGAAAGAGTTTTTGGACACCCGCGCCGAGTAAGGTAGGAATCGATGTCGAGTTTACGCGATATCAAAAACCGCATCAAATCGGTGCGCAACATTCAGCAGATCACCAAAGCCATGAAGATGGTGGCGGCGGCTCGCATCCGCAAAGCTGAGGACCAGCTCAAAGCTGCTCGACCCTATGCCGAGAAGCTGAAGGAGGTCGTGGTCGACCTGACCTCACAGATGGAGGAGAATCTTCATCCTCTGATGGAGACTCGGCCAGTGAAGCGGGTCGGTTACTTGCTAGTCAGTTCTGACAAAGGGCTTTGTGGAGCTTATAACAACAACCTCCTGCGGATGTTCTGGGACGAGATCCGAGATCAGAAAAGCAGTGATTACGATCTGATTTCGGTGGGCGCTAAGGCTAGCAAATACCTGACTCGTCGCAAGATTAAACCCGAGATAACCCGCACTGGCTGGTCGCCTGATTTCGAGTTGGCTCAGGAGCTTTCCGACACGTTGCGAGACTGGTTCGTCACCGGTCAGGTTGATCAGGTCGTCTGTTACTACACCCGAGCGGTGACGGCGATGACCCAGGAGCCAACCCAAGAAATCATCTTGCCTCTGCAACAGCAAGAAGCTGAGGGAGAACCGCTCCCCTACGAGTTTGAACCGTCCGCCGAAGGGGCTTTGAACATCCTTCTACCCCGCTACCTGCGGATGGTCATCCACAAAATTTTAATGGAATCGAAGACGTCGGAGTTGGCGGCGCGCCTCAAAGCCATGAGTAACGCGACCGACAACGCCGACAAACTGGCGGGAGAATTAACCCTGGAGTTCTTCAGACTCCGCCAGGAGAGCATCACTAGAGAAATTCTCGAGATCTCGGGTGGTGCCGAAGCTTTGAAAGCGTCAAGCTAGGAGGAACCGATGGCAGAGACCACAGGTCAAATTGTACAGATTCTCGGCTCGGTAGTCGACATGGAATTCCCGCCGGGAGCCCTGCCGAAGCTGTATAACGCGGTCAAGGTGGACCGGGAAGTTTTCCGTGCTTTTACGGGCGACGACATTCCTGAGTTCGACCGCGAGCTTTATTTTGAGGTGATGGGTGAGCTGGGCAACAACCGAGTTCGCTGCTTGGCCATGGGAACCACCGACGGCTTACGTCGCGGCATGCCCTGCGACGATACCGGGGCTCCGATCACGGTGCCGGTGGGCAATGAAACCCTGGGCCGAATGTTCAACGTGCTTGGGCGTCCTATTGACGGCGGCGGCGAAGTGAACACTGACGAGCGACGCGCCATCCACCAGAAAGCCCCACCTCTAGTCGAACAGACCCCCACGCAGGTGGTCAACGAAACAGGCATCAAGGTGATCGACCTACTGGCCCCCTACTCGAAGGGGGGTAAAACGGGTCTCTTCGGTGGAGCCGGAGTGGGCAAGACGGTGTTGATTCAGGAGCTGATCCACAACATCGCCAAGGAGCACGGTGGGTTCTCGGTCTTTGCTGGCGTGGGTGAGCGCACCCGCGAAGGGAACGACCTTTGGCTTGAAATGAAAGAGTCGGGCGTCATCAAGAACACCGCGCTGGTCTTCGGGCAGATGGATGAGCCGCCCGGCGTTCGGTTCCGCATCTCCTTTACCGGGGTCACCATGGCGGAGTATTTCCGCGACGTAGCCGGTCAAGACGTGTTGCTCTTCGTCGACAACGTTTTCCGCTTCGTTTTGGCCGGTGCCGAGGTCTCCGCCCTTCTCGGTCGGATGCCTTCAGCGGTCGGTTATCAGCCGACCCTGTCCACCGAAATGGGCGCCTTGATGGAGAGAATCACCTCTACCAGCAAAGGGTCCATCACGGCCGTGCTAGCCATCTACGTTCCGGCCGACGATATTACCGACCCGGCTGTGGCCACGACCTTTACCCACCTCGACGCCACCACGGTGTTGTCGCGTTCCATCTCTGAGATGGGGATTTACCCGGCTGTGGACCCCTTGACCTCCACCTCACGACTGCTCGAACCGCGTTTCGTGGGAGACGAACACTACGGCATTGCCCGTGAGGTCCAAGAGACCCTCCAGCGCTACAAAGATCTCCAGGACATCATCGCCATCCTGGGTGTAGAAGAGCTGTCGGAGGATGACCGCAAAGTGGTGGGACGAGCTCGCCGCATTCAGCGCTTCTTGTCTCAACCGTTTAACGTGGCTGAAGGCTTCACCGGTCGTCCAGGTAAATACGTGCCTCTCAAAGACACCATCTCGGCTTTTAAAGAAGTGATCTCGGGCAACCTCGACCACCTACCGGAACAGGCCTTCTACATGTGCGGAGGACTAGATGACTTGCTCGAGGCTGCCAAGAAACTCGGCGTTGAAGTAGGAGCTTAAAAGCATGATATCCACCAAGACTTTCCAGGTGGAGATCGTGACTCCCGAGTCCACCAAATTCACCGGCGAAATCCACGAGCTGATCGTCCCGGCCGTGGAGGGTGAGATGGCGATCCTGGCCTCTCACGCTCCTTTGCTGGCGATGCTCAGCCCGGGAGTGTTGGTCTATGAGACCAAGGACGGTCAGTTTCCCCTGGCCATTGGCGAGGGATTTGCCACGGTGGCCAACAACAAAGCCGTCTGCCTGGTGGATTTTGCGCTTTCAGCCAAGGAAATCGACCCGGCCGAGGCCAAGAAGGAGCGTGAAGAGACGCTGACGGCCCTGCAAGGGGACGTTCAGAACTCAGAGGCTCTACGCAACCGTCTAAAAGCCGCTAACGCAAAAATTCGCGTAGCTGGCGGAGGAACCGAGTAGCGCTCAGCAGAGGAGAGAAACCCATGGCAAGACTGGTTATTTCGGGGCCCACCCCCCTGGTAGGAACTCTTCCAGCTAGTGGAGCCAAGAACGCCGCCTTGCCGATCATCGCCGCCAGCATCCTGGCCCGCGGGGAAGTGGTCTTGACTCGAGTTCCCAACATCTCCGATGTCTGGTGTATGGCCGACATTTTAAGGGGCATGGGGGCCGATGTTGATTATAACGGTGACGGCAAAATGCGCCTGGATACGTCCAAGGTCACCACGGTCGCGCCTCACGAGCTGGTCCGAAAAATGAACGCCTCCTTCGATGTGGCAGGGCCCCTCTTAGCCTGCTATGGGGAAGCGGAAGTCTCTCTACCGGGAGGTTGCCGACTGGGCCCTCGACCGGTCGACCTTCATATCATGGGTTTTCAAAAGCTGGGAGCCGAGGTGACAGCCGAGAGAGGGTTTGTCAAAGCCCGAGCCTCCCGCCTGGTGGGAGCGCGCATCGTCTTCCCTAAAGTCAGTGTGGGGGCTACCAAGAACTGCCTGATGGCGTCAACTCTGGCCCAGGGTGAGACTGTTCTTGAAAACTGTGCCCGCGAGCCAGAGATCGTCGACCTGGCCGACTTTCTCATCAAAATGGGAGCTCGCATCGAAGGGGCGGGAACCGCGACCATTCGGGTCCGGGGGGTCGAGCGACTTCGAGGGTGCGAATACAAAGTGGTGGCCGACCGTATCGAAGTGGGAACTTATCTGATCGGAGCCGCCGTCACCCGCGGAGATCTGACCATCGAAGACTGCGTTCCCGAGCACCTGACCTCGCTGCTCGAACGACTGCGGGAGGCCGGTCAGGAAGTCACCGTCTCAGGGAGATCGGTCCGGGTCAAAAGCGCTCCCATCAGGCCCCTTGAGATCGCCACCGCGCCCTACCCCGGTTTTCCCACCGACCTCCACCCCCAGATGGTCACCATGATGGCTATGGCTGATGGCGCTAGCGTTTTGCAAGAGACGATCTTTTCGGGTCGGTTCATGTATGCCATGGAACTGGTTCGTCTGGGAGCCAAGTTGAAGGTTTCTGACCGACAGGTACTCGTTCGCGGCGTCGACAAATTTTTTGGTGTTCCCGTAGACGCCCCCGACATTCGGGCTGGCGGCGCGCTGGTCTTGGCCGGCTTGGCTGCTGAAGGGGAAACCATCATTTCAGGAGTGCGCTATATCGACCGGGGCTATCAGTCGATCGAAGACCGGCTCACTCAAGTGGGTGCCCACATCCGGCGGTTGCAACAGCCACTCCAGCCCGTCAGCGCTTAGGACCTGAGAGCAGGACAACCGCTAGAGAGCGGGTGACCACAGAGCGCCAACTGAGTCCAGCCTCTCCGAACAGGTGTTTGAAGCTGATTCAAGAACCTAGACAGGAACTGCTCGGAAAGGAACAAAGAGTCACAGCCGCTCTATGGCCCAGCTCGACCTCTCGGTCCTGAAAAAGCTCTTGGCTCGCCTCGTGATCGCGGGCCTCGTTTGTCTGTTGGTGCTCTTGTTGGCGGTAGGGCTGTTCTTTGACTCGTTGGCCCAGCTGGTGATCGGTCAGGCCCGCCAACAGATCAACGGGGACTTGAAGACTGGTCAAGCCCACCTCAAGCTCACGGGAGCGACGCTCGACAACGTCGTGCTCTCGACTCCCGATGGAGAAACAGCCGTCGAGATTCCTGAAGTTCGCTTCGGCCTCAACCCTTTTGGCTGGATCGGAGGCAACTGGTCGGACACGGTCACCTCGGTGACTCTGGTCAGGCCGGGTGTGCGGATCATTGTTGACGAGACCGGAGGGCTCAATCTGACTCGCCTTCTGCCCGCCGATCTATCCGGTGACTCCAGTTTGCTAGAGACTCTCAACCTCGATTTGGTCGTTGAGGATGGCTATATTCTCTATCGTGACCAACGGGGCACGGGCTTTCTCTATGAACTGGACCAGTGGAACGGTCGCACCCAGTTCCGAGCCGGCCAGCCGGTCGACTTCGCCTTCGAGATGGTGCCGTTCAAGACGGACAGCTCGGTAAGTCTGACCGGGGAAGTCACCGTGGCTAGACCGGGAGTCCACCTCAAACTCGGACTCGACGAGTTAGAACTGCACCAGTTCAGCGGCCACCCCGGTTTCGGGCCGGGCCTGACTTTGATCGAGAAGGGCACCCTGACCGCCGACCTGGTCTTTCAGGGCGAGGCGGATCTGTGGGGCCAATTGGGTCGCCGCCTCTACGCCATCGGAAGCGTGACCCTCCGAGAAGCCAGTTTCCAAACGCCCACCATGCCGGTGCCGGTCGAATCCCTGAGCGGAACCGTCCGACTGGTAGGCGAGGCCCTTTCGACTGAAGGCCTGGAAGGGAAGGTTGAAGACCTACCTTTCAGGCTTTGGGGTGAGGCCGAGCAGACCCGGCTCAACCTGAGCTTGTCCCTTCCTTCTATCCCCCTCCAGAAGCTGGCTCGCTTTCTTCAGAACCCACCCACTCTAGCTGGTCAAGCCCAACTGGATGCGACCCTTGAGGGAAGCTGGGAGAAACCCGCCATCGAGGGGGAGCTAGCCGGCGAAGACCTTCAGATCGAAGACCAGACGATCAAGAAGGTGTCGGCTCGGTTTCGCCTCCATCAGGATTTGGTCGACCTGGTCCATCTCGAGGCCGACACCACCCTCGGTCAGGTGCAGGGTGGGGGGCTCGTTTTCCTAGGCCCCAAGCCGCGTCTGGTCTTGCGCCTCAAAGGGACTACCAGCCTGGCCCAACTGGCCCCTGACCTGGCTCAGGGGGCGAGCTTCGAGCTGAGCATCCTGGGAGACCCTCAGGACCCCCTAGTGGTCGGCCGAGGAACTCTGGCCGGCCTGGGTGATTGGAGCTTGGGCCTCGAGCAAGCCAATAGTCACTTTGTGGCCAACAAGAAAGCTGTCTTTCTCTACTCAGGAGAGGCTTCCGGTCCGGCCGCCCAAGTCGACCTTCCCCTGGCCGTCTTGGACAATCAGACTCGAGAATTGACCGGCTCCTTTGAGACCAACGGGTTCCAGGTCGCAGGTCAGGCTCAAGGTCAAACTGCTGAGTTGAATTTCGCCGGACAGGCTCGCTTTTGGGGCGACATTGACAAGCCTGAACAGTTCAAGGCTCGGGGCTTCATCCGGGACGGTTCGGTCAGCCTTGGCCCGCTTAAAGCCGAGGCCCTGAAAGGCGACTTCCTGGTCGGTCTGGACCAGGTCATTCTGCCTCTCCTTTCGGCTCGGCTGGGCCGGGACAACGTCTCCTTGCTGGGTCGTTTCTCTCCCCAGCAGGAAGTCGGCGAGGTGATGGTCAGTAGCCCCCGACTCGATCTGGGTCAGTTCGGGCTCCCCGGTGGCTCGGGGCGACTGGCCGCCTCGGTGCGCGGTGGTCTAGCCAGTCTTTCGACCTTCGACGCCGTTTTCGACTCCTCTGACCTAACTCTGGCAGGCAAAGGTTTTCGGCGTCCTGACGGGAGGGTGGGCCTGTCGACCTGGGCCAGCGCCCCCGGACCAGGAGAAAGTCGTCTGGAAGCGATGGGAGCCGCCCAGGGCCATCCTGAGAACCTTCAGTTCGACTACACCGGTCAGATGAAGACCGCTGAGGGCTCTGAGATCGAGAGCGTTCAGATGTTTGGCGAAGGCTTACTCAAAGGCTCGAGACTCACCCTGGCGCGCAACCTTTTAACCTGGAAAAACCCCTTTGACCGAGCCTTCGATTTCCCCGTCACCCGCTACCAGGGCCACGCCTACGGTTTTTTCGGCCCTTCCATGGCCGGTCCCCTTCAACAGATTCCGGTCGACAGTTTCCCCTTCCCCCATGACGGGTCGGTCATCGTGGACGGCCAGGCCGAACTGGCCCGCCAACGTCTCGACTTGGATTATCAGGCGAGCGGACTCGACCTGCGCTGGCTGGCCGCCACCGCCTTTGTTCCAAGGGGCTCCTTCAACAGCCTGGCTTCCTTCTCGGTCGATTCGGGCCTGGGATTCTCCCAAGGTAAGCTCTCAGGCACCTTCGCCAATCCGATTCTAGCAGGACAACTCGAGGTGCCGTGGTTGTTGCTCAAGGATGAGGATACAGACGGGTCAGGTTTTCGCGATATCGCCTCCTACTCGCTGGCCAGCCAGTTACGCATCTCAGCCCGTGCTCTAACCATCGACGAGCTAGTCGTTTCCAGTCGGGCATTCGACCCTCGGGTGTTGGCAGAGCTGAGTAGGCCCGAAGCAGAGCTCCGGCCTGCTACGGCCCGCGCCAGGGGTCAGGTTGCCTTCAACGAGGCTATGGAATTTGACCTGCGCCTGCAAACCAGCGCTTGGAAAGCCGGCGAGCTATCCATTTTTGTGCCCGGTGCGCTATCCTATTTAATCCCCTACGGAAAACTGTCAACCGACAACCTCCATCTTTGGGGTCCCCTCTCCAACCCTTCCGCCGCCGGCACTGTCGTTTTGGACAACGGGGGTCTTTGGCTAGCCGGCCACCCGATCGATATCGCCTCCGCCAGGATGGACTTTAGTAGCCAACAGGGTGAGTTGCGCATCACCGATTTCCAAGCCTATAACAGCGAGGTCGAGCTTCGGGGTGAAGGCCGCCGGGGACGGGACGGAAGTCTGAGTGGACAGGTGTGGGCCGACGATCTTCCCCTTTCGATGCTGGAACCTCTGGGTCAACCTTTTGAAGGCCTATCGGGTCAGGTCGATGTCGCCCTCGCTTTGGAATCCGGCTCTCAAACCAGTCCCTCTCTCTACGTCGGCCTGGAGAGCCAAGAACTGACCTGGAATCCCGCTAGCCTGACAGGACAAGGAACCCCCTTCTCGCTACAACGGGTTTTGTTCGGTCGAGTTGAGGAAAGCGGCTCTCGGCCCACCACCGGCCCCGGCTTGGGGGTAGAACTGAGACTGCTCGGCGACCGAGTCCTGGTCTCGATGCCAGAAGGTAGTGTTGGAGTGACCTTAGGCGACGAGGATGAGGCCCCTCGAATCTCAGCCGAAGGTGGCTTGACCTTCGGCTTCCCCCAAAGCGAAGAAGGCTGGAAAGACTATTTCGTCTCAGCCGAGGGACCCGATTTCGGAAGAGCCGGCGAGCCTTTCCGAGTTCAGGCCGAGCGACTCTCAAAACGCTCTCTAGCTCGCCTCTTGGGCCTGGCAGCCGGTCCCGGAACAGCCCTCGTTTCGGGGCAACTGGAGCTTGAGGGGCAGTGGCATCGAGATCATCTGCTGGGCTCTGGTGTGGGGCTGCCTCGCTATCGTCTGGCCCTGGACAGCCTGGCTGTCGAAGGTCAACACCAGGGAACGACCTCGGGTTTTCGGTTGAGCCATCCCGCCGAGCTTCGTTATGAGCGAGAACCAGAGGCCGGGCGATTGGTGATCGACCCCCTCGCTCTGAGCTTTTTCCGAACCCAGCAGCTGCCCGACCAGGAGCCTCAGCAAGTCCCTGCGGGCCAGGTCGAGGTGAACGGCTCGGTGGCCCTGATGGAGGCACCCGGAAGCCAACCGGATTCGAACCTGCGTGTCAAAGCGGGGGAACTCCCTCTTCAGAACATCGCCTTCCTGTTCCCAGACTGGATCGGGGTGGAAGGGTTGACCAATTTCGAGCTGGATCTGGTCGGACCTCTACTCACTCCCAAGCTCAGCCTAGTGGGTCGCTTGAGTGAGGCCGTCTTGGGGCGAATCCTGATCGCCGAAGCAACGGGGATGGTCAGCGGATCCCTCAACGCCAACGGAATCTACGAAATCGGCCTGGGTGGTTCCCAAGGCCAGGCCTTTCGAGCCTATCTGGGGCAAAAGGCGAGCCCCGAGCACGTTTTCGAGCTAGAAGGCATCGCCGAGCTCGATTGGCAGCAGAGCCAGCCTCTCCCCGAGGATCGCCTATCTCTGGCCTGGCAGAACCAACGGCCCGACCCGTCCGCTCGGGTCGATATCCGAGGGACCTTTATCGACTCCGGGTTGGAGCTGGCCAAAGAGCTCCTGGGTGAGGATGTGAAAACGGTCGGCGGGTTAAACGCGACCCTCGCCTTAGAAGGAACCTTCGCTGAGCCGACCCTGTCGGGCTCGGTCCAAGTAGCGGACGCGTCTCTAGAGTCTCCTCGTTTCGGTAAGATCAGCGACCTCAACATCCTCACCCGCTTTGTTCAAATCGCAGCCGAAGAAGCTGAAGCGACCGTGGTGGACGCAGACCTTTTGGCCAGGGGCGTCAACCGCTACTCGATCGAGCGATTCGAAGGAAAGCTCGGGGAGGCCGATTTTCAGGCTACGGGCAAAGTCGAGATGGTGGGATTTCAACCGACCTTCATCGACCTCGCCTTTAACGGTCAGGCCCTGCCTTTGCAACTGGGAAACCTCTTTCGAGGAACGGCCGACGTGGCTCTAGCCCTGGTGGGGGAACCCCAATCGGACAAGACAGTGGCTCCCTTTCTAAGCGGCTCGATCGACATTCCCGAGGGGGACGTCACCGCTCCCATTTCTCTGCTTGGTGATGACAGCACACCTCAGGCCTTCAGTCTTGGAGCGATCCCCTTCCTCTACGACCTTAAGCTCAGTTTGGGAGACGATTTCTGGGCTTACGCCCTCGACTCTAGCGTGCGAGCGCGCGGCGAAGTCCAACTCGTCAACAAAACACCTGGTGGGGCCCCGGCCGCCTTCGGCCGACTAGCTCTCTCACGCGGCACCTTGCGGATCCCGTTTTACGACGCCAGCTTTCGTCTACGCCAGGGTTATGCTGCCTTTCGGGGTAGCCTGAACCCCTATCTAGAGAAGATTGAGGCGATCACCGACCTGGGGGGCTATCGCATCATCGCGCGAGTGGACGGAGGCTACCCAGACGACCTGAATCTGGAGCTGCTTTCGGATCCCCCTCTCCCCCAAGCCGAGCTGTCCCGTCTGGTGGTGCTGGGAGGACTTCCCACTGGCTTTGATTCTCAGCAGGCTAACAGCGCCTCCAACCAGACCGGTTTCCAGGGCTTTTTGGCTTCTCAGGGCGTGTCGTTCGTGTCAGGGATTCTGGCCAATCGTCTGACCGAGGGGATCGGGCGGCTGTTGTTCTTGTCCGAGTTCTCCTTCGAGTATATTCCACCGGCCAACTACGTCGTCAAATTGGCCAAAGCCCTCGACCCCAACGACCGTTTTCTGGTGACCGTGACCCAGATCATTCAGGAGAACGGGCTCAATGAGAACCTCTTTGGGGTGGAGTGGCGCTTCACGTCCAACCTGCTAGTCCGGACCGCCTTCGACCAGGTGGGTCAGGCCCGGCTCTGGTTCCAGAGTATCAGTCGCTTTTGAGGACTTCGAGTAACGCGCGGGTGACGCGCTCCAGGCAATCAAAATCGATGTTTTCCACAGTGTCAGTCTTCCAATGCCAGTTGGGAAGCACACCCCGTTGGTCGAAGGCCATCACAGAAATCCCTCGGTAACCTCGCGTCAGGGCACAGAACAGATCGGTGTGCATGGTGTGAAACGGTCGAGGCGCGAGGCCCGCTAGGGTCGCCTTTTGGACCAACAGCGGGTCGCACCTATAGGGCCTCAGCATCCCTTCTGAACGGGTCACCGTGGGGGTGCCGCTGCCACAGTTATCAAGATTCACGAAGATGGTCGGAAGGTCGGCTCGGTAGCTGTCGAGGAAGCGGAGCATACCGACCAGACCCGATTCCTCGCACCCAGTAGCCACCACCCAAAGCTCGGTCTCTTCAAGTCTGCACCGTTCGGCGGCGGCCACAGCTGCGGCCACTCCTGAGGCGTTATCGTTGGCCCCGGCCACTAAAGGCATGCAGAACTCCCGATGAATCATCACCAGCACGCTGCTAAAGAGATAGAGCCCCAGCCCGATGACCGCTGCCCGCCATCCGTTGGTGGGGCTAGGATTGGCGGTCAAAAGAACCAGTCCGGCCATGGCCGCGAGCATGAGACGAAAGGAATTTTCAAATCCGGCCACCAGCTTGGGATGCCACAAAATGGCCGAGCGGGCGCTGTCAAGGTGACAGGTCAAGATGACCCGTTGAGTGGGCAGCCCAAGACTGCCCTGGCGGGCCACGACATTCCGGCTGGGTCGTTTGGGAAGGAGTTGACTGACCGTCTCCCGGGCTTGATTCTCACCCACCATAGCTAGAGCCGCCAACACCGCTAGCCCAAAGCCAAGAGTTGGGCTAACGAGGGCCGCCGCGGCCGCCAGGCAAAAGGTGGAATAGATCAAAAGGTAGGCCCAGCTGAAGCTGGTAGGACCGAGAAAGCCTTGAATTTCGACCTGAAAACCGGCTTGTCGGAGTTGGGCCGCCACGAAGTGGGCAGCCTGGGCCTCTTGTTCCGAGGCCGAACCTCGCGGTCCGATGCGGACCGCGAGGTGGCCGACGAGACTCTGGAGTCGCTCTCTTAGACTCTCTCCCACCGGCTAGCCTGAGCCACGCAGAACTGGAATTTGCGGGCATGCTCTCGGATCAAGAAAGGCATGTCGGTGGTGTCGACCAGACGGAAGTCCGACCTCAAGGCGGATTTGAGGGTCTCCAACGAGCGGATCGCCTCGCCTTGATGACGGAAGCCCCCAAGCCAGTTCTTCTTGGGGGTGTACTCTTCCATCCAGGTGTAGGGAGAAGTCAGCACGAGCTGACCGCCAGAACGGACTAGTTCCGGCAGCCGCTCGAGCAGTTTTTGAGGTTGCGGGAGCCGGCACAGCAGATTGGCGGCCACCACGATATCGAACGTTCCCAGGTCGGCCGGGAGAACTGAAGCGTCTCCCACCTGAAACTCTACTCGTTCGGGATGCATCGTTTCCCCCATCACAAAACGGCATCGGGTTACAAGTTCGCCTTCTTCAGGAACGTCGAAATCGATAGCTTTAGCCTGGCGGAGTCTTTCAGCCGCCTCGATAAACTTCTGGCTGTAGTCAATGGCTACCACCTGGTGGCAGAATCGAGACAACTCAAAAGCGGCACGACCTACTGCACAGCCGAGCTCTAAAGCCCGAGCCCCCGAGGTTTCCTTCACCAACTCGGTAACGGTCCGTTGAGGAAATCCCAGGGCCTGCCTCGGTCCAAAGGAGTAAGGCAGGATATGATCAGGCTCGCCGTAGTGGAGCAGGAGATACTCTGCTACCACCCGGTCCGTCTCATACGGGTTGGGCATGGGCCAGGTTCTTCAGATACTCGCCGGCGTCATAGCCACTGTAAAGAAGAATGGTTTGGCCATTCTTGTAGAGACGAACTTCGGGAGCATCGATCTCAGGAGTCTTCTCGGGCGAGAAGAGGATATCGTCGTGGGACGCGTTCTTCTTCTGGTGGAATTTGTCCGTGGTGATGTCACCGCCAAGGTGGTCATTACGGCCCGTGGCGATATGGAAGGTTCCAAAGATCTTCTCGTCTTGGATGTCTTGACCCGAGACAGGAAGCTCTTGAGTGCCAAAGCCGAGTTCCCCGAGCCAGCCGGTAGCCGGGTCGGTCTTGACTTTCTGATCATACTCGGCCACCAGCTCTTTGTTGCCTTTGAGGTAGTCGGCCGAGACCACCTTGCCGCCCTTAACCGTCAGCAGAGCGAGGCTTCCATCTTCGAGCTTGAAGGGAACCTGACCCTGACCGTCGGTAGGCACGAAGTAAACTTCACCAGCGGGAAGGTTGGCGATGTCGGGCTCGCTACCGCGGCACAGTCCGTGACTCTTCTGAGCCTCCTGACGGCCCAGTTCCAGACGGAGAGAGTAAGCCTTGCCGTCGACTTTGGTGTCGATTTCAACGGCATCAGCACCCGACATCCCCTGACGGAGACGCTCAGCGGTGGCGCTGACTTCGTTGTAGTCGACAGCCAGGCCGGAGTTCAGGATCATCTCGTTAAGCCCGTGCAGGGTCGCCCCTCGGAATCCGTGCTTTTTGGCCGAGGCGGTCAAAGGAGCGGTGGCCGAGTAGGTCGAGATGCAGAGAATCAGATCGAAATTGGGATAGACATCCTTTTCGAGGCTGACTTCTTTACCCTCGGGGGTGACGGCCCGATCAGGGAGATCGAGGTTGCTACCGCCGGTCCACTCGTAGCAGAACAACTCTGGGCCTTGAAAGCCGAGGTGCTGGGCCACTCCGTTCTTGAGGCCCTGGTAGAAGTGATCGTGGGCCATCTTTTGGATGCTCCACTGAGGGTCGTTGAGAAAGCCGAACTCTTTCACCTTCTGGGGGTTGTCGAGGTCGATGAGAATGGCGACCCGCTCCTGGCCTTGAGGCTCGAAGACGGTCTTAAGGAGTCGCGCGAGATCAAATGGGGGAAATTTCAAATCGTAGTCCTTTCTGCGCCGCCAATCGAGGGGCGCTTTGATAACGCGCCTTTGAGTTAACGGTTGTCCCCCAATATCCCTTTCTAAGTGGTCTCGAGAGCCACTTTCCCGTCGCGGACTACGAACCGAACGGGCGTCTGGGGTTCGGCTTGCCGATAGATGGATAGGCAGATCGCTTCCCCATCAGCCTCCACCATGACGTCGGTGACCGAGCCGAAATCGAAAAAGTCGGGCTCGAAGACGGAATTGGAGGCGCCTGAGAGCTTCCCGAGGGGTGCCGAGACGGCCACATCCGAATCCTGACCGGGGTTAGTGATGTGGAGCTTTCCGTAGCCAGCATCGTCGCGCGACATGGAGATCTTGAGGTTTTGCTCAGGATCGTGGTCGACCACCGAGAGGTCGAAGTAGAATCCTGATTGCTCGTAGCCACCGTTGTCGGAGCGGTCCCACGATCCGTGGATGGTGGAGCGGCAGCCGGAACCTTTCAGCTCGACCTGAAATTGCCCGCCGTGTTCGTCGCCAGAGAATCGTAAGCTCTCGCGGTTCCCATTCATTTCGAAGGGAGAGTTGATGCCAGTTAAGATGTCCATGATGAGTGGGGTCCTTTACCAAAATTTTCACCGCCGGCCTAACGACCCGCCCCGGTTGGACCACGAGGATTCCTGTTGTCAATGCCGAGCGGTGACTGACTTAAGTGTAGAGGTATTGCGTTATTCGGCCGTTAAAAAGCTCTAAAATAGCTGGAGCTGGATGGGACGGTCATTAGCCATCAGGTTGGAAACGCCGACTCCCGCCAGCCGGGCGGCTCGCTCGGGAAAGTCGGTTTTGGCTAGCAGGGCCACGGCCGTGGTAAAAATCAACGATTCGTCATCGGTCAGCGGACCACTTTGACTTCGAGTGATGGTGGTGAAATCGGGATAGCGGAGCTTCAAGGTGACGGTGGTGCCCTGAAGCTTGGCCTTTTGCAGACGTCGAGCTACTTTGCCGGCCTGGACTTTGAGCACCTCCAACAGAGCAGAAGGCTCGGACAGGTTCTCTGAAAAGGTGGTCTCCTGACTGACCGATTTCGGCTCCCGGTCCGGAGTGACGGGTCGATCATCTTGTCCCCGAGCCAGACGAAAATAGGACAACCCTTGCTTACCAAACTGGTCGACCAGCCATTCAAGCTCGCGGCCGTGGAGGTCAGCGATGGTGAAGATCCCCATCGACTCCAGCTTGCTCGCCGTCTTCGGCCCGATACCCCAGACCTTCTTGATAGGGAGAGGATGAAGAAAGTCTAGGACTCTCTCAGGCGGCACCACGGTTAAGCCGTTGGGCTTTCTGAAATCGGAAGCGATCTTGGCCACAAACTTGTTGGGAGCCACCCCGGCTGAAGCGGTCAACCGAGTGACTTCCAGGATCGTCTCGCGAATCTGTTGAGCGATGGCCGTGGCCGTGTTGTCCTGATCCTGGCAGAGGCGTGTTACATCCAGAAAGCACTCGTCAAAAGCTAACGGTTCGACCAGTTCGGTGACTGACCAGAAGATTTCTCGAATCTGTTGAGACACGTCCCGATAGACTTCCATCCGGTGGGGCACCCGGATCACCTGGGGGCAGAGCCTCACGGCCCGAGCGGTCGGCATAGCCGAGTGGATTCCGAAATCCCGGGCCTCGTAGGAAGCGGCCGCCACCACCCCACGGTGACGATCAGAGCCCGCCACAATCACGGGTTGGCCGCGAAGCTCCGGGTTGTCGCGTTGCTCGACTGACGCATAGAAAGCGTCCATGTCGACATGGATGATTCTTCTACTTGGTCTCACCGCTCCAGCTGGCGCACGAAACCGTGAATTGCCGCCTTCTGGACGAAGCCCATCTCCAGATAGACCTTGATAAAACCCGGTTCGCTAGTCTTCCAGATCTGGCGAACCATCTTAGTCTGCTCGTTCTCCCAAGCGTTGTTGAGTGCGGCCGCCAATAACGCTTTGCCAACTCCGCTGCGGCGATAAGACGGCAGCACCCCATAGGCCTCGACGGTAGCCACTTCTTCCATGAATTCCATCTCGAGGTGACCGATCAGCTGGCTGCCCTGGCGAGCGACAAAGATTCGGTAATTTTCGGCACCGGCCAGCATTTCGAGATAGCCCAAACTGCGACGATTGAAAAGAGCGGCGTGGAGGTCCTCATACTGAGACAGGTCTAACTCGGGTCCAGAGACCTCAACGGTCACCCCCGGAGGAGGAAGAACCGGATGCTTCTGGCGGCGTTCACAGGTCACGATCACGTCCGTTTTTTCTCTCTCAAAGCCAAGTCTTTCCAGAAAATTCAGACCCCTGTTGTTGCCCTCTCCCAGCACCACCGAAACCGTTCGGATGCCTCGAGCTCGCAGCAGGTCAGCCACTTCTTGCCACAGGCGTCGACCCCAGCCCTGACCCCGATACTCCTCCCTGAGGACCGGCCCGTCCAACAGGGCTCTCCCGTTGGGCAGAGGCTCGTAGCCGCAAAATCCCACTAACTCTCCCCCGGAGGACTCGAGCACGACGCAGTTCTCATGGGGGTTCGTTCCCCGATTTCGGAACTCGGTTCGCAGTCTCTCGGGGGTTAAGAGGGCCATACGCATCGGACTCCGGTAGACAGCGTTGAGGAGACTGCTTACCGGCTGGTAGTCCAACTCTCGGAAGAAGCGGATCAGCATCAGGGGCTCCTGTCTTCGTGAGCAGATTTCGAGGGCCTCTTCGGTGGTGGCCCTGGATATTGATAATAGGTCACCGGCATCTTGCCGTTGTAGAGCTTTCTGCGGCGGGCAGGCTGACCAAAGAAACGAGCAAAATCGGGGTGGCTGGTCAAAAAATAGAGAGACCAGGTCTCTCTTAGCGGGCTGAGCTGCTCGGCCATTCTTTGATAGAGAGCCTCGATGTCAAACTCTCCCTGCAGGCGATGACCATAGGGCGGATTGGTGATCAGAACCCCGTGACGTTTCTTGCTTTGAAACTGCTCCACCGGCCGCTTCTGAAAGCGGATCCCCCGGTCCACCAACTCGGCCTGCTCGGTATGAATTCGAGCCAGTTTCAGCACCGCGCCGTCCTGATCCGAGCCGAAAATCTGAAGCTCGGTATGACGATCGAACCGGTCCTCAACCTCCTCACGAGCCTCATTCCAAACCGCTTCAGGTAACAGTGGCCAGTTCTCCGAGCAGTGGGTTCGGCCCCAACCGGGAGCCCGGTCAAGGCCGATCAGAGCAGCCTCTAAAAGGATCGTCCCTGAGCCACAGAGGGGGTCATAAAGAGGACGCTCCTTGTTCCAGTAAGAGAGCAGAACGAGCCCCGCGGCCAGAGTCTCGCGCAGCGGAGCCGGTGCGTTATAGGTACGATAGCCGCGCTTGTGAAGACCGCTCCCACTGGTGTCGAGGAGAATCTTGCAAGAGTCTTTGATCAACTGGAAGCGAACCGGAAAAAGAGGGCCATCTTCGGGGAACCACTCCAGCTTATAGGCCTTCTTGAGGCGTTCCACCATCGCTTTCTTGACGATCTTTTGGCAAGCGGGAACGCTGGAGAGGCCCGATTTGACCGAAAATCCGGTGACGGGAAACTCGGCCTCTTTGGGGAGAAGCTCCTCCCAGGGGACGGCTATGACTCCCTGAAACAGTTCTTCGAAAGTGGTGGCCGGAAACGAACCTAGCACCAGCCAAACTCGGTCGGCTGTCCTGAGCCACAGGTTGGCTCTGGCCAGGGTCAAAGGGTCGCCCTGAAAGCTCACCTGGCCATTGTCGCTGTGAACTTCTTGGGCTCCCAGGGCCTTGAGCTCCCGAGCCAGGACGGCCTCCAGACCAAAGGCACAGGTAGCGCAAAGTTGCAGACTCAACGACTTCCCCCGTGCTTTTTGAGCAGCTGGACCAGGTCGGGAAACCCCTGGTCACGAGCCTGGGAAAGAGCGGTCCAACCATCAGCGTCGCGCGCGTTGACTTTGGCTCCGCCGGCCAACAGCGCTTCCACCACCTTCTGATGCCCGTTAAAGGCAGCCACGTGCAGAGGGGTGCCTCGGTTGCTTTGTTCTTGAGCGTTGGGGTCGGCTCCAGCCGCCAACAGCAGCTTGGCTACCTCCCAAGCGCCGTTAAGGGCCGCCTCGTGAAGGGGCGTCCAGCTGCCTCCTAGCTTGGGGCTCACGCCTCCTGAGAGGAGCAGCCGAGTAACTTCCGGGTCACCCCGGCGACTGGCCACATGGAGACCGGTCTGTCCGTCGACCACCAGAGTTTTCAGACTCGGATCGGCTTGAAGCTCAGCCTCAATCTCAGACGGACTCCCTCGTTCGACAGTCAGCCAGAAAGGGTGGGTCCAGCCGGGTGTCGACAGCAAAAGCAGCACCACAAAAAGAGACAATCGACCCATGGCGGTGGCTTCTGAGCGGGAAGCGAATTGGCCTTTTGCCAGAGAGGTATTCGTCAGTCGCTTTCGTAATCCGGCCCGGTAATGCATCCGGTCTCTGAAGTGATGTCGGAGGGGGGGCCGCGACGAGGTCAGGGCTTGTGTCTCGAGTTCTGGCTTTGCAATCTAGGCAATCTTTTGATCCTGACCGGAAGCGCCATGTTTGTTCTCCTTCCTGGCTACTGGGTGGAAGGTGGGATGGCTCGGTGGGAGATCGGCCTGGCCGATGGGGCCTTCTGGCTCATTTCGGTCTTCATCCAACCCTGGCTGGGCCCCCGTCTCGACAAGGACGGTCGCAAGCCGTATTTGATCGGAGGCTCTCTCTTGATGGCCCTGGCAGCGGCCGGCTACGCTTTCGCTCCGGTCGAGTTTTTTCCGATGTTCGGTCTCCGTCTGATTCATGGCTGTGGGTTTGCCTTGTATCTGACCTCTAGCTGGACCTGGGTGGCTGACTATTGCCCTCCAGGGATGATGGGAGAGCTGTTCGGAATCTTCGGCATGTCGGCCCTGATGTCAGGAGCCTTTGGGCCGGCCCTGGCCGAGTTCGTTCATACCTATAGGGACTATGGAGCCGTCTTTCTGGTGGGGTCGAGCCTGATGCTGGCCGGTTGGTTTTTTATTTTGCGACTGAAGGACCGAGCCCCCCGCTCGGAAGTGGTCGAGAAGCTTCCCAATTTCCTCAAACTCCTGACCACCCGCGCGATGCGAGGAACAGCCATCGGAGCGGTAGGCTTTGGTGTAGCGGTGGGAAGCCTTTTCGCCTTTGTGACCCCCTACCTTCAGGCTCTGGAGATCGCGGGAATCGGGGGCCTTTTCGCCTGCACCACGCTGGCCTCAGGGGTGAGCCGGGTCTACGCCGGTCGCCAGACCGACAAACTAGGCCCCAAAAAGCTGATCATCCCCGCTCTCATTCTGCTGGCGGCGGGTTCTTTTGGACTGAGTCAGCTGTCGGCTTCGGGGGAACTGGTGGCTGTGGTCTTGGTCGGTTCAGGCCTTTCGGCCGGCTTAGGCTACGGAGTCATTTACCCAGCTCTCAATGCTCTGGCCCTGCGCCGACTGGCCCCCGAGGCCCGAGGGCGGGGTCTCAGTGTGGTCACCGCTTCGGTCGATATCGGAAGCACCAGCGGGGCAACTCTCTGCGGCTTCGTGGCTCACCATTCTGGCTATCCTGCTGGTTTTCTGGCCATCGCTTCTCTGGTGACCTTAATCGCCTTCGCTTTCTGGCTCTCCGAGCGAGACTGAGACCTGTAAAAAACCGCTCAGCCTCTCGACCAGCTTCTTATTGAGGTTCAAAAAATGGATATGGTGCTCACCGTCGTGACTGGCCACCAGCCGGCCCGGCAAGGAAAGTCCACTGGCCCAGTCAGAACGCGTCAGCAAGAGACGGACCCGGCCGTCGCTGACGTCGGGTACTTGACCGGTAACATAAGCTCCTTCGAGAGACAAGTTCACTAACTCGACCGAGCTACGTTCGCCGCTGCTATTTTTGACCTCAGCACGACAAGCCACTTCCATCCGGAGCCAGTTGCGTCTCTCCACCAGGGCGGCTTGATCGAAACCGGCCTCAAGCAACAGCCGCAACAACCAGGTGTTGCTTTCGACCCCGGCCCCATACTCCAGCCCGACCTTGCCATCATCACACCAGACCACCGTGGCCTTGACCGGAGTGTCTCCCGGACTGGGACGAAGCACAACCTGCTGGGAGGGTTTCAGTTCGGCCTGGCTAGCCAGTCGCAATCCCGCCAGGCCGACCTCTTCGATCTCGACCGGACCGTGGGAGTCGAGAGTGGCCGTTACCGAACAGGGCAAGCGTCGACAGCGGCGCCTTTCCTGGTGGTCGTCGACGGCCGGGTGCTCTTGCTCTAACGTCTCGCGGAGCCGGGTTTTGAGCAGCTGAAAATCCTGGTCTGAGGGGAGAGGCGACTGGTTGGGCGCCTCGGGCTCGATTTCGTCCCCCTTCATCCAGAGAGCGACGGTCACGATGACCAGAGGGACGGTGAAGATCGCCAGTCCGTAGTAAAGATACTTTCGCTTCATTCTCAAACTTTCCCCAGGTGGGAGGAAAGTCCCCCTGGCCGACTGTGGCAGGGAGCCGGTCTGACCGGACGGAATCTGCGCGGCAGGGATGAACATCGGCGAAATCGTTCAAGACCGCTACCGCATCGTGAAGTTCCTGGGACGAGGTGGCATGGGCGCGGTCTATCTGTGTGAAGATCAGCGTCTTCCGGGCAAGCATTGGGCCCTCAAAGAGATGGTGGTCTACGACCCTGTGGTGGCCGAGCAAGTCAAAGACAGCTTCATCCGAGAAGCCCAGATGTTGGCCGGGCTTCGTCACCGAACGCTTCCGGTTATCGTGGACTACTTCAGCCTGCGAGACAAACAGTATTTGGTGATGGAATACATCGAGGGCGACACTCTGGCCACCTTTATCCAACAAGAGGGGACCCCGTCAGAAACCCAGGTGCTACGCTGGGCTCTCGAGTTAGCCCAGGTTCTGGATTATCTCCATCGCCAGGAACGACCCGTCATTTTTCGTGACCTCAAGCCCGAGAACATCATCGTCACCGCCGACCATCACGTCAAACTGGTGGACTTTGGGTTGGCCCGCCATTTCGAACCGGGAAAACGTCGCGATACCCAGGCTTGTGGCTCAGTCGGCTACGCCCCCCCAGAGCAGTGGGAAGACCTTAAACAGACCGATGCTCGCTCAGACATTTACTCGCTGGGCGCGACTCTCTACTACGTCTTGACCGGCAAGCCGCCCAGTCCCATCTATGGAAGTCATCGCATCAGGCCTCACCGACCGTCGGTCGACACGGGCCTGGAGGCCCTGGTCCTCAAATGTCTTCAACCCGATCCTTCCCAGCGTTACGCCAACGCGGCCGAGTTGATCACCGATCTGCTTCTTCTTCTCTCCGATGAGAAACACCAACAGGAAATGCCCCAAACCCCCGAACCTCGTCGCAAGAAGAGCCTGACTCAGAGGATGAGTGAACGACGAACGGTGGTCCTTCGCAACCGTCTCGGTCTCCCCCAGTGGCTTCCTCTCTTGCTATTCTTGGCTTCGCTGACCTTCATTGTGGGCGCGGCTCTGGGTCTCAGGCCCCCAGGCGAACCGGCCCACCGACATCTTTTCGAGGTGCTCGAAGAAACTCGCGACACCAAAAGGCAGGTTCGTCAGCTGCTCGAGTCAGGCGATCGCACCGCCGCGATTTCCCTCTTAGACAGCCTGGTCACTCGCTATCCCGAGGACGCTGAAGCCCATATCCTGCTCCAGAACGCCTACGCCTCGATGAATCCTTCCCTTCTGGAGCTTCCCGTAGTGGCCTCACTGAGCGGTCGCGACAGTGAGGGGTTTCAGCTGCTCTACGGTTTGGCACTGGCTCAAGAGCGGCTCAATCGGGCCCAGGGAATCGGCGGAAAAAAGGTGGTGCTCAAACTCTACGACGTAGAATCCGACGTCTCTCGAGCGGTGGAAGTGGCCGGCACTTTGGTCAAGGACCCCAACACCCAAATCATCGTCGGGCCGTTCACCTCTCAGACGATGATCGCGATGGCTCCACTGGTCAACCAGTACCGAGTTCCTCTGATGGCACCGACGGCCTCCGACCCCAGAGTTTGGGCCCTGGGTGACTACATTTTTACCTGCTCTGAGACAGACGAAGCCAGAGTCGAGGCGGTAGCCGACTACTTTCTCAAGCGAGGCCTCACTCGCGGAGCCATTCTTCGCGATGATGGAAGCCATGTGTCGCGCTCCACGGCCGAGCAGTTTATCGAGTATTTCCAGGAAGGTGGCGGTTACGTCACCCACTATTCGAGCTACCAACAGTCGACCCAGGACTTTCGGGCTATGATTTCAGAGATGACAGAAGCCAAAACGGACTTCATTTTTCTGGCCGACTACCGGATCACACCAGTCACTCGCTTTCTCGGGCAACTGCGGGCCGCAGGGATGACCACCCCGGTGGCTTCTCAGAACGCTGCCTTTAGCGAAGAGCTGTTACGAGAGGGGGAGGCGGCCGTCGACGGTTTGCTGCTCTCCACCTACTTCCACACCGACATCCAGAAGGCTGAAATTCAAGAATTTGGCCAGGTCTTCGAGCGAACCTTTTCAGGGATTTCGCCTTCCCACCGTGAGGCAAACGCCTACGATTGCCTCCTCCTGGTGGCCCGGGCCATCGAGGAGGTCGGCTTCGAGCGAGGGGCGCTGCGAGACTACCTGGCCAGCCTGGGCGAGGACCGTCCTGCCTATGAGGGGGTCACGGGACGATTCGCTCCCGGTCGACGTCTGGAGGCGCGAAAACCCTATCTCGTCAAGATTCGAGGGGGCAAATTCGTGCTTCAGTAAAGAGACGACAGCCCCAGCAGCGCCAGCAGGGCGAAGGCCACCGTCCTCAGTTGAGAGCGTTCCATCAAGTTCCCGATTCGAAGGCCCACCAACCCTCCCACCACGGCCAGAGGGCAAAACAGCACACCGTAGCCGATGGCCACCACCGTCTCCTGACCAAAGCGGAATCCCAACAAGGCTAGCGAGACGGGAACCGTCAAAATGTTGAGGCCAAACATAAAAGCTCTCATCTCGGCCGCGCTCCAGTCTCGACCGGTGACCCAAAGCACCGCCGGCGGCCCGCCCATTCCCACACTGCCCAAAAGAAACCCGCTGCTAAGGAAAGAGAGAGGCCGGGACCGGGTCAAAATCGTTTCTCGGTCACCGTAAAGAGCTTGGGCTGCTACCAGGACCAGCAAAGTCACTCCGACCGTCTGTCGGACTAAGTCGGTGTCGAGGCTGTCGATGTAAACCAGGGCCACCAGGCCCAGGGGGAGTCCAACCAGACGGAAGCCGGTGGCCGGCAGAATCTGCTTCCAGTCGAGTTGCTCGCTGAGTTTCCAGGCACAGGAAAGACTTTGGGTGATCGAAGTGGTCAAGATCAAAGCGATGGCCACGGGCAAAGTGCAGCCCACCCACAGTAGTAAGGGAATGCCAAATAGCGCCACCGCGAAGCCCACCGCCCCTTGCAGAGCTGCAGCCAAAAAAAGAACCAGGCCGGTCAACGCGATACTCGGCATAGGCTCTCCTTCGTGATTCGCTCTCCAGGCCCCTCATGAAGAAAGCCCGCTGTCAGCGGACTGTCGAGTCGACCGGCCTTCTCTCGGACTATCAGCCCAGCCCGAGGAAGCTTCCGGCTAGCTGGAAGTTGCCGGCCATCTGGAAGTTGCCGGGTGCCCACGGGTGACTGGCGGCCGTACCGAAGCCTGGGTTGCCGGC
>CAYRFU010000006.1:42562-51519 GCA_964423525.1 uncultured Burkholderiales bacterium | reverse complement strand
GGTCCTTGGGACTCAATTTGCGTCGAGTCGACAGGGCCGTCAGCGCTTTAATCACCTCACAGAGCTGAAACACATCCCCGGTTTTCAGCTTGTTGAGGTTCATCGAATAGCGCGTGGGCGCTTTCGAGGGGAGGTCGGTGTGATAAGACTGGAGGTATTCGAGAATCTCGCTGACCTCTTGGGACTCGACCACCGGCCGCACCATGTTGTCGCGGCGATCGAGGTTGACCATGATCTTGAGCCCGTCGTTGCCGAACGAGTTGATCGAGAACCGGGTGGGTTGGCCCAAGACCACTTTCTCCTCGATCGACTCGACCGTTCCGAGGCCGTGGAGGGAGTGGAAAATCTTGCTTCCTTCGTTTAACTGCATCACAAAAGCTCCTTGCCAGCCAGGCTGGCTGTTGCTGGACTATACCCCCGAGGGGCCCGACCCAATCATGCAGAAACGGCATCTTGATGAAACCGTGGAGCGATAGTCTTTTGCTGTCCATGACCGTCCATGCTCTCCTGTTGGTCCTGGTGGTGGCGCTTTGGTCCTACACCAAGCAAGAGGAGCAGCAGCAACTGGTCCTCCATCCCGTGGAACTGGTGGCACCCCTTTCCCAGGCCCGGAGCCCTCAAACGACCGGTCCGCAGACAACCATACCCGACGCCCCCAAAAGCGCTCAGCCATCGGACCGCCTCTCACCGAAGGCCGCTCGCCCAAAGCTCTCTGAACCTTCCCGACGGAAGCTCTTGGCGCCAATCTATCCCACCCGCGATCCCAAGGCCATCGTCCGACGGGCTCCAGCCAAACCGGAGGCTGGCACCCCTCCTAGCGAGGCTGGGCCCGATTGGAGCCCTCCGCCCAATTGGCGAGAGGGGAGGGAAACAAAGCCGGGACCCGTGATCGAGGCTATGCCGGTCTTCGCCCCTCCTCTCGAGCTGGAGGTGCAGGCCACCACTCTGGCTGCTCGCTTCCGGATTCGTCCTGATGGGAGCTTTGAGGTGGAGCTGGTTCGGTCCACCGGTCGGGCCGAGCTTGACGACCAGGCCCTGGCTGGCCTTCGACGTTGGAAGTGGAGGCCCAGAAAAGAAGGGGGAGAAGAGGTTGAGGCCTCGGTGGTGGTCGATGTCGACGTCAGAAATTCCCTCTGATGTAGCCTAACATCGTGCGGCGATACCCCACCATGGTGAAGTCCACCAGCACCTGGTTGCGCAAGCCGGTGACCTGAAGTTCCCCGGCTCGGTTGTGCTCACGAAGGACTTCGGCCGCTTCCAGCAAGACCTCTCGAAGGGCCTGACGAGCTTCTTTTGAGGTGGTCTCGAAGCGGGCCAGAAAGCGGAGCGAATCGTTGCTCTGGAGGTCGCCCTCCCAGGCCAGCAGCGTCACCTCTTCAAGCACCTCGTCCATCCTTTGCCGGCCCACTCTCTCGATCACGCGTCCGACATCATACTGATTGAGCCAAAGAAGAAACTTGAGCATCGAGCCGTTGCGATTGAGAATCACTCCATAGGTGTCGGCCTGGGTATCGAGGCCGGTCAGGGCTTGGGTCAGGGCTGTCTGGGCCAGGCTGGCATCTTGTTTGTCGAGTCGCTCGATCACGGTCTCAGCCTGGTCGATGGTGGGGAAGCTGAGGAAGGTTCCTTTCACCCGAGTCAAGATTCGAGAAGCAGTAGGGTCCTCCCAACCGTCGCGCAGCACCAGGGTGGCGGCTTCGTAGTCCTGGGTGGGATACTTCTGGCCCTGGTGGTTGTGGGCCAGGCCGGTGTAGAAGAAGGTCTGCAACCCGGGCCAACCGGCTACCGTGACCGCCAAAGTGGGATGAGGCTTCCCCTGGGGTCCGAGCTGGTCGACCCGGACTGCTTGGACGGGGAGAAAGCTTGAGAGTCCGTAGGGGTCGTCTCCCTGGATGGCCCGCAGCACCACTTTGAGAAAGGAATTGGTGCCCTGACCGCTGACCCCCTGAAAGCCTTCCCAGGCCGTCTTGAGGAGGGCGCGAAAGCCTTCGTCGTCGGGTCGGGCCTGGACCACCGCCAAACTGATAGCGTCGGGTGTGACCAAGACTTCGGGGGGAGGCAGTTCGACCTTTTGAGGCGATTCGGCCGCCAGTCCAGGACTGGCCCAGAACAAGAGCAGCAGCAACCAGAGAATTCTCATCTCTTCTCTATTCCCCGTTGAGGAGGAAAATCCACTCCCGTTATTTATCTCCTTCTCTATGCCTGTTACTGTGGTCTCCTCTTTAAGTGAGCTCGAACTCGAACCAGTTGACGGGGTGGTGGTGTGCCATCCTCCCGGTGTGACTTTGTGCCGCGACTATGCCGAGCGCTGCCAACAGGTTCATCGCATCGACTGGGACGGCGTGGCCCCGGCCGTGGCCTGTCGACACGACGACCCCAAGTCGCTAGCCCTTCATCATCTCCTTTACGGGGCTTGGGCGGTGCCGGCCGGACCCCTGCGTTACCCTCACCTGCCGCTCGGGCTGACCACCTACAAAAGCCGAGCCCTGGCTGAGTGGACCGGTTCTGAGTTGGAACTTCAGAAAGGGTTGGAGAAGCTCTTTTTAGACCCCCGACTCGAGGTGACCGTTACGCCCCCCGAAGATTTTTTTCAAGTTCTCTCAGAGCGGGGAGCCAGGGGCGTTTGGGCCCCCTTCTGTTGGCCCAGACGCCGACCAAAAACGGGTTGGGAGCAGGTCTCCTTCTGGCTCTGGTTGGCCTGGGGCGGGGCCGCTTTGGGTTGGGGAATTTTTCAAAGACTTCTCGGTAGAACGTCGAAAGTCGCTCGGTGCAACTCCTGATCTGTGTCCTCAACGACACTGAAAAGTTGCCCGATTTTCTGGCTGGGCTCCACGAGCTGGGGATCGGGGGAGGGACGGTGATCGAGTCTCAGCGTATGAAAACTCTGATGTCGACACCCACCTCCGTGTCGCTGGCGATCCGACATCTCCGCTCGGGTCGTCGGCCCTATAGCTATACCGTCCTGTCGGTTGTGCACCAGGAGGAAGTCGCTACTCGGGCCCTGGAGGCGATCGCAGCCGGCGACTTGCCGGCTACAGGTCCCGGTCACTCGGGGGTGGCCTTCCGCATTCCCGTAACCAGCTTCGCTCATCTCAACGGATCAGACCAGACTGTCTCGAGAACCTTTCAGCTTGAAGCGGCCATGCTGGCCGCCCTCCGAGAGCTTGAGCCGGTGGGAAGTGGACTGTTACAACGCCTCCGGCAGGCCTTCTCGAAAGCCCGAGCCCACCCTTTGACCGAGCGTCGCTCCCTTTTTCGCATCCCTTTTCAAGCCGAGCTTTCAGTTGACTCTGTAGCGGCCACCTTGGTGGAGGTGGGGCTCACCGGTCTGACTCTTCTTTGCTCTAAGCCCCTCAAGAAGGGCGCTCTGGTCGAGATCGCCCCACCAAGCGAGCACAGCCAGAGCCGACCGGCCACCTGTGTGGTGCGCTACTGTGCTAGTCAAGGCGAAAAGTTCCGCGTGGCTTTGACCCTTGACCCGGGCACCGACGCCCTGCGGGGATCGTGGGTGGCTGAGCTTCTTTCCGCTTTGGGCTACGATGCCACCCACCTGGTGCAGCGACGTGAGCACCTTCGGGTGGACTCTGACCAGCTCCTTACCCTTCGCCACGAGGGCCGGGCTCTAGAGGCCAGGTTGGTCGACCTGGGAATGGGTGGGGCGGCCGTCCAAACTAGTTCGCCTTTGGCTCCCGACCAGGTTCTCGAAGTCGAAATCGAGGGAGTCCCGACCTTGAGGGGCCAAGTGCTCGAACAGCGCAACGACCTCTGGGCCATCCGCTTTCTTCCTCTCTCCAAAGACCGCTATGAGGGTCTTTCTGTGAAGATTCTCAGTCTGATGGGTCAAGACTGATGCACGACGAGCATTCCGTCAGAGCCGTTCTCATGGTGCTAGGCCTTTTGGTGGTGGCCGCAGTCGGTTCTGGCAAGGCTCTGGGAGGAAGTCGGATCCTGAGCATCCGGTTGGTGGCCAGAACGGGAATTCTTTTCCTTTTGTTAGGCGCCGTCATAGGCCCTTCGGGGTTCGGTCTAATCGACCCCGAGGTACTCAAGCAGTTGGGCGCCATAGTGGTGATCGGGTTGGGTTGGATCGGTTTTCTTTACGGGATTCAACTTGAGTATAAGAGCCTGCGGCGGTTCGACCCTCGCCTCTTCTGGACGGCTCTGGGAGAAGCCGGTTTCACCTTTCTCTTCGTGGCCCTGGCCTTCGGGGGGATAGCTTTCTTCTGGCTGGGCCGAGCCGATGTGGCGGCCCTTTTGATCCTGGCCTCGGCAGCCGCTGGCACAGCGCCGGCCCCTCTGTTCATTTTACGCTCCGAGCTGCCCCGACGGGGTCCAACCTACGAACTCCTTCGCTTCTGTGCCAGTCTAGACGACTTGCCCGGGCTGATCGCTTTGGGTGTGCTGTTTTCGATCTATCACGGCGAACAGCTTGAGAGCGCTGCCCTGACCACCCTGCTTTGGTTCGTTTTTCAGGTGGCGTTGGGCCTGTTCGCCGGTTGGCTGACCCACCATCTCCATGAGGTCGTCACCACCGCCCAGGGGGGAGACCCAGAGGCTTCCACCCTGGCCTTTTTCGGTATGGTCGGCTTGACTTCAGGCTTTGCTTCCTACCTGGGACTGTCCCCTCTTTTTGTCAATGCGGTAGCCGGTATTACCTTCGCCAATGTGTCTCATCACAGTGAGCGAGTCTACTCCGGTCTGGCCCGGCGAGAACACACCGTCTATGTTTTGTTCCTGCTGGTGGCCGGATGCTATTGGCCCTTCCCCGGCTTTCGAGCCTTCGACGTGCTGCTCTTGTATATGGTGACCCGGGCCGTGGGGAAAATCGCGGGCACCTACTTCGCTTCGAAGGCTTTCCTGGCCCCCATTCAGCCTATGAGGGAGATCCCTCCTCACGTAGGGATGGGCTTATTACCCCAGGGGGGGCTGGCCATCGCCATGATTGTTAGCTACCTCTGGGAATTCGGCAACACAGCCCAGAGCTGGGCTATCAACCTGGTTCATCTGTCGGTGATCCTCAACGAGCTGGCCAGCCCCTATCTGCTCTTCCGGACCCTGAAGGGGGACCGATGAAGACCGCTCTACCAGTCTTGGCGGCTCTAGGTCTGGTGCTGGTGGGTCGCTGGTTCGGCGAGGGTCAGGTCGGGAAGCTGGCTGACGAAGCTTCGATGGCGCTGGGTCTGGTCCTCATCGTCAGCTATCTGGTGGGGTCGTTCTTGCCTCGCTTCAACCTGCCTATGATCACCGGCTATATGATTACCGGCGTGGTGCTGGGCCCCTCTTTCCTCAAAGAGTTCGTAGGCGAGTTCACGGTCATCTCCGAGCCCGCTCTGAGTGAGTTGGCCCTGATCAATCATATCGCCCTCGGGCTGATCGCCTTCACGGCGGGAGGGGAACTCAAGCTCTCGGAGATTAAACAAAGGTGGAAGGGGCTTCTCTCGATCACTTTGGTTCAGTCGGTCGTGACCTTTCTGGGGGTCGGACTGCTGGTCTACTGGCTGGGCGGCTCTTTACCTGGACTTGACGGCCTCGACAGGACCGGCTTGATGGTTGCTTCGGTCTTGCTCGGATGCACAGCTGTGGCCAAATCGCCAGCCACCACCATCGCCGTCATCAACGAGTCGAAGTCGGCCGGACCGATGACCCAGGTCGCTCTGGGCGTGACGGTCATTAAGGACCTGGTGGTGATCGGCTTTTTCGCGGCCGCCTACTCGGTGGGGCAGGCTCTGATCGAGCCTGGTCATGGGGCCGACGCTCATCTCGCCCTGGAGATCTTGTGGGAGATTTTAGGGTCGCTCGTGGTAGGAGCGGTGCTGGGCCGATTGGTGATCTGGTTTGTGGAAAGCCTGGCCGAAGAGCTGCCTTTGGTGCTCTTGGCGGTAGCCTTTCTGGCCGTTTATCTGGCCGAGCATGTCCATCTTCACGGGTTGATGATCTGCATGACCGCAGGTTTCGTGGTGGAGAACTTTAGTCCCCACGGAGAGGAGTTCATCCACGCCGTAGAACGCTATTCGCTGCCGGTCTACGTGGTTTTCTTCACCCTGGCCGGGGCCGACATGGACATCCAGGCTCTCCTGAAGGTGGGCTGGGTCCCGGTCTTGCTGGTGGTGCTGAGATTTTTCTTTACTTATTTTGGGACCTGGTTGGGCGCCCATCTGGCTGGGGAGGCCACCGTGATTCGCAACTATGCCGGCTTAGGGTTTTTGGGCCAGGCTGGAGTGACGCTCGGATTCGCGGTTTTGATCCGTAACGGATTTCCCAGTCTGGGTGACTTGATGGCCACGATTATCGTGGCGGCCGTGGCCATCAACCAGATTATTGGACCCGTCGCTTTTCGCTATGCTCTGGGAGTGGCCGGCGAGGTGGGGGCCCGTAAGGACTAGCAGGTCCGGCTTCCGTTTCTACGAACACCCTAGAAGATGCTGAGTTCATTTCAGAAATCCGAAGTCGAGAGAATTCTCGAGCGAGTCGGCTACAACACGGCTGACCTGAAATGGACGGGCATGCAAGAGTTCCCTTTCTATCAGCGCGAGTTGGCACCCAGTCGACTACCCGCCGACACCCAGGTTTGCTGGGACCCTGGTAGCGGCTACTTTTTCGCCTTCTACACCTCAGGTGTCGAGTGGCGAGGCGTCTTTTCTCCTTCCAAAGCCTTCGTGCGGGCCAGTTATGTCGTCGATTCGTGGCACTCCATTCCGGGCTTTCTTTATATCTGGGCCGAAGAGTTGGGAGAGGAGCTCAAGGGTCAGGCTAGCTGGAAAGGCGCCGAAGACGCCAGCGGCGGGCGCAACCTGCTCAAGCGAAGTCAGCTCAACGCCGTCGGTCAAGCTCTCCAAGAATCTGGTGTCGATCTCAGCGCCATCCGTTGCCACACCACCGGCGCTGAGGTGGTCCTCACGGTCGATGACGATGACTCGATCAAGTTTGTCCTTTCCAGTCCCTCTTGGACCACTTTTTCGGGGACTTATCATCCCGGTTCGGGCAGCTTCTCGGACCTCAACTGGGTGAAAGTTTTTTTCGAGTTTCGACGGTGGGGCAAAGGGGTTCACCGCCATCTCCAGATGCGTCGTATGTCGGCCGAAGAGCGGGCCGAACGGGAACGCCAGCTCCGCGAAGAAGAAGAGCGACTGGCGCGGGAGAAAGCCGAAGAGGAAGAAAAGGAGCGCCGGGAGCGCGAGGAGCAAGAGCGGCTGGCCCGCGAGAAGGCCGAGCAAGAAGAACAAGAACGGCTTGAGCGAGAGCGCCTCGAACGCGAAGAAGCCGAGCGCCTGGCTCGCGAAGAGCAAGATAAAGAGCAGCTGATAGCGGAGTTGGCTAAGGAACGAGAGCTGCGGGCTCAACTCGAGAAAGAATTGGCCGAGGTCAAGCAGCAGTTAGCCGAAGAGCAAGAAAAGGGCACCGCTCTACACGACCAGGTGAAGAGCCTCGAGCAGATGCTAGCCGAGGAACGGGCCTTGCGCCAGAAGCTAGAGCAAGAACTGGCCGAGGTCAAAGAGCAGTTGGCCCAGGAGAGCCGGCTTCGCCAACAAGCTGAGGGCCAGGCCCCCGAATTACAACAGCGACTCACTCAACTCAGTCACCAAAAACAGCAGCTGGAAGCTGAACTGCAAGCTCGCGACCAGCAAAAGCAGGAAGAAGAAGCCCGCCGCCAAGCTTTTCGAGACGACCTGTGGCGTCTAAAATCGTTTCGTCTGGAGGGGATTCGACGCTTACCCCTGTTGGAGCATCAGGCTCCTGAGGACCCCCGGAGCCTGTCCTTGATCGTGGGAAGCAACGGCGCCGGTAAAACCACGACTCTGGTCGCCCTCGCTCTCGGCTTGGCTCCTCTTGGGGAAACCCGCTCGGTTTTGCGCACCCCGGCGGCGGCCGGTTTACTGGGTTACGATAGAGATCAGGGAGTGATCGGGTTGGAGTTTGAGGGGCCAGACGGCCAGGTTGTGAGTTCTCAGACTCACCTGGCACGGGACGCGCGAGGCCAATTGGTGGTCACCCATAAAGACCCTGTTCCTGATCTATTGGTGGTGGGTCTGGGGGCGGCGCGGGTTACCGGAGGCCTTCCCCTTTCTAGTCGTTATTCCGTGCTCGAGAGTTGCGGTTCTTTGCTGGGCTTGGACCCGCGTCTGGCCGACACCGAACTGGTGCTGCGTCGCCTCAAGCTCACCCTGGGTTTAGAGTCCTTTCAGCCTTTCTTGACCCAGTTGGCCAAGATGGTGCCGGTCGAGGGGATTGGATTTGAACTGGACGACCTGCTGGGGTTAGTCGTGACTGGCGCCGGAGTGGACCGTTTGCCGTTCGAACAATGGTCCAACGGTCTTCGGGGTGTGGTGGCCTGGGTGGCTCAGCTGATCGGCTGGGCCCTGGTAACGGGTCGTCTGGGAGACGACCTCAACGCCGTGGTGCTTCTCGATGAGGTGGACCTTCATCTTCAGCCCAATTTACAGGCCCGCATCCTGGCCAATTTATGCGAAGGCCTTCCAGGGGTCCAGTTTTTCACCACCACCCTGGCTACCACCGTGGTTCGCACCGCTCTTCCCGATGAGTTGGTCCAGCTGGAAAGACCTACTTAGGGCCCATCGCGTCTCGAAGCCGGTCGTAGGAGACGTTCAGTTCCTTCATTCGAGCCTGCTTTTCTTCATCTTGCTGGCCGGCTCCGTCGTGGAGGCCACGAAGCTTGGCTCGGTAGGCTTTTTTGGCCTGCTCAGGGCTGCAGCCGAGTTCGACGCCCACTGTCTGAAAATCTCGCCAAGTGGCTTCGCCCAGGATCGGCTGGTCGAGGTCGACCGGGTTAGTGTCGTTTCGAGAGCCATGAGTGTTGGCTCCAGGCCCGTGGTCTCCGGCAAAGTGAAAGTCCTCGGTTCGGTAGTGGGACTGCTGTCCCGGATTGGGGCCGGTGGCCAACTCGGCGGCAAAACGAGCTGCGTCGGCTAATGCAGAGGGGACAATCCTGAGCCTTCACA
>CAYRFU010000006.1:0-42552 GCA_964423525.1 uncultured Burkholderiales bacterium | reverse complement strand
TCTTTGCGGTCGAGAACCACCGACTCGGTTTTCACGAAAACGTTTCTGGCTTTTTCGGCGTGGCGCCGGGTGAGGTGAGCGTCGACCAGGGCGCTTGGCCCGAAACGGGCTCCCAGGACGGTGGGGATGGCGGCCACTCCCATCGCGACCACCCCTCCGGCCATGGCGTAGAGGCCGATTCGGCCGATTCTCGTCTGGCGCTCGGCTTTCTGGTTGGTGGCATCGTTGTATCTTGCCAGCAGGACCCCGGCGCCCACTAAAGAGAGTGCGATCCGGGTCGCTGCGATCGGCCGTCTTGAGGACCTCGTTGAAGAGCCGTTGGTTCTTTCTGTTGCCGAACTTGAGACCTTCGAGAAACTTTCGTTGGACGACACTAAAGCCGTTGCGAACCTCTGCCATGGCCTCACTCTAAGCGATCGAGGTAATAAAATGTGAAATGGTAAGATTCTTAACAGAAATGTAACCCAGCGCTTTAGCAGCCGTGGATAGCACAAACTCCAACACTCAGACCAAGACCAAACATGAATCCTTCGAGAAGTTCCTGACCAGGGTTGGGGTGAGGTCCGAGACCGTCCACATCGCCATAAAGGGTCCAGCCCCCACAGGTGTTCTGAACGAGAGTCTGGGTGTGATCGGCACTGGTGTAGCTCACGTTATGGCGATGAAGATCCTCCTGTTGACTGGTTGCTAACAGTTTAGAAACAAGCCGTCACAAGAACGTCAAATTGGGGGATCGAAATCAGCCAGAAAGACGACCCTCCTCTGGTTGCCGTGGTTCCAGGCGTGGTGGGCTATCTTCTCGTCAAAAGCGAAACAGTGGCCGGGATTCCACACTCGAATCTCGCCCCCGACCTCGATGCCGCAGCCCTCAGGGATCACCAGGCCGAGGTGAGCGATATGGTAACCGTGCTCGTGGGTGTGAGAGTCCATCACACAGCCCGGGGCCAGGATAGAAAATCCGGCCATCTGATTGCCGGGCAGTTGCTGAGCGACTCGAGTGCTCACCGGGCAGAGGGTTCGATTTCGAGCCAACATCGGCTCGACTTGCTCGGCCTTCATTCCCGGATACTCCACCGCATAAAGCCCACAGACCCACCAACCGTGATTGTAGAAATCGGTGAGGGGATAGGCTACCAGGTGCTCTTGATGAAGCTTGGAGGCCTCCTCGAGGATGGCTTCATAATGGTCCTCCAGCAGTTTGAGAAACGGGAAGGTGTGGCGGTCGAAAAAGAAACTCACGAAGCCTCGCCGGGGATGGCGCGCAGTTTCTGCTCCAGTAGGATGACAAACTGTTGGCGGTTAAAAACAGGGCTTAGGTCGTGGCCGATCGGCTTGAAGTAACGCTGATACTTCACGGCTTCTTGAAGAAGCTTCTGACCTCGGCGCCGAACCGTTTCCAAGCTGGTCTGATAGACTTCATCTTGAATCACCTGAAAGTCGGTGAGGTCGACCTTGTGCCCGTCAAAGGGAAGAAGAGCTACCAAGCCGGGGAGGCCGACCTCGGCCTCGTTGAAGCCGAGCAGAACCGAGTCTTTCACCAAGCCCACGAAGCCGGGACCTTCGAGGTTGATCGGTAGGGCCAGGGCGAGATTGACCTCGATTCGGGCTTCTAATCTCGACGGTGGGAGCTCTTCTCGGTCAATCCCGTAGGTTTTGCACAAAACGGCTCGGGTGTCGCTAAGGGGGAGTTGATGGTGGTCCCTCCACCACAGCGCCGGTTTCCAGATCTGGTCCCCTTCTTCATTCTGCTCGTAAGCGTGGGGAAAGGGCCGACGAAAGCTGAAAGACGGCTCACTCTCGGTCAGATAGAAATGTTCCACCAGGTGGTAAGCCTGGCTGAAGCTCTTGAACCAGGTCGCTTGGAAGGCGAACCGCTCGTAGTTCCATCCGTCCTGGAGGTTGCGACCGTCCACCACCACTTTGAGCTTGGCAAACCGGCAACGGTCACTGAGCAGTTGGAGAGCCTCGGCGTTCAGGCGAGCCGGCTCCCAGAATCGCCAGGTCCAGGGGCGTCGTAGGTAAAACGTGCATCGGGCTGTGGAAGGCTCGACTGCGGTGTCAAAATCGAGTGTGTCGGTGACGATCTGCTCCCCGATCGACACTCGCATCCCTTTCGAGCCCCACCGAACCAGCCAGCACACTTCCTCGGGGTCGAGGGTCAGGCTGGCCGCCAGGCCCACGATGAGATGTCGAAGCGGGCCATCGTCGAGCTCATACGGGTCGGCCAGCGCATCTAGGAGGGTTTTGAAATCGATGAATTTCGGGTCCTCCTCGATGGTAAAGGTGACCATCGTTTCCCGCTGACCGAGTCGGAATCGGATCCGCTCGGCCGACAGGCGAGAAGCGCACTGAACCAATTTTAGAAGGTAAAACTCGGGGGCCGGGAGTCGATACTGCTGAAGCTTGTCCCGAGCTTGGCTGAGATCGAGGGTAAAATGGCCGCTGGAATTCAGCTGGCCACCCTCCATCTGTTGCTGCAGGAATTCATCGAGCCGCACATTCACTTATGCGCGGCTCGAAGCGGCAGAACCTGGTTGGTTAGACGACGGATTTTCCTCGGATAGCTCGGGCCGGGCATCCTAATGGGGTAGTAGCGACGGTGGGGGAGTAAGCGGGGCGCGAGCAAAGCCTCCAAAAGCCACCGAGCGAAGGCCGACCTGCTCCCCCGCATCCAGACGCAGGCGGTGAGCTTCGGGCGACTCGAGAGCTTGACTTACTGTTTGGAGTCGACCAGCTGGCACGCCCCGACGCGCTAGTTCCTCTAGGAGGGGTTGACCTGGCTTCTCTTGAGTTAGACGAGCCAGCCGCTCCCTCAAAAGCTCCCGATGCTCGTTTCGCTCGCTGTTGGTGGGATAGAGTTCAGCTAGCTCCGGTTCTCCCAGAGTCTGGCATAGATTGAGGAATTGGCGATCGGTGCCCACCGCCACCAGAATGGGACCGTCACAACACTGGAGAAGAGTTCCGTAGGGGAACAGGTTAGGATGCTCCGTACCGCAGGGTTTCGGCTCTTGCCCGGCCATCAAGACGCTGGTGGCCTGGTTGGCCAGAGCAGCTAGAGCGCTTCGCCATAAAGAGACTTCTACCACTTTGCCCCGACCGGTGCGGCCCCGTTCCAAAAGAGCGAGCAGCAACCCCGCCTTCAGCTGGTGGGCCGTCATCAAGTCTATCAGGGCCACGGGCAGTCGACAGGGCGGACCGTGGGCCGGACCGGTCATCGTGATAAAGCCGCTCTCGGCCTGAACAAGATCGTCAAATCCTGGTCTGTTCTGGTCGGGCCCGAAACCGGTTACCCAACCCACGATCAGTCGAGGATACTTCTGACAGAGCTCCTCGGCATCGAGTCCCAGACGGACAGCGCTAGCGGGGCGGAAGTTGGTCAGGCAGATGTCGGCCTTGCTCAACAGTTTCTCTAGCTCCCTTTGTCCCGGCTCGGTCTTGAGATTCAGTCGGCGAGAGTGCTTGCCCCAGTTGACCGAGCTGAATTAAGCACAAGGTCCGGGACCAGTCTGCTCTCCAGCCAATCGCCAGCCTCGAGTCGGGTCCCCTTCAGGAGGCTCGATCTTGGTCACCTCGGCTCCTAGCTCGGCCAGGAACATCCCAGTGGCCGGACCGGCCAGGATGGTGGCTAGTTCAACCACCTTAAGGCCTTGCAAAGGGGGGGTCACAGACGGAGCTCTTCCCAGCGGCAACGGCCCTGCTCGACAGCTTCCCGCACCCGCTTTTCTCGGGCTGTGAGTCTAGCCGCGCCGGTCTTGACTTCCAAGAAAACGATCTCGACCGGCTCTCCCTCCGAGAGTCCATCGAAGACTAGATAGTCGAGAGGACTTCCCAGAAACCGACTGTCAGACGGTAAATAAGGAAAGTCGGCGGCCAATGGGGCTAGCTGCTCGGCGGCTTGACCTTTGACCACGCGGGCGCTGGCTTCCAGGGCCGATTTTCTGGCCGCCTTCAGTTGACCTTGGAGGCGCAGACGGAAGTAAAGGCCGAGGCCGATCCAAGCAAAGCTGAAGCCAAACAGCAAGCCTGGCCACTGGTCGAACACCAGCTCCACTTCAAGTCAGTGCCTGAGCTTGGCGGACCGCTTCTAGCGGGTTAAGGCGACCGGCTCCCTGGGCGTTTCGGTCGGAACCCTCCAACGGAGTCGCGCTCTGTCTTAGGAGCTCCTTGATATCGAAATGGGTCAGCTGAGGGTTGGCCTGGAGCATCATCGCCACCACCCCGGTGACCATCGGAGTGGCCTGCGAAGTTCCGTCGAGAGCGAGGTATTGGCTCCAGTGGGGCCACTGGGAGCGGTCCAGCTCGGAATCCGGTGAGATCGGACCAAAGACGCCTACTCCGGAAGCGACCAGGTCGGGCTTCTCATCGCCGTCGGGATGGGTGGGCCCATGACTTGAGAACCGCCAAAGGGTATCATCGTCATGGTCGGGTGTGGCTTTGTCGTCGAGAGCGCCGACGGTGATGGCGTCGGGCAGAGTGCCAGGAGTGGAGATGGTGCCAGGGCAACGGGGACCGCGACATTCATTGCCGGCCGCGGCCACTACGACTAGGCCGGCGTCGATCGCTTTTTGAGTGGCCTGAGCGAAAGGGTCTCGCGCCGAAGGGATGCGAGGGTCGTCTCCCAGGGAGAGATTGACGGCATCGATGGACAGCCGGTCTTTGTTGTCGATGATCCACTCCAGTCCACGGATGGCTTCCCGGGCGTTGGTAATGCGAACACCCACCAGGTCAACACCAGGAGCCACGCCTCGAACCTGAGGTCCGTTACCTCCCAGCACGCCTGCCACATTGGTCCCGTGACCGTGGGGGTCGTGGGGAGAGTCGTGGTGACGAGAGTTCATGTCCTGAAAAGCTTTGATCCGGTCCTGAAAATCTGGATGGGGATGGATACCGGAATCGATCACGGCCACCGTGACGCCGCGACCGTCGATCCCCTCGGCCCATAACTCGTTCAGGCGGGTGGGTCTTGAGATGTAAGGGGTTTCTTCAGGGGCTGGGGCGGTGCGTTCGCTAAATTCAGAGTCTTCAGGTTGAATGTAACGAATGGGGGTGTCGACTCTGATGGCGGCATCCTCGGGGAGGAGGGAGCGGAACTCGTCGAGGCGGTCTTCGGGCACATCCACCACGAAGCCGTTGATCAGGTCAAGGTCTTCCTGGGGAACCAGGCACATCTCTTCGCTGCACCGTTTGGTGGTAGTGGCTCTTTCGCAGTCATCGGGGAGGCCCACGATAACCGGCAACATTCTGCTCTGTATCATCAATGGCGAGCCTAACCCGCAGACCTCACTGGTCAGTTTGCGATGATGTAAAAATTATTGGGCTCGAGTCATGATGAATCGACTGGAGCCGACTCTAATAATGTCCCCGGCTCTCACGATGACCGATCCATCTAGACGAAGCTCGGTGCTCCAGGTGGCCCCATCCATCTTTCGGGTCAGGAAGATGTCGGCTGACTCCTGATCGGCTCGCGACATCTGAAAGCTGTGTTCGTGTTCCATCCATTGGAAGGCGACAGCGCAATCGAGCTGGAGGATGGTCGTCGGCCGGTTTAGGGGACGGGTCTCTTCGGAGCGACTGTCAACCAACACGAAGTCGGTTTCGCCTTGATTGACCATGTGGGTGGTTTCACGGCTGGGCAGGGAGGGGACCATTTCCACCACCAGGGAAACGTTGCCTAACTTGACCTGGTCGCCTATCTGAAGACGGTGCTGATGAACTTGCTCCTGATTGACCCAGGTCGGGTTGGTTTGGGAGCGGTGAAAAAGAATGTAGGAGTTCTCTCCTTCGTCCCACACCAGTTCGGCATGGAAGCGCGAAACAGAGTTGTCGTCCAGAAAAAGCCAGCCTTCAAAGCCACTTTTCGGTTGGTCGGTTCTGCCCAGACGGAGAGATTCTCCGGCCAGAGGGTAAATCGTCCCCAGGCCGGGCCCGGCTGACACTCTGAGTTGAAGATGGGTTGGACTGGACACCTGGAGGGTTACGACGAGTTCTGGCTACACCCTCTCTGAACCAGGGGAGTAGACCAGAATGTCTTCCGCCACTTCGGACAAAATGGCCGGAAGACCGGGTGCGAAATGGGCTCCGGCCAATTCCTGAAGATGTTCGATGGCCTCCTCGGGGGGAACAGCGGGATCGTGCTCACGGTGGGTCACAAGATGGTCGTAGTAGTCGGCCAGGCCGACCAACTGAGGCCCCAGCGGCAAGTCTTCACCCTTGAGACCGTGGGGGTAGCCTTCCCCGTCCCAGCGCTCGTGATGGTGCAAAATGATGGGTCGAAAGTCCCAGCGGACCTGATATTCTTCGCCCGAAAGAGCGTTGTATCCATCTTCAGGATGACTCTCCAGCAGTTCACCATCCTCTTCGGTGACCTCCTCGTCGGCTTGATCGAAGATGTTGTCGGGCAGACTGACCTTGCCTACATCGTGAAGCATCCCGCCCAGGCGCACGGTCTTGGCCTCGACTTCATCAGCCCCTAGATGGAGAGCCAGAAAGCGAGCAACATCTGCCACCCGAAGCGAATGCTCCCGCAACTCGGGACTGAAGTTGTTGAGCAGGCGTAAGACGAGTTGAAGGAAATCCCGCTCTTTCTGAGTGAAGTTCTCCTCATCACTGATGGTCGCGCCGTGCTCGTTCAAGAGTTGAGCCAGGCCGCCATTTTCTTGAGCGATGGCCAAGCATAGAGGGGTGTGGGCGAAAAAGTCACCCCGGTTGACCTCGGCTCCGTTGAGCAGGAGAAAGCGTGCGATTCTCTCGTAGCCTTCGGTGACAGCTTTGTGGAGGCAGGTCCGTCCGTCCAAGTCGGCGACGTTGGGGTCCCCCCCGGCCAAAGCCAGGATTTCCACTAGCCTCTCGTCGCCCGTGGCTACAGCCAACCAGAAAGGGGATTGGCCATAGCGGTTGCGGTAGTTGACTCGGGCCCCATTGGTGACCAGGCGCTCCACCTCGTGATAGTCTTGGCACACCACGGCCCGATGGAGCCGAGTGGACCCGGTGTCGTTGACAGCCAGAGCAGCTAATCTTAAGACCACCAGCATTTGCCGGTTTGACTGGCGTAATCGACTCAAGAGGCCCTCGCTCAGAACTCCTTCGGGCGCTTGGTGGCGGAACGAATCTCCTTCGATCGTGAGTCGGATGCCAGCAGTTTCTAACTCTTCCAACACGTCGAGGAATTTTTCTTCTTGCAGGAGTCGGGAGAGGTGGCTCTCCAGCTTGGCCGCCTGGCCCCCGCCCCCGAACATAGCTTGAAACGAAGGTTTCATGGGGATCTGTTCGGGCTCGACCAGTCGGTTCCTTGAGAGCCCGGAGGGTTTCGCCTCCGTCTGGGAGAACGCCGCATCAAACAGACCTCTGGAGTGATCATGGCAAAAGGCGAGAATCTCAGTTCCATCGTGTTGACGGAACCGGTCAACATCAAGATGCTGGTGACCCCAGACTTTCGCAAGAAGTATCTTGACGAACTCGAGGTCCAGGTCGATAAGATCGACGAGGAACTCCAGCGCCTGGGAGAGATGAGCGCTAACGCCAGCACCGGTGCCTCAGTCCATAACGCCATCCAGAGTCAGCAGATCCAGACTGAGATCAATAGGCTCCAGCAGATGCGCCAGGGTCTCGAGGTTCAGTTTCAGCAGTTCCAGGATCTGCCTGAGGAAACCGAGGTCCACTACACCACCATTCAGAGTCAGCTTGAGGTTAAAGTGGGCGATAATTTTTTTCAGACTTATGGCAAAGAGATCATACTCAAAGACGGTGAAGTGGTCGAGATCCGCCACGCCGCCCTTCCCCTCAAAGCCGACGCCAAGAAATAGTCTTTAGAGGGGCGCTCCGCAGCTTTGGCAGTGACTCTCGGCGGCTTCGTTGGAAGATTGGCAGTAACGGCATTTTTGGGGTGAAGGAGGAGGGGACTGACCGGTAGCTTTGGTCAGCATTTGGGCTAGCTCTCCATTGTCCAGGTAGGTTCCTCGACAGGAGCGGCAAACATCGATCCTCAGCGACTCGAAGTCGAGCAGGTCGAGAGAAGTGCGACATCGCGGGCACATCCGTTGACCCTCAGGCAGGGCCCGGATGAAGTCAGCTGCCGCCTCCACTCTGAGGAGGCGCTCGGGGATCGTCTCCAAACCGCTGAACTGGTCGAGTTCGGAGTCGTCTAGCCATACTCCACCGCAATGGCGGCACTCGTCGATTTCGATGCCAGCTATGTCGAGAAGTTTCATGCGATTGCCACAGCCTGGGCAGGTCGCGCCGTCTCCCTTGATCCGTGGGCCCAGGCCGAAGTTTTTAGCCAGATTCTGGGTCCAGCTTTTCTTTTTGGGTGCTGGTTGGGGCGGTTGGGAGGTTGCTCGGGCGCGATAGTCCGGTTCTGGTCCGCTGTTGAAAAAGCAACAGCTGGTGTCGTGGTCGTAATAGGTCCGCCGGTTGTAGCTTCGGAGGTCATCTCCTCCGCAGCAACAACAACAGCAGTCGTCACAATCACAGCAGCCTGTGAACCCGTTACAGCAGTCGAAATGGCAGCAGTCCCGCTCACCTCCTCCGCAGCAACTGACGTCGCAACAATCGCCTCCCCCTCCACCGCCGCAGCAGTTGCAATCACAGCACCCCCCGGCGTCACCGCAGTCGCAGACATCGCAGGGGCAGCAACAGTCGTCACAATCCTGAACCGCCACATAGCCAGCCTGGGCTAGAGCCTGCCGGCCCAACATCGGGTCGACTTTCCGGGAGGGGAGCAAACGAGGATGTCGCTGGATTTTGTGACGGAGACTGGCAATCAGTTGGGTGATCAGCCCGGAGCGGAGTCCCAGGGGAAGAGCCTCGCTGGCTTTCTCCATGGCCTTGAGGTGATGCTCGAGAACCGCTCGCACTACGCTGGGGGACCAATCCCTCCCCAAAGCTCTCAAAAGAGCGTTGAACCTCTCACTCTTAAAGTCTTGCTCAACATCTTCCAGGGCGTCCCACAGATAGACGAAGCTGCCCAGATGACCCCCGAACTGGGCAAGAGTGGACGTGAGTTCGGGTCTGTTAGAAAGCTTGGCGATGAAGCCAAAGCTGCTTGAGGTCAACTTCCGCGTGGGTTCTGCTAGTTCCCATAGGGTGACCTGTTGGCGGGACTCCAGTTGCTGTTGGCGAGCGTTGAGTTCTACCAGGTCCTCAAGTGGAAAATCGATCTGCTTGAGAAAGGCGTGGGCCTTTTCTCGGCGCGCCCCAAGGGCCTTCAAGCCCAACCCTGCCATTCGGGTTTCTCCGTCGGCCAGACTGTCCTCAAGTTTGGCCTCAACCAGAGCCAGGTTCAGGGCGGCCATGGTTTGACCCAGTCTCACCGAGACGGGAGTGACCCCGACCTTTCGAAAAGGGAGAGCCGTGCAGGGGCGTGGTTGGGTTTGTTCAGTCTTGGGGCTATCGAGGGCGGCGGCGACACTGAACCAGACAGTGATGTCGTAGTTGGTGAGAAGCGAGGCGCTCAGGCCACCAAATTGTCGCATTGAGTGACAGACCGAGCAGAAGTCTGCTCGGTAGAGGCCTTTCTCTTCGGGTTCCAGTCCGCAGGATTTGAGCCGTAAGAATCCAAACACCGAGAACTTCTTCCCTCTGGACACGGAGTTTCCTAGAATGCCTTACAGTGTGAATGCGGTTCTCGCCGCCGGCGGCCCCCTCAAAACGGGTCTGCGCTTGAAGACCGGTCAGTCTTATGAGGCTCTGGTCGAGTTTGGGGGACTGACCAGTTTGGAGTCGGTCGTGAGCTGTTTGAGAGCCTCCCAACGAGTGGAGCGAGTGTTGGTGACGGCTCCTGATGAGGTCCAGAGACGGCTGACTCACCTTGAGGTCGAATGGTTACCAGACCAGGGCCGAGGAGGAGCCAATCTGTTGGCGGGACTTTATGAGTTGCCCCCAGACCAGCCCTGCCTGATGGGCGTTTGTGACCTGCCTTTCGCGGCCCGAGCCAACATCGAGGACTTTCTCGATCAATGCGACCCTGGATTAGACTTCAACTACGGAGTCACTGAGAGAGAAGAAATGGAGCGATTCTTTCCAGCCTATCCGCGTCGTTACGTCCCGGTGAGGGAGGGCCGCTACACGGGCTCCGGTTTCGGGATGGTTCGACCGGGTCTGATTCTGAAGCGAGTCGACCATTTCAACGCTCTGTTCGGCTCCCGCAAGAATACTCTCAAGATCGCCCTCCAGTTCGGACCGGGCTTTCTGTTAGGGCGAATCTTGGGGACTCTTTCGCTCTTTCGACTCGAGCAAAAGTTCAGCCAGATTTTCGAGGTGGAAAGCCGTGTGGTGCTCAAGACTCACCCGGCTCTAACACTCGACGTCGATGATGAGTCTGACTACGATTATGCACTGAGCTGGATGGCCAAGCAAAAACAAAAAAGCCCGACCGTCTAAAGGCCGGGCTTTTCCTGTGGGTGCGTTTAGAAGAACGGGGGCATGAAGCCTGGAGGGCTGCCGAAGCCGCCAAACCCACCAAAGCCGCCTCCGAAACCTCCCCCGAACCCGCCAGCCACACCGGCTAGCGAAGGACCGCCGAAGCCGACCGGGGCCGCTCCGAATTGGTTTTGGCGAATCGACGTTCCGCCGATCCCCATTTCCGGCGGGTGACCTCCCACCAGCAGGAAAGGGTTGGTGCCGAAACCGGTCATCGACGAGCCGCCTAGAAGGAAAGAGGTGTTGCTGCCCCAGCCCATCAAGGTTCCCCCGAAGGGCGAGGGCTGAGGGGCTCCCGGGATGCGAGGCTGCCCGAAGATCGGCATCTGTCCGGCGCCGACCGGAGGACCAGCGAATCCGGGCACTCCACCAAATCCGATGGTGGAGCCACCAAGTCCGGTGGGGGCGGGGCCAAACGGAACGTTGGAGCCGTTGAAGCCGATAGGGGCCATCGCCATTTGACTCATACCGACTCCTGGTGGCCCGAAAGCTACCATCGGCCGAGGCTGCGGCTGCGCGAAAGCCACCTGTTGGGGCTGAGCGAACATCACAGGCTGGGGTTGGGCGAAGACTACCGGCTGGGGCTGAGCAAAGCCCATCTGTTGGGGCTGAGCGAACATCACAGGCTGAGGTTGGGCGAAGGCCACCGGCTGGGGCTGGGCAAAGCCCATCTGTTGGGGCTGAGCGAACATCACAGGCTGTGGCTGCGCGAAGGCTACCGGCTGCGGTTGAGCAAAGCCCATCGGCTGGGGCTGGGCGAACTGAGGCTGCCCAAAGGCGACCGGTTGTCCGAACCCAGTCTGCTGGACGGGTGCGAAACCCTGTTGAACGGGCATGCCGACCGGCTGTTGAAAGGCCATCGGCTGTTGAAAGGCCGTCGGGTGTTGTTGGGGAGCCTGCTGGCCCCCGGCGAAGCTATTGAAACCGGAGTGGGTCTGATTCATCACCTTCAGAACCTCTACGACCAGAGCCAGTATCGTCGTCATCAAGTTTTGACCACCACCGGCGGGGCCCGGCGGTGGACCGAGAGGCCTCTGAACCAGAGGGGAAGTTGCGAAATTTTGATTTGGTAATTGAACTGCTGCCATAGGAACAGTATCGCATATTTTTCTGACGAACGAGGTCTTTCTGGGAGCCCAGCTTGTAACGAGTTTGTAAACGCGAAGTTAACTTTCTGTGTTGAGACTTTAACGAATTCCCTTTCAGGTTCTTTTAACCGTGGAAATCTAGGATAGGTGGCATGAAGGTTGGCTTCACACCACGGGCCGGGAACGCTTTAAAGAGCGCGCCCGGCGGTGAGACACCGTGTGCGCAGGACTGCGTGGAAGGGCCCACCGACGAGAAAAAAGAGGGTAGGGGGTGCGACCTCTGGGGGGAAGTTTCTCGGACCGGTGGCTATTTTTTTCACGGGCTGTCCAAGTTGCCCACGGCCTATCGCTATGTACCCAACCTACTCCAGTTTGCCTTCGTGGAAGGTCTGATTACGACGGTTCAGGTGACGGCAGGTCTGACCGGTCTGGCCGGGATGGCCGGGCTCTCCGTGGCTGGTTTGAGGGACATCTATACCGGTGCTCAGGACCGGGACCTGTCGCGAGTCCTCAGCGGTTCCGGGGAAGTTTCCCGCGGACTCTTTATTGGCGGTCTGGCCATGGCCAGTTGGGATTTAGGGAGTCTGGCCGGACCTGTAGCCTACGGAGCCCACAGCCTCGGCTACGGCCACGGTATTCTGAGCTGTGCCTCTGGAATTCTCAAGCTCAAGAGGGGAATCGAGCAAAATAACCGAGTCGACCGCATCGTCGGCTTGTTGGAGTGTGGTATGGGTGCTGCCTCTTTCGCCATTATGGCAGGAGTGGGGACAGTCCCGTTCCTGGCTATCCAGGGCAGCTTGGCAGCGGCCAAATTTACCTACACCAACTGGGACACCCTCAAGAGTGTTGGCAAAGCGATCAAGAGTCGGGCCAAACAACTGGGTGATAAATTTGGCCGGATTTTTCGAGAGTCGCCCAAGCCTAAGCCCGAGGAGACTCTCCCAACCCGACCCGATATCAAAACCTGTCCCGTCCCCAAACCTAAGCCCGCATTCCCCCCGGCTCCTCGAGCTCCCAGGAAGCCGCCTCCCCAAGTCGAGTGGGAAACTGGCCCCAATGGCAAGCTCCGAATGAAGTGGTCGAGCGTTCAGCAGAGCGGTTCAACAGGGGAGTCACAGGCCCCTAACTCAGCTTGAGCGAATAGCCCAAGATGGGCGTGGGGTTTAAAGGTCTGACTTTGGCGGAGCTGGTCGTTGCGATTGGCCTGCTGGCTGCTATCGGGCTCACTCTGATCGGGCTTTTTTCTCAACTTCTTTCCTCGTCAGCCAAGAACTCCGACCTGACGGCCGGGCGACTGTTTGCTCAACGAGTGCTCGATCGGGCCGTGCGGTCAGGGCCCCCTGACTGGGGAGTCGGGAGCGGTCTCTATGCTGGTGGCGCGGCCATCACCACCCAGGACCAGGCGACTCAGACCACCTTTGTCTACTCTTTAACTCCGGCTCTTTTAAAGAGAGATACCGGGATTACCGGCACCTCCCGTGAGCTTTACTTCGTCGAGGTGGAGGTGGCTTGGTGGCAAACGGGCGGCTCCCCGAACCGAGAAGGGATAGGACGATTGTTCACCACCACCGGCCAGTCAGTCTATGTCGAACGATGACCCGACGCGGTTTTTCTCTTCTCGAAGCGATAGTCGTTCTGGTCCTCTTTGGATTCGCTGTAGGGGGTCTTTTTTGGCTCTTCCAGACGGGCTCCGCCAGCGTTTCCCACGCCGCTCTGCGCCAAGGTTTACAGAGTGAGGTCCAGCGTTTCAGCCTGAAGGTGAAGCGCGACGTCAGTTTGACGCACGCCCTGTCGTTCACTCGTCAGGCGCGTTCCTTTACCACCTCCCAGGGTCAAACGGTACGGCGGGATGCAGTCGCTTTCTTGGGACTTTCCGACTGGAATCAGCCAGCTCGTTTCGATCCTGCCTTGGGCCTTCCTCAATGGGACCGCTACATAGTCTATTACGCTACCAACGACCAGGACCGGGCCAGGCTGATTCGCCAGGAAATCCAGGCAGGAGCCGTTTCGGGAGTGTTTCCTTATTTCGCTTTGGGCAGCAATCTTAACAACCTTCCCGACTTGAACGCCTCGGTAGCTTCGACCCAAGTGCTCAGTCAGGCTTTGGTCGACTTTCGAGTGGAGCCGGTGGGGTCGGTTTCGCTGGACATCAGGGCTCTTTTTAGGGAGCAGGGCTTGAAACGAGCGGGCGGCGCGGGAGTGGTCGATGAGGCTCTTGAGGCAGTCCTCCTTCTCAAAGCTCGAAACACCTTTCCGGAACTGTGATCCTCTGGTATGCTCCTACTAGGATGTCGACTCGTCGTGCTTTAGCTCTTCCTCTGGTCTTCATGGTGACGACCCTGCTGTTGTTGTTGTTGGGCGGGTTTATCCAGGCCAACCGAGGTCATTTCAGCTTGATCAACGCGACCGAAGACCGGGAAATGGCCAGCCGGGCTGCCCGTTCGGTTTATGAATATTGTCTCTACCGACTCGAAAATGATCAGACCTGGGCGGCCTCACCTTTTTCGGCCGACCAGGTTGACCTAGAGACCGCCGGCTATATCGATGTTCAAGAGAACGGGGGAACCAGACGGATCGAGGGTGAGATTCCTGGTTTGAAAGCCGAGTTTGAGGTCGACATCACCAATGATTTGGCCGGCTCGAAAACGGCGATGTTCCTGATTCGCACCCGAGTCGGGCCGGCCGCGCGCGAAATTGAAGCCCAGGTTCGAGTGGCTCCCCTCTACGACGGTTCGGCGGTTACCGGCGGCGATATGGTGATCGGGGCTATCCAATGGGTGGTAGGGAGCAAAGACCCCTACCGTAACGTCGTTCGGGCTCAGGGCGACATCCGCTCTCCCAGCTATCACGATCTTGACTTTGTAGGGCTAGCCAACTCCCTGGGTGAGACCGGCTCTGACCGTGGCATCCTGTGGTCGCGCAACGATATCGGCTTTAATTTGGGAGGCGGGATCTATCAGTCTGTCACTAGCGGTTCGGTCATGCAGGACGCCATCACCGCCACCGGAGGCCTTTTTCGTCCCAACTCGGCGCCTGGGCGCAGTATCCACGATCTTCAACTTTCCGACCTGACCGCTCCCGCCAATACCTCGACCATTCAACCCGGAAGCTATCGCTTTACTCAAACCGGGATCACTTACGAATCCTACGAGCAAACCGGGACCGATATGCTCGGTAATCCGGAATATGGTTGGGTCACTCGCACAGCCAACATTCCTGTCCTTCTTCGAGAGGATGGTGGGGTTCAGGATTACTGGTATAGCGCTAGCTCGCTCGCTTCCTTGGGGACGACTCAGAACGTCTCCTTCAGTCTGGGGGGAACGGCTCATGTGGAGGCCAACGACGAGTTCTTCCTGGATGGTGGCACCAGCCTGATGAGGGCACGCCTGGATACGGCCACCACGACTCCTATGCTAGAGATTCTGGGGGACGGTCAGATCGATGTGAATGGGAGTTTCGAAGTGCTCTCTGACGGCGACCTTCCCGAGGTCAAGCTCGGACAAGGAGCCCAGTCCGGTCAACTCAAAGCGACCGGCGACGTTACCATCCAGGGTTGGGTGAGAGGAGTGGGAGTGGTGATTTCCGAGACGGGCTCCGCACGCCTCCAGGTGGGAGAGGCCAACACCGATCCCAACCAGATGGGGCTTTCTCTTTTCGCTGCCCGCGATATCGAGCTAGAAAGTCCTGCAGGCGGAGGCTCGGACCTCTTCTTCAACGGGTTGGTCTACGCCCGAGACAACTTCCGTTTCAATTCAAACGCTCAGAGGCTCCGGATTGAAGGCGCTTTGGTGGCTCGCAACGGTGACCTGACCATAACAGGAGCGACCGAAGTCGATTTTACCTACAATCCCGACTACCTCGAGCTGTTGGTCGAGAGCCTTCCTGACCAGCGAACCAGGCTCGAACTCGTGGTTTGGAAGGAATAGTCGACCGGTCCCGAATCCTGGTTGGTGAGCCACCGGCAGCCTGGCGAAGTCCTCCACCAACGCTATCGAATTCAGCACTGCTTGGGAGCGGGAGCGATGGGTGCGGTCTATCTCGTTTTCGACCAGCAGTTGGAGGCGGAGTGGGCCCTCAAAGAACTCGATATCGGCATCGTCCTGGAGAGTGAAAAAGAGACGGCGATCACCCTCTTCGAGCGGGAAGCTGAGCTTCAGGCGACCCTCAACCATCCCGGTATTCCCCGAGTTGTCGATATCTTTGAGGATGCTGGCGGCAGCCGCTGTTTCGTTATGGAGTTCGTGCCCGGTCGTCCCCTCGATGAGGTGCTAGAGGCCATCGCCCGGCCCCTACTGCTTCAGGAAGCGGTGCCGATTATGCTTCAGGTCAGCCACGTTTTGGAATACCTGCACCAGGGTGAGCCACCGGTCGTGTTTCGAGACCTCAAACCATCGAACTTGATGCTCTCGGCTGAGGGGAAAGTGATTCTAATCGACTTTGGGATCGCTCGTCACTTCGACCCCGAGAAGAAGAAAGACACCCAGGAGTTAGGCACCCCTGGGTTTTGTTCTCCCGAGCAGTATGGTCGCGGTCAGAGCACTCAGAAGTCTGATGTCTACGCTATCGGCACGACACTGTTTCATCTGTTGACTCTCGATGACCCTCAGAGCTTTAATTTTCAGTTTCCCAAGCTCTCGAGTCGCATCGATAAGGTCCCCCCTCTGCTGGATGAGTGTCTGGAGGGGTGCTTGAAGCTCAAGCCGACCGAACGGAGCCCGTCCGCTTCCTTTGTTCGCTCTCAGTTGGAGGAGGTGGCCGCCACTCTTGAGCCTCTCGGACCGGTGGCGACCCGCTCTCTTTTCCCCGGGCTCCTCCAGCTTTTGCGCCATACCAGCCGAGTCCGCGAGGAGCGAGACCATAGCCCTTGGAGCTTCTGGAAGGATTGGTTCAAAGAAGTCTTCTAGGTTTAGGGACGGTAGACATCGACCCAGTGGATTTTCAAGAAAGTTGAGTCTTCTGTCAGCCGAGGTGAGAGAATCAGGGTTCTGAGTGGTCTTCGCTCTCTTCAGGTTCCTGGTCGCTGTCGGAGTCGGCACCCTGGTCGGTTGGCTCATCTGCGGCCGGCACCAGTTGTTTACGGATGTCGTTAGAAATGGTGGCCACCTCCCGGATCAGGAGATCGAGCAGCGTGAACTCCACCAGAGAGGTCGGCAGCGCCGCCTCGACCACCAAGACGTAGTTGTCTTCTCCGCGTTCGCTCAGACTGATGCGAGAAAGCACCAGTTCGTCGCCCGAGAATCGCATGACATCGGCCAGGTTGAGAGCTTCGTTTGGGGGTCCTACCTCAGCCTCAATGAAAACCGCCTGACCTTCGTGGTAGAATTGGTGGTCGATCTCAGAGGAGTAGACGACCACGGGGTTACGGCCCTGCCGGACCACCCGGAAGCTATCGTCATCGTCGTCGTAGTCGACCGAGATTTCTCCCTCGGAATGGTCATTGACCCAGTTCTGGTAATCTTCCAGCATGTGCCCAAGAGGGTTCAGGTCGGGAGGGGTTTGGGTGGTCGTTTCTTCAGCCATGACCGGGGCTTCGTAACCACCCGATGAACTCCTATCAACCATCCGTGGCCTGCTGGTCGCGCTGTTAGGACTTGAGGCCGACGCCTTTGTTCATCAGGTAGAGATTCAGCCCGAACAGACCTACCTGAAAGACGATCAGGATGGCCAGGCCGGTGGCGACTGGTACGTCGGAGACGCCCAAGAAGCCGAAACGTAGTCCATTGACCATGTAGAGAATGGGGTTGAGGAGCGAGACTTTCTGCCAAACCTCCGGCAGCAGAGAGAGCTGGTAAAAGACTCCCCCAAAGTAGGTGAGCGGGGTCAGAACGAAGGTGGGAACGATGGCGATATCGTCAAACTTGCGGGCTAGCATTCCGTTGGCAAAGCCGGCCGTGGCGAACATCAAAGCGGTCAAGACCAAAAAGGCTAAAACGATCAAAAGCGAGTGAATACTCATTTTGGTGAAGGCCAGGCTCACCATCAGCACCACCACTCCGACGACCAGCCCTCGGGCCGCTCCACCTACGACGTAGGCCCCCACGATCAACCAGTTGGGGACGGGACTGACCAGCAGCTCCTCCACCGACCGTTGGAACTTGGAAGAGAAAAAGGAGCTGGCCACGTTGGAGAAAGAGTTGGTAATGGTGGACATCATGATTAGGCCAGGTACGATGAATTCAATATAGCTGAAGTCACCAAAGTCGTCGATTCGATCGCCCAGGAACCTCCCGAAAACGATGAAGTAGATCCCCATGGTGATGGCCGGCGGCAGGATCGTCTGGGTCCAGATCCTCATGAAACGGACGATCTCTTTGCGCACAATAGTGGCGAAAGCGATCCATTTCTGATGACTCGTCATGACGCCTTCCCGACCAGTCGCACGAAAAGCTCCTCCAGTCGGTTTGATTTGTTGCGCATCCCCGAGATCGGCACTCCGGCCAACTGTTCAAAAACCTGATTGAGGCGAGTCTCTTTGGGGAGACGGACCTCAAGTTTCTCGGGGTCGAGGAGTTCGGCTTCGAAGCCAGTCACGTCGGGGAGGGAGTCGATGCCTCGCTCGAGTTCAAAAATAAAAGTTTGGGTTTCGAGTCGCTTGAGCAGCTCAGCGATCGGTTGGAGTTCCAACAACTCGCCGTGATCGATAATAGCGACGTTGCGGCAGAGGTGCTCCGCTTCCTCGAGGTAGTGGGTGGTCAGAATAATCGTGGTTCCACTCCGGTTGAGTTCGATCAAGAAGTCCCATAAAGAGCGACGGAGCTCAATGTCAAGCCCAGCCGTGGGCTCGTCTAGGATCAGCATCCTGGGTTGGTTGATCAAGGCCCGAGCCAGCATCAGGCGACGCTTCATTCCGCCCGAGAGATTTCGACCCGGCTCATCTCGTTTTTCCCAAAGGTCGAGGTTTTTGAGTAGATTCTCAGCTTTGGGTTCGGCCTGAGCCCTCTCGATTCCGTAGTAGCCAGCTTGATAAATGACGGTGTTTTTGACCGATTCAAAGACGTTGAAGTTAAATTCCTGGGGCACCACTCCCAGGCACGACTTGACTCTGCCTGGATCGCGGTCGAGATCGTGTCCGAACACTTCGACCGACCCGCCGGTTTTGGTGACCAGACCGGTGAGGATGCCTATCAGAGTGGACTTGCCGGCGCCGTTGGGCCCTAAAAGGGCGAAGAAATCTCCCTCTTCGACCTTGAGGTCGACCCCTTTAAGAGCCTCGACGTTCCCACCGTATGTCTTTCTCAGGCCCTGAATGGAAAGCGCCCAAGTCATTAGGAATGAGACCCCATGGGGACGGGCCTTCTGCTCCGGCGCGTGACTTCCTTGCGCGACCTTTAATTCATATAGAAGAAAATCTGCTCCAGGTTGGCGGTGCCTCCGACCTGGAAGAGCGAATCCAAGATGTTTCGGTCGTAAACCAATTCTAGTTGGTCGGCAGTGATGTTGGTGTCCCCCTGGCTCATAATGGCCCCTTCGATGCGAACGCTCCGGCCGGCTCCGTTGAACGTCAGGCCTCCCGAACCGGCGTAGAGCAGGCCTTGGTAGAACATGTCGGGGACGATAGGCTCAGGGTTGGAAAGATAGTTTTGTAAGCTGGTTCCGTAGCTCTTGGCCCAGGCGGCATGGCCGGTGATCTGGTTGTTGACTCGAGAGCGGACTTCGGTGGTGCGGGACTCTTCCCCGTTTGAGATTGAGCTTGCCATATCCGGCTTTGGCTTCGACGGCGTCAACCGAGTCTTGTCCCTGCCACCAGGCTACATCCACCTCGATATACCAGCGTTCGCCGGGTGGAGTCAGGGGAGGGTCTCCGAAGGAGGCAGGCGAGTCCAGAAAATAGGCCGTCACTCTATAAATAAACTTGGTTTTACTGGCCGGATCGGTGGTGGTGATGTCCTGATTGTAGATTTTGCCAATACGGTATTGGGCGAAAGTGGCGGCTTCATCCTCGATTCCCTCAGCGATGGTTTTTTCGAGTACACCCTCGGCAAAATAGGAGCCCGTGGCCAGCAGGGTGTTCTTGGTGCTGGCCGCCATCATCTGACCGAACATCACCATGATGGTCACAATAAGAAGACCGAGAAGAGCGCTGGCGATCAGAAGCTCTCCGATGGTCAATCCTCGCGACCGGCTATTCACGTTTTTGATGGTATCATACATTTGGCTGGTTCGCAGACCCCGCCCTCACTTGTCTTCGCAGCAGGGGTCAGTGGTCCCTCGGCCGTAAAGCCGTTTTATGAGTGTCCAGCAAATTATGGAAGCGAAATTGAACCAGCAACTCGACCCGGTGCGGTTGGCCATTGAGAACGTCAGTCACCACCATGCCGGCCACTCCGGCTCGCCGGGGACCGGGGAAAGTCATTTCAACGCCACCATCGTATCGGCTCACTTTGAGGGCAAGAATCGGGTGGCTCGCTATCGATTGGTCCATTCCATCCTGGCCGAGGAACTCGCCGGCCCCGTCCACGCCCTCTCGCTCGATCTGAAGTCCCCCTCCGAAGACGTCTAGCTACCCGGGTTTTTCGGGCCAGTCGTGTTTGGGGTAGCGGCCCCGCAAATCTTTGCGGACTTTTTGGTAGCTCCCCGCCCAGAAGCCGGCCAGGTCGGAAGTGACTTGAGCCGGCCGGCCATTGGGGGCCAGCAGGTGAATCACCAGGGGCAGGCGGCCGGCTAGAATGGTCGGAGTCTCGCTCAATCCCAGAAAATCTTGAAGCTTGGAAGCCACGTAAGGTTGCTGGTGGGGCCGGTAGTGAATGGGGGCGCCGCGTTTCTTGCGTCTAGGCAAACTCAGGGTGGTCGGAGCGAGTCGGTCGAGGGACTGTCGCTGGGAATAGGTCAGCAATCCTTCCAGGAGAGAAAGAAGGTCGACCTCCTTAAGGCTGGTGGCCGTCTGGCAAGCCTGAGCCAAAAGTTTCTCTGGTTGGGCATCAGGAAGCTCCAGTTCCGGAAAGCTATCGGCAACCAATTTGAGTCGGGTTAGAAAGGTCTCGAGTTGAGGATCTTTCAAAATCTTCTTGGGAAGATTCTGAATCAGCACTGAGGCTGTTTCTGGCCCGGGCTGGGCCCAGGTTTTTTCCTCCTCGAGCACTAGCTTGCCGAGACGGACCTCCTGCCAATGACATACCCTTTCAGCCTGGGGATCCCACTCCCAGCGCTCGTGCTCGCTGAGGTGGTCGAAGAGAGCCTCCCAAACCCACTCTGGCTCGACCGGGCTGGCCTGGCGAACGGTGAGGCGACCGGCGCGGCGCTCTTCGCACTCGATGGCCACCATCAGGCTGCCATTCGGTTGGGGGGCCGGGAGTTCGGCGGCTCCACCGCCGGCCAGAGCCAGTTCGGTGTCTTTGCGAACTCGTCCCAGGCGATCACAGAATCCGTCAAAGAGGGCGCGGCGCAAGATCCCAAGACTGGCTCTGCCGCGGTCGGCAAAAGCGTGAAGTGCGAGTAGTTGCCTCACCAGTCTGGGGTCAGGTTGGCCCTCCAAAGGGTCCAGACCCCAACTCGGATTTTCCAGGGCGGCCGCTAGTCGACATCCTTCCCGGCCAAACCCTGCTTCGGCGCAGCTGAGCAGAACCCGGGCCTGGCGTGGAGAAAGGGGAAGGCGTGCCATCTCTTGGCCGCTCGGGGTCAGCTGGCCCTCCTCCAGAGCGCCGAGAGATTCGAGCAGGTGTTGGGCCTGGATGAGTCGCTCCTTCGGGGGAGGGGTGAGCCAGGCTAGTTGATCGGGATGAATCCCCAAGCTGGCCAGCTCCAGCATCAGCCGGGCCAGATCGGCACGCTCGATTTCAGGAGGGTCGTAGGCTGCCCGTGATCGGAAATCTTCGAGGGGGTAGAGTCGAATGGCAACCCCGGGACCCGTGCGTCCAGCTCGGCCTGCCCGTTGCTCGGCTGAAGCTTGACTGGTTCTCGTGACGAGCAGACGAGAGACCCCCGACCAGGGAGAAAAGTCGTGCTGTCTGACCAGGCCGCTGTCGACCACCGTGGTCACCCCTTCGACCGTCACCGAGGACTCGGCCACATTGGTCGAGAGAATGGTCTTGGGCTGGGAGCTGGGCCGGAGAGCCAGGTCTTGCTCGTCAGGGCTGAGACTACCGTGAAGAATCACCGGGTTGAGATGGCGGCAGCTCTGCTGGCATGTTCGGATCTCGGCCATACCAGGCAAAAACACCAAGGTATGGCCACTCAGGTGACGACTCTCGACAGCCGTTCGAACTCTCTCTTCGAGAGGCCGTTGATCTTGACCGGCCGAGTAGCGCACCTCGATGGGGTAGACCCGGCCTGGGCTTTCGAGTACGGGACAATCTCCGAGATGGTGGGCTAGCGCCTGAGTGTCCAGGGTGGCCGACATGACCACCAGGTTCAGGTCGGTCCGTCGTTTTTGGAGAGCTAGCGTCAGAGCCAGGGCTGTGTCTCCTTCGAGATGGCGCTCGTGGAACTCATCGACCACCACCGCGCCCACCCCGGTCAGGTCGGGGTTGGACTGAAGGAGCCGGTTGAAGATCCCACTGGTGACAAAGAGGAGTCGAGTCTCGGGTCCGACCTTCTTGTCGAATCGAACGTGATACCCCACTTTGGCCCCTAATTTCGTCTCGAGATAGGTGGCGGCCAGACGGGCTGCTAGTCGGCGAGGCTCGAGGACCAGCACCTTTTGACCCCTCAGATGAGGGGCCTCTAGAAGGGCTGCCGGGACTCGGGTGGTCTTGCCTGCCCCGGGAGGAGCCCACAAGACACAGCGTTGATTCTTTTCTAGCCGGGCTAGAAGCTCCGGCAGAACCGAATCGATCAGCTCTGCTTGCGCTCTTTCTTCTTAGAGAAGGACGCCAACGTTTCCGGGCGGCCTTCGCGACGGTTGGCCACTCGGGCCATCACAAACAACAGGTCGGAAAGACGATTGAGGAAGATAATAGCCTGGGGATTGATCTCCACCTGGTCGGTCAGCAGCACAGCTGTGCGCTCAGCCCGACGGGCGATGGTACGGGCTACGTGGAGGGCGGCTCCGGCCGGACCACCTCCCGGCAGGATGAACTCTTCGAGCGGGGGCAAATCGTCCATCAACCCTTCCATCATCTGCTCCAGGCCATCGACATCCTCGTCTTCTACGCGAGGGACCTCGACTTTGGAGGGGCTGGCCAGGTCAGCGCCCAGTTTGAACAGTAGGTGTTGGATTTTCTCGGTGATGGCTTTGCACTCTTCATCTTCGAGGTGAGCAGCCGCCAAACCCAGAGTCGAATTGAGTTCGTCCACTTCTCCGTAGGCCGAAACCCGGAGAGAACCTTTCGAAACTCTTTCTCCGCCCACCAGCATGGTGGTGCCTTTGTCACCGGTCTTGGTGACCACTTTAGTAATACGCACGGCCGTCGGTTCTCGTCACGGCGAGCGAATCCTGGTCCTGCGTGATGGCAACAAGCTGTTTACATTCAAGGCCTTGTCCGAGACGGGGGAAGGTGGGACCATGAGACGAAGGAGTAAGTTATGTTCATGATGCCGCCACCTTTGGGGACGTTCGGGTCCTGCCCGCCCCCGATGTCGCCTCCGGGCTACCCTTCCACCTGGGGAAGTTATTCCCGAGGGATGTATCGCCGTGGCACCCGCATGTGCGGTCCTCGACACTATGACCCCTACACCAGAATGATGGGGCGCACCCTCCTGGGGGGGGTCGCTGGCACTCTGATCGGAGGAGCTCTCGGCTTCATCGGAGGCTCTCTTATCGGATTCCCCTACGGAGGAGTTCTGCTCGGCGCCTACGGAGCGAGCATGGGCGGAACCGTCGGTCATATGCTTGGCTCGATGTCGGCCACGCCACGCTATCCTTACTATTGGTAGGCTGTGGAAGAGATCCCCGATCCGTTCTTGGCCACCGGCTTCCCGGTGGTGGACGCCCTTCTCGAAACCTCGCGTCAGGTGGTCGAGGGGGGCGGCTCTGCTTTTCGCCGACCTCTTTCTGACAGTCTTCAGAACGCCTACACTTTCTGCAAAGACCTGACCACCAGCTACGAGCAGGCTCGAGGGTTTCGCTGGCGGACTCACCTTTTCCGCCAGGTCGACCCCAGGGCTCGGGCCCAGTTGGAGGACTTCAAAGCATCTCTCAAGCTCATCAACCGCTATTTTGAGGACCAGCGAACGGAAACGGTTCGACACGGTTGCCAGCAGTTGCGAAGGGCGGTCCTGGGTCTGATCGGTTCGCTTGAGGCTCTCAAGCAAGAGGAAGAGACTAGAGAGAGCGCCTCTGACTCTCCCTACTTGGACCGTCTTGCTTACCTGGCCACCGGGGTGGCCGAGGGAAGGCTCCCTCACGATGCTCTGCAACCTTATCTCGAGTGGTTCTTGCCCCATATCTCTCAGGCACGCAAAGACCTGGAGACCATCTCCACCAGCGCCCAGCCGAGCGGGGTGGCCGAGATTGTCGACCGTGTCAAGCCGGCTATGGAGAAGTTGGGGCGCCTCTTGGGAGAGTTTGCCGAGGCCTACCACCAGGTCGATGCCTTTCGCATCAAATACTCTTTGCGCGAGATACTAGAAGTCGGCCAGCAGGTCCACCGCGACCACCATCTCCTGCAGGAGAGGCTTGCTCCTTCACCCGTCTGCTCACACTGCGGTCACGAGAACCCGCCAGGCAGTAAGGTCTGCGGTCATTGCGGTGCCCGGCTGATTACGGAGGCGACCGGCCCGGTCTCGTCGGTGTCGGTGGTGGCCGGCGATGGGACTGGACCGCCTCAGTTCGCTTATGTGGTCAGATTGGAGGATGCCGTCGAAGCTTTCCTGCGGGATGAGGTCGAGATAGCCGAGCTGGCTCAGGTTGTGAGTTGGTTTGGCGACAACGTTCGGGCCGGGCGCCAGGATTTTCTGGCTGAGATTCCCCCCACCGACTATCCTGACGAGGCTTCCCAAAGCACCGCCGAGGCTGCTCACGCTCTGATGGATGAGGGGGGGAAGCTGCTGGTCTCGGGGGTGGAAGGACTGGAGAAATTTCTGCTCGACCAGGAGCGAGAGCTTCTCGACGCCGCCCTCGAATCGATTCGTCAAGGCGCGGCTAAAGTCGGCGAATCACAGGACCTGCTGGAGACCCTTTTTTAGAGCGTCTGATAAAAAAGAGCGCCAGCCATGAGAAAGCCCGTGAGGTAGGTCAAGGTCATGCCGGTGATTTTCAGGAAGGTGGGTTTCCGGATGTCGGCAGCAGTTAGCATAGCGGTCGCGTAGAGATAGCGTCCGATGACGGCCAGGACCGATAGCCAGATAGTCCAGGCCGGCGCTCCGTAGGTCTGGAGTGTCAGCATGAGGATGGCCAGCATCGGGGCATACTGAACGGTGTTGGACTGGGCCACCGAGGCTCGGTGGAGAAGGTCTCCTGGCTCTTCGGGAACGCCTAGCCCCTGGCCGCGCTGAAGGCGCAGCAAAGAGATCAAAAGGCTCAGGCCGAAAAGTAGGAGAGCCAGGGCGCAGGTACACAGGACGGCTGTTTTCATCGGCGTCTTTTCTCGTTCCCTGGGCCGCCTCCTTGTGCCAAGAGAGGTTCAGGGGTATACTGCTGACGTGTCGTGGAAGCTGATCAAGAAGGCCCAAGATCGCCTTGAGCAAGAGATAGCCCTACTCAGGCCCCAGGCTGGAGGAGACGTTCGAGTTGCGTTAGGCTACCCGAACACCTATTACGTGGGGATGTCGAACCTCGGCATGCAGCTGGTCTACGGCTTTTTGAACCGGATTCCCGGGGTGGTTTGCGAGCGGTTTTTTCTGCCGGACTCTGATGAGATGGAAGAATATGACCGGCGAGGCCGCCTTCTGTTCAGCCTGGAGAGCCAGCGCCCGGTGGCCGAGTTCGACCTGATCGGATTCACCTGCGCCTACGAAAACGACTATACCAATTTCTTGCGGATGCTAGAGTTGGCCGGAATGCCTCTGTGGGCGAGTGAGCGAGGTCAGGACCACCCCTTCGTGATGGTGGGAGGAGCGATCACCCTCCTCAATCCCGAGCCGATCGCCGATTTTGTCGACTTTTTCTGTATCGGTGAAGGGGAGGGAATGGTCGAGCCAATTATCGAGACGATCCGCTCCATTCGGGGAGCACCCAGGCCAGAGAGACTTGAGGCGCTGGCCCAGAATCCTGGCATCTACGTTCCCTCGCTCTACACTCCTCGCTATGACACTCAGGGAGGCTATCTGGGTCTGGAGCCAACCGGCCGAGCCCCGGCCGTGGTGGCCAAAAACTACATCACTCGAGAAGAGTTTGCCGAACAAGAGACCCACTCTTTAGTGCTCACCGACGACACCGAGTTTGGTCGCTCCTTCCTGCTCGAGGTCTCCCGGGGTTGCCCTTATGTGTGTCGCTTCTGCACGGTGGGATTTTCCTATCCCAAGGTCCGTTGGAAGCCTATCGACAAACTGTGGGAAGCGATCGAGAGAGTGGCCGAGTATAATCCTAAGGTCGGGTTGATCTCGGCCACGGTCGGGAACCATCCCGAAATCCGAGAGCTCTGTCGGCGGATTATGGGGGCTGACCTGGCTGTGTCCTTTTCTTCGCTGCGAGCCGACCAGCTGCCCGACGAGATGATTCAGGCCATCGTTAAGAGCGGGTCCAAGACGATGACCCTGGCCCCCGAGACGGGGTCTGAGGACCTCCGTAAATCGATCAATAAGCGTTTCTCCGACGATTGTTACTATGCCGCTGCGGCCCGGGCTTTCCAGGGCGGAATCAAAAATCTCAGAATGTACTCCATGGTAGGTCTACCCAACGAGGTGCCGGCCGATATGGATTCGCTCATCCAGATCGTTCGCGAGACGCGAGCCATCCAACGTCAGCAAGGCCAGGCAGGGGGACGCATCACCCTTTCCCTGGGGCTCTTTGTTCCGAAGCCTCTGACGCCCTATCAGTGGAATCCTCAGGAGCGGATGGATGTAGCTGAGCAGAGGATGAAGAAGGTCAAGAAGGCGTTGGCTCGCGACGGCGGGGTTCGCGTCAACGCCGAAAGTTCGAAGTGGGCTACTTTGGAGGGACTGCTCTCGCGCGGCGATCGCAGGCTGGGCCGAGTCCTCGTTCGAGTTTATGAGAAGCCGACTTTCTCACGCTATATGAAGGCTTTGACAGCCGAAGGCTTGTCACTCGACCAGGAGAACTATCGTCATCGCGGCCCTGAGGAAGTTTTGCCTTGGGGCCATCTGTCGGCCTCCTGGCCCCGAGACCGTTTGCTTAAAGACCACGAACGGGCTCGTCAGCAGCGTCGACGTTACAGTCAGCGCCGGGAGGCCCCGGCCTGAGCCTTCCCCCTGGGTCCAGGAGGAGGGGGACAGGGCTTTGCGAACCGAGTCTGGTGTCCTACGAGCTGACTCAAGCAGAGGTTGATGGAGAAAGAGTTACCTATGTCCGATTTCCCCACCTCAAAGTCCCTCACGGCAGCTCTACCCGACTCGGTGGGGTCAGCCAGGGTTCCTTTGCCAGTCTCAACCTGGGCTATTCGTCGGGTGACCAGAGAGAGGCGGTCGACGCCAACCGAGGGCGGTTTGGCCAGGCGTTAGGCTTCCAGGTGCCTCCTGTCCTGAAAATGGAGCACGGCGTCGAGGTGGCCGTCATCGATGAGGTCGGGCCCGACAAGCCCAGGGCTGACGCCTGCATCACCAATCGTCCCGGTGTGGCTTTGTCGGTGACCACGGCCGACTGTGTCCCGGTACTTTTCCACGATCCGGTCAAACAGGTGGTGGGAGTGGCCCACGCTGGTTGGCGAGGAACCGTGGGAGGCATTGCTGGCAAGACCGTGGAGGCGATGCAAAGAACCTACGAGAGTCGACCTCAAGACCTTCAGGTGGCCCTGGCTCCAGCCATCGGGCCCCGTCATTTTTTGGTCGACGAAGACGTAGCTGGGCCGTTTGAGCAAAGGTTCGGGGGGCAGGATTTCATCACCAAGCGGGCTAACAAGTGGGCCATCGATCTTTGGGAGGCCAATCGAGTCCTCCTGCTTCAGATGGGGGTCCCTGCTGGCCAGGTGTATTGCTGTGACCTTTGTACTTATGAGCGGGAAGATCTCTTTTTCTCCTACCGACGCGATGGAGGCAAAACAGGACGCCTGGTTAGTGCCCTTATGCTAGGTGGAGGATAATTCAAGGGCAACCCGGAAGAATGCCGGAACCTATCCGGTTTCTAGAAACCCACTCCCCTGTGGGTTGGCATATACTCTGAAGGAAGGTAGGGGAGATAATGGCTAAGGAGAGGATTCTGGTAGTCGACGACGAGCGCAACATCGTCGAACTTATCAAGTACAATCTTGAGAAAGAAGGCTACGAGGTCATCTGCGCCTACGATGGTATCGAGGCGGTGAACATTGCCAAGCAAGACCGACCCGATTTGATCATCCTCGACATCATGCTCCCCGGTCAGGGTGGTCTTGAGGTTACCCGTATCTTGCGGCGAGAAATGAAGACCCCCATCATCATGGCTACCGCCAAAGGTGAAGAGATCGATAAAATTCTGGGGTTAGAACTCGGAGCCGACGACTACGTTCCCAAGCCGTTCTCTCCGCGTGAGCTGGTGGCTCGGGTTAAAGCTGTGCTGCGGCGCACCAGCGGCAAAGCCGAGGAGAAGGATGAACTCTCTTTTGGCAATCTTTCCATCAATCTGGTCAAGCACGAGGTCCGCAAAAACGGCAAAGAGGTCGAACTCAAGCCCAAAGAGTTCGACTTGCTCAAGCTGATGTCGACCAACCCGGGCAAAGTCTTTACGCGAGACTTCCTGCTTGAGCAGTTGTGGGGCTACGACTACTTGGGCGACACCAGAACCGTCGACGTTCATATGAGAAGGCTTCGCCAAAAGATCGAAGACGAGCCTTCCTCCCCAAAACTTCTCAAGACCGTGCACGGTATCGGCTACAAGTTCCAATACGAAGATCCCGATAACTAGAGCCTATGGCCCGTCGAGTTCGCGGCCAACTCTTAGAGGCGCTGCTGAACAAACTTGAAGATGCCTGTCTGGCCGTAGATCGGTCGGGCCGGGTTCGTTTCATGAACCCGGCTATGCGACAACTCTTCGAGGTCGATGGGGAAGTCGAGAAAGAAAAGTTTTGGGATGTTCTTCCCATTAACGACTTCACCCGAGGACTGAGTTTACAGGTGAAAGAGTCGGACCCGGTCCCGATGGAGCAGGTGGTAGTCTTGCCAGGGGACCAGGTTTTCTTGGCCAAAATCTACCCGGTCATTTCCGAAGAAGGCCGCCACCAAGGAGCCATCGCTTCCCTCAAAGACATGGCCGCCGTCCAAAAGATCGAGCGCGGACTCGACCAGTTTCTTTCGGACGTCAATGCTCAGCTAAAGCTGCCCTTGACCTCGATTAAAGGCTATGTCGAGACTCTGCTCGAGGGGGCTTATTCCAGTGAAGAGGTCACTCGCCGGTTCTTGCAGGTGATCAACGAGGAGACCAACCGTTTGACTCGTTTGGTCATGTCGCTAGAGGAAGCGGCCGGAGGTCAGGCTGCAGCCGCCTCAAGTTCTCCCACGGAGCTTGCCCCCCTACTGGGGAGCTGTGCTCAGATGTTTGAACAGGTGGCGGCCCAGAAAAACCTGGCCCTCGAGGTCTCTATTAAAGACGATCTGCCCGACGCGGAGATCGATGCCGAGGCCGTTCATAAAGCGGTGGTGAACCTGGTCGACAACGCGGTCAAGTGTACAGGTCTGATGGGCTATGGTAAGGTGCGCCTGGAAGCCAGTCACGACGGTTCCGAGATCGTCATCAAAGTGTCGGACACCGGTCCGGGCATCGCCGCGGCTGAACACGAGAAGGTGTTTGAGCGCTTCTACCGGGTCAGCCAGGGTCCGGCCGCTGAACTGGGCGGAACCGGCCTGGGATTGGCCGTGGTCAAAGAGGTGGCGGAGCAACACGGCGGACGAGTCGAACTCGCTTCCCGACCCGAGCAGGGGGCCACCTTCACACTTTTCCTTCCTGTCTGATCTGGGGAAGGAGCTTTGAGTCTTTGTAGAGGTGCTCGATAGAGCGGACGAAGCGTGACCGTTCTTGAGGAGAAAGTTCATAGATGTCGATGTCTCGCTTCTCGCATTCCTGGCGCACTTGCTCTTCGGTCTGACGTTGCCGTTGGCGATGGAGCACAGCCACCTCTTGAACCACCCGCTTGAGCCTGGCCTGCTCTTGCTCGCTCAGAGAGAGATAGGTGTCCCGGTTGATCAAGACCATCTTGACTGAGTAGGTGTGGCGAGTATTGGTCAGATGGCGGTGGACGGCGTAAAGCCCAAAGTCCCAGTAAGTCGGGAAGGTGCGGTCGGCGGCATCAATGGTGCCTTGGACGGCCATATCCGTGATTTTGTCGACGGGAGCGGCTACCGGAATGCCGTGAAAGCCTTTGATCATCCTTTGGGAGGTCGTGCTCTGCATCACTCGGATCCGTTTTCCTTTGAAGCTCTCGAAATCGGGCATCGGCTTGAAGCTCGAGAAGATGCGAAAGCCGATCTCCAGATACCCTAGACCTTGCATGGTTTCGGCCCGGACCGAGTCGAGCAGATAATCCCCTATCTCCCCGTCCAGGACCCTCTCGGCGTGAGCGTGATCATCGAAAACAAAGGGAAGATCGAGAACGTCTAGATCGTGACTATAGCTGGTGAGGGGCGAGGTGCTGCACAGGCACATCTGAATCCGATTGTCACGCATCAGTTCCACCAGACCCTTCTCGCCGTATTTTTTCCCCTCATAAAGCCCGTGGGGGTAGAGCTCGATCCGGATTTTCCCTTTGGTCTCCTCGGTGAATCGCCGCTTGATAGTCTCGGCCGCAAAGGCGAAAGTCGAGCCCTCGCTATCAACGAAAGCGAACTTTAAGACCCCCTCGGGGGGCACGGTGGGGTTAGGGGAGGGGGTCTCTCGAGAGACCGGTCGAGGGGTGAAAACCTCTTCGGGTAGTGGGGGAAGGGGGGTGAGGATCAGGTAGAGGCCGGCTAGCAGGCAAAAAAAGCCGAAGACCAGAGAAGGCCAGAAAATGACGCTGGTCTCGGGGATTTCAGGAAAGTCGTCGGTCCAAGCTGGGGTCTCACGCGAGTTGGACATTGTTACGCCCTGCCCCCTTCGCGCGGTAGAGCGCCTCATCGGCCTGGTTGATCAACTCGTCGCCGTTGCTAGCATCTTGGGGATAGGTGGCCACCCCAACGCTGATGGTGACCATGCCCATCGGTTGATTCTCTCCCCCTTCGAAGCGGGTCTGTTCGACCTTGCTTCTGATTCGTTCGGCGGTGCGGTGGGCGGCCTCTTTGGAGACCCCCGTGAGTAAGATCATAAACTCCTCGCCCCCGTAGCGAGCTACCAGGTCCGGTACTCGATCGCCACTCTGGCGGGAATTTTCGATGCACAGGCTAGCCACGCCGACGAGAGCCACGTTACCCAATTCGTGGCCGTTGACGTCGTTAAAATTCTTGAAGTGGTCGATATCGAACATCAAAAGGGAAAGGTCTTCCTGGTGGTCACAGCAGTATTGCACCGACTTGTCGAGCTGTTCGCGAAAGTAGCCGTAGTTATAGAGGCTGGTGAGTCGGTCCGTGATGGCGTTCTGATAGGTTCGGGCGTTCTGAATACTGATGGCAGCCAGCTGGGCCAGAGCCATCAAGAGCTTGAGGTCGCCGGAATTGAAAGGGAGTCCGCTCTTCTTGTTATTGACGTTCAAGACCCCCAGGATGCGGTCTTTGACCTTCAAGGGAACCGAGATGACCGAGTTGGCCTGGCCATCCTCCCGGCTCTGGCGACCAAATTGCTGGTCGGTGGCCAGGTCCTCAATTAAGACCGGTTTGCCCTCGCGGGCTACGTAGCCCGAGATTTCTTCGCCAAGCTGCACCTTGACCTTGCCGACCACGTCGTGACGTTGGCCGCGGGCTGCTTTCACCTCGAGGTATTCTTCCGCCTGATCGAGCAGCATCAGCGAAGCATGGTTGACGTCGAGAATCTCGGCAGCCTGATCGAGAATCCTGGAAGACACCTCATCCAAATTCATGACCGTGGCCACCGTTTCGGCCGATTCGTAGAGAACCGTGAGCTCCTCATACTTGGAGATCAGTTCCTCGAGTGTGCTCTGGAGCTCATAGCGAACGCTGGTCTCGCGAGTCACAAGGTCGTGGGCAAGGTCGAAGAAGTCGGGGCTGTTGGGATCGGACCGAAACTCCATCAGGAATCCGACCGAGTGGTTGGCCACCTCGATGGGGGCCGATCTCTCTTGTCCCGGGGGGGGCGAGTCGCCGAGCAAAGAGCGATCGAGGCGAGCCAGTCGGTATTGAACGCCGAAGTGAAGGAGTGTCTGATTGAGGGTTTTCAGACAGTCGGGATCGAGGTAGAGGTCTTCGTGACTCTCGAGTTGACGAGGCAAAGGCTACTCTCCCAGGATCTCTTTGACCCTCCCGACCAGCTTGCGGGGGGAGAAAGGCTTGGTGATATACTCGTTGGCGCCCATCTCCAGACTGTGGATGCGGTCGGCCTCCTGACCTTTGGCCGTGATCATCACGATGTAAAGGTCCTTTTTGGCGGGGTCTTCCCGGAGTTTTTGGCAGACGGCGTTGCCGTCCATCTGAGGCATCTGAATGTCCAAAAAGACCAGGTCGGGATCCGAGTCGTTGACTCGGTCGTAGGCGTCCTGGCCATTGGTGGCGGTGACGACGGTATAGCCCTCTTTTTTGAGGATGAACTCTAAGGAGCGTAGAACGTAGGGCTCGTCGTCCGCTATGACGATCGTTTTAGGCATCTGGCTTGCTTACCTCAGCGCCATCACTTTCTTCGTGGTCTGATGAGTCCCCTGGTTCGAGGGCTACCTCAGCCAGGGTTTCCCGCACCAGTCGACCCAGCTCTTTCTCGGAGAACGGTTTGGTCATCAGACTTTCGGCGCCAGCCGACAGGGCGCGAATCCGCTCATCGGGATCGGCGGCCGTCAAGAGAACGACAGGGATGTGGGCCGAGTCCACGTTTTGCTTGAGCCTAAGGAGCACCTCATGACCGTTCATGCCGGGCATCATCAGGTCGAGGAGTATGAGGTCGGGGGGGCGCTCTTCGACCATTTCGAGGGCTGCTTGACCGGTTCGGGCGATGCGCACCGCATAGCCGGCGCTCTTGAGGATCGTGCGGACTGCTTTGAGCACACTGTCGTCATCATCGATAGCTAGAATATCTTGATGGCCGTCCGCCCTGTAGAGGATGCGGCCGACGCGATTGACCAACTTCTCCCGATCGATCGGCTTAGGGAGGTAGTCACTGGCCCCGAGACGATAACACCGCTCTTCATCCGAGATGATCGACAGGATGATGACGGGGATTCTGCGGGTCGATTCTTCTTCTTTTAGTTGGGAGAGGACCTCGAATCCGTTAACGTCCGGCAAGACCAGGTCGAGCAAGATCAGCTCAGGCTTATCCGCGAAGGCCAGCTTCACCGCCTCAGCTCCATTGCGGGCCTCGGCCACCTGGAATCCCTCGCTCTCCAAAACATGGCGTAAGAAGCGCCGGATATTCGGCTCGTCATCGACCACCAGCACCCGCTTGCCAGCGCTCCAATCGGCCAGACGGTTACGGGGAAGGGCAAAGTGGGGGGCGACGGTGTCGGCTAGAGGGAGTCGAAAAGCGAAACGAGCCCCCTCGCCGAGCTCACTTTCGACCCAGATTCTGCCTTGGTGGTGGTCGACGATGCTTCGGGCGATGGGAAGGCCGAGACCCGACCCTTTGATGTCTCGAGTCTCGGAGGTATCCACCTGGCTAAACTTCGCGAAGATCGAGGTGTGGTGTTCGCCGGCGATACCGCAACCGGAATCTTGCACGGCCACCTCCACTTGGCCGCTAACTCGGCGCGCTTCGACCCGAACTCGGCCTCCTTCTGGCGTGAATTTGATGGCGTTTCCGAGCAAGTTCGTGACCACCTGAACCAGCTTGTCACGGTCACCCGTGACCGGCAGGTTCTCCTCGGCCATGGCTTCGAAAATGAGGCCCTTCTTCTCGGCCGAGCCCCGCAACGACATCGTGGCCGTGGTGACGACTTCGTGCATGTCCACGGGCTCCAAGTCCCACTTCATCCGTCCCGCCTCAATGCGGGAAAGATCCAGGAGGTTGTTGATGAGTCGGGTCAGACGATCGCTTTCTTTGTTGATGATTTGAAGAAACTCGGTCTGGGTCTCGACATCTTCGCCGGCATTGTCTAGCAGAATCTCGGCAAAGGCTTTGATCGAAGTTAAAGGGGTTCTGAGCTCGTGGCTGACCGTGTTCAGGAATTCACTCTTCATTTGGTCGAGTTCTTTGAGCTTCTCATTGGCCTCTTCGAGTTCCGAACGGGAGCGCTCGAGATGGGTTCTGATGGAACGCTCCTCTTCGAGGATGTAGCGCAAATGACGCACCATTTCATTGACGGCCATGATGAGCTGGCCCATCTCGTCATCTTCCCCGCAGGGAGCTTGGCCGGTGAGATCGCCGCTCTGAACGCGGCCGGCGAACTCGAGTAGGTTGTGGACCCGTTCTTGCAAACGCTGGCGAGCGTATTTCTCCTGGGCGATCATGTTCTCGAGCCGCAGCGACATATGATTGAGGGCCGAACCGAGCAGTCCCAGTTCGTCGCTTGAGGAGGCGTCCGCTCGGGTTTCGAGGTTTCCCGAGGCCACTTCGCGCGCTGTTCGCGCCAGTCTGAGAAGAGGGGAGGTGAACCAGCGGGCCAGCAGTGCGGCTAGGATCGTCGCCCCTGATAGCAAGAATAAAGTCAGTCCAAAGAGGTATCGGGTAGACTGCTGGCGAGCGTGCTCGAGACCTCGTAAGGAGAGTCCGATGCGGACGTTGCCATCGACCTTCGACTGAATGACGACAGGGCTTGAAACCTCCAGGATTCTTTGGCCCTCCAGCACCCGGTCGCGAAAGCCGCTGGGAGCCGTTCCTTCGACCTCGTTCTGTTGGATATCGACATAGGAGTTGAAGGCCTCGACATCGCCATTGGCGTCTTCGGCCACGGCGTAGGCGACGCCGCGCAGACGGGAGAATTGGTCCACGTTCTGGACGAGTAATTCGTCGTTGTGAGTCAGCTTGGCTTCGCCACATAAGATGGCCAGGCCCGAAGCTAGGGAGCTTGCCCGCTTTTCGGTTTCGGCCCTGAGAATGTCTTGCTCGTGTTTTAGAACCACCCCAAAGGCGAAGGTCATAAAGACGATGATCAGCGGCAACATGGCCAGGGCGAGTTTGATGTTCAGGCTAAGGAACCGGGGTCTGTCCATCGGTGTGATGCCCCTTCGCCCTGAGACTACCTCTTCCTGGAGGGGCAGGTGGCTCACAGTGACGGGAGAAATCCCTTTGAATACAATGTCGGAGACTGTTCCACAAGATCGATTCGAGCTGCTCTATCGGATCGGGCAATCGATCAATTCCAGTCTCGACCAGGAAGTGGTCTTTGAGCGTCTGATGGACGAGATCGTGGCCTTCTCGAATGCCGAGCGGGGCTTCATCCTCGGGCTGGAAGAGAGCGAGGCTCCCGACCAAAACCTGGCCCTTCAATGCCGAGCGGCCCGCAATCTAGAAAAACAATCGATCGAGAGTGAGGACTTCAAGGTCAGCCGGTCGATTATCCGCGAAGTGCTCAAAGACCAGGAGCCTCAGTTGACCGTCGACGCCACCAGTGATGAACGGTTTTCCCAAAGTCCGAGTATCGAGTTGTACGGCATCCGCTCGGTGATGTGCGTTCCCATTTGTCATCGCTCTCAGCTGCTTGGTGTCATCTACGTCGACAGCCTGGCGGCCAAGTCTGCCTTTGATTACGACACCCTCGAGACCTTGGTGGCGGTAGCCAATATGGCCGCGATGGCCCTGGAGAACGCCCGCTTGTTCAGTGAACTGCGTTCCGAGATGATGCGCAACCTGGTCATGAAAAACTATCAGTGGGCCATCCTTCACAGTGTGGAGAGCGGCATTCTCTCGGTCGACCATCATTACCGAGTGACTACCCTGAACCGAGCCGCCGGTGAGATTCTCGGGCTCTCTTCGAGCCAGGCCAAAGGCAGTTTCCTGGGGCAACTGCTGGCCCCCTCGGCCAGCCAGCAGCTGCTCGAAGCGATCCGCTTGGTGCTGGAGCAGCGCCAGTCTAGGCGACGCCAACTACTCGAATTCGAACTCGAGGGGCGAGGCCATCGCCATCTCGACATCTCGGTGTCGCCTCTGAGAGAACCAGGCTCCTCAGCCGTGGGAGCGACGGTGATCATCACCGATCGGACGGCTGAACTGATGGCTGAGCAGAAGCGTCAACAGGTTCAAGACCTTTTCGGTAAGCTCGTCTCCCGAGAAGTCATGGAAGAGCTGGTCCGCCAGCCTGTCAGAGCTCTGGGAGGCAAGCGCCAACGAGTCACCATTCTTTTGGCCGATATCAACCGTTTCTCGTCGACCTGTGAAAGGCTCTCTCCGGGTCAGATCATCACGATGTTGAACCGTTATTTCTCGGCTGTCAACGAGGTGATCTTTGCCCATCGGGGGATGATTAAACAGTTCGCAGGCGACGAGGTAATGGTTCTTTTCGGGGCCCCGGCCGAATCCGACGACCACGCCGCCCAGGCCGTTCTCACAGCTCAGGGCATCGTGGCTAAGCTGCAGAAGTTGGCCCGGAGCGACCCTCAAGAAAGCGAAGGCTTTTACGACGTCAAAATCGGCATCCATACCGGCGATGTTGTGGTCGGTCACGTCGGCTCCTCGGAACGCTTCGAATACGCTGCTGTCGGCGACTCTGTCAACCTGGCCTCTCGCATCATGGGACTCAACAAAAGGCTGGGCACCACCGTCTTGATGAGCGAAGCGACCGCTGTCGAGGCTCGCGCGGCCCTGCCTGAGTTGAGGCTTCAGGCTGAGGGGCTTCATAAGGTGCGAGGCCGCACCCAGGAAGTCCCGATTTTCTCTTTACTCTAGACATTTACAGTTAAACTGTCTATACTGTCAGGGGAGGATTTGGAGATGCTTGCAACCGATCGCCACCTGCTGGCACCCTGCCGGGAAGTCACAACCGATGTTCTGGTTGGCCATTGTGAGGCCGGCCGCGAGGAGTCGTGGGAGCAGATGCAGCTCGTTCTGCTTGACCGTCCCTTAGAGAAGGCCGGATTCGCCCTGGGGGGGGCCTTCTTTCGTGCTCAGCCAAGAGAACGTTGGGCGGCTCGCCTAGACTACGAGCACTCTTTGGCCAAGGAGCGACCAGCCGTGCTCTTTGAGTGGAGCCGACCGGGAGCGATCAGCCTCCGGGTCAGCCCTCTCCCCTTCGGGGAACGACTCGAGTGGCGGGCGTCGCTGGCAGGGGAGGAGCAAGGAGTGGTTGGCGTCACCTCGCCTCAACAGCAGTTGGGGCCCGATATCTCGCTTTTGGCAGTGGCTAATCGGACTTATGTTGACCCTCTCAGCGAGGAGTGTTTGTGGGTGGTCTCAGACAACCTGGCCCTGAGTTCTCAGGCTCTTCAAGAGCTCTTGCTCGAGGAGGGATTCAGCTTACCGATGCCCTCTTTAAGCCAGGCTTTGACAGGCGGCCTGCGGTGGCTCGAAGACCGGCCTCAGCCGACCTGCACGCTTCTGTCGCCGGTCGAGGCGCCTCCCCTCTACGAGCCTGAGGTCGAGTTGGGCCACTGGCTCCACGAGCATCTCGGCGCCCTCGATCTCGCTGGTCTGGTGTCGGTTCTCAGGCTGCTCGAGAGGTGCTGTGAAAAGGTGTCCCTCTTGGCCGGAGCAGCCGGACTGAAGTATCGAGGTGAGAGGCTCTTGCGGGAGTTGGTCCAGGAGAAGACGGTTTCCACCGAAGAGTGGCGCCAAGAGGTCCTGACTTTCGTGACCAAAAAAATTAAGAAAAATTTTAGCCCGATCGCCTAAACTAAGGGCGGATGATGACGCCACTCGACCATAAGCCAGGTCCTCTCACAGCCTTCCGCCGGTTTATCCAACGGGAAGCAGAGGCTGAGCTGCCGGCTGCCAAGCCCCAAGCCAAAGAGGGCGAAGACCGTTTCTGGCAAGATCTCGGGGACACAGTCACGGGGGCCACGCCGGCCTCGGCTCAGGTCTATCGAAAAGTCGCAGGCAAGATCGGCGGATTGTTCACCGGTGAGACCCTCGCTCTGCGCAGAGAAGATTTTACCCCCCTTCGCACTGCTCGGATGGTCATCACTACATTTCTGGCCACGGCCGGCTTTGTGGCGGGTCTGATTCCCGGTATGAGTTCGATGGCTAGTGTGGTCGTGGCCACTCGTTCCGGCTTCAACGGCCAACCGACCCTTCAGGAAGTCGACCTGGAGAAGCTTCAAGAAGAGGGTGCTCCTCCACTAGAGCGTTACGCCAGAGCCGTTGCCCAAACGGTTATAGGAACCATCGAATACGTTTCTCTTTCGGCCCATAACGGGGCTGAGTGGTTAGTAGCCCGAGCCATTCCGGACCACCCCGGCGAAGCCGTGAAGAGCGCCGTAGGGTCTACAATCAAGCAGGCGGTCAAGCAGGCCCTTCCTGACAGGGAGCACGTCGCTACACGCCTCGGGGTAGAGGTGGGTCCCGAGGCGGCCAAGATGATAGCCGAGCAAGGCCCTGACCGCGAGAAGATCGCCACCGAATACGGCCAGTCAGCCGGCGAGAAGGTCGAAAGAGTTCTGGTGAAGGTTGTTCCGACCAAGGAAGCGGTGGTTGACACGGCCGGCAAAATAGCTGGCTCCTCGGCCGGGCTGTTCGCTTTCATTCCCCACGCCATAATGGAGGGTACGGCTCAGGCTACCCTCTGGGGAGGTGGTGCCTACGTCGTGTTAGACCCGGTGGTGGAACGCTACGAGCAACCTGGTCAGTGGAAAGAGGACTTGATGGCTGCCGGCGAGTTCGTCAACGACAAGGTTCAGGAGAGAGTGGTTTTCCCCAGCCTCCTGGTAGACGATGCTATCGCCGCCAAAAACGTAGCCGTGACCGTCGGCAAGCGCACCGCTGAAGTGGTCTCTTTCGTGGATAAGAAAGTGACCCAGGGCGCTCTGGCCGTCCACCAACATTTTAAGACACCCAGGTTGATGACCGAAGAAGTCAATCGGATCGGCGATGCCGTGGCCGAGCGCTTTGATGCGGTCAGTCAACGGCTTACCTCCTGGTCGCCTAAAGGCTCCAGCGAGCCGACTTGAGCCGCCCCACCAGCTCCAGCGTCTGGCTGACATCGTAGAGCCTCTCCAGCAGAAATCTCCGCTCCAGCTCGGGTGGTAGAAGATCTTGAAACTTGGAGAGCTTGCCCCTGGGGAGGTCGGTCGTCACCGAGAGCAAGTCCGATTCTCTCTGAACCGCTTTGAGCACGTCGGCCAGCAGTTCGGGGGTCGTCTTCAAAGAAAGCCAGAAGTTGTTGGTGGTCACTTTGGTGGCCAACTGGAATTCCAGCCAGCGGCCCAGCAGATTGTTGGCCCTTCCTCCAGCGAAGGTGAGGATGCGCAACCGGCTACCGCGCCGCTCTACTAAAGGAGCCTCGCTAGCCAGTTCACCCCAATCTTGGCGGAGGCGAGTCAGGACTGGCTGAGCTCTCTCGTCTAGAAACTTCAGGGGGCTGACTCCAGCCAGCAGTTGACGGGTCTGCTCGGCCAAAACGTTGGAGAGAGGTCGGGGAGGGCCGGTCCAGGCGGGCGAGGTCCCTCCGATGGAGGGCTCCACCGTCAGGACCCCCCGCTCCCAATCGCACTCGATGGCGTGCCAGGCCCTCCCCCCCAGACTGAAGACAAAGCCCGTTTGGCCGAGAGACTGAACAAACCATCCCTCCACGGTTCCGAGAGGTCGTTGGCCCCGAGTGACCACCGTCATCTGGTCGCCGGCCTGGAAGACGGTGTAAAGGTCGAGAAAATTGCCACGCGCGAACCGCTTCTCTCCCTCGGGCCCGAAAATCAGTCGTGAGTCCCTCTTGGCAATCACTCCCAGGGCCAGGAGATGGGATACCATCTCATCTTGCTCACGGGGCGAGATGTCTCGGAAACAAAACGGTTGGCCGCCTCCTTCCAGAAGAGAACGAACGGAGACGTCTTTCCCTTCGAGCACTTTGAGGAGAAGCTGCTGAACGAAGACATGGTAGGATCGTGTCGAAGGAACGACCGGTTCGACGAAGCCCTCTGACGCCAGTTTGACCAGACTGCAGGCTCTGAGAAAGCTCCACTGGTCATCGGCAAGAAAGGCCATGTGCCCCTGCTTTCCGGCCCGGCGACCGGTGCGGCCTAGCCGCTGGAGAAAGGCCGATACCGAGTAGGGAGCGTCGGCCTGCATGACCAGGTCGAGGTCGCCAACATCTAAGCCCAGTTCCAGGGTAGAAGTGCACACGATACAGCAGTTGGAACCGAAACGAAACCGTTGTTCCGTTTGGTCTCGCACCTCTTTGGAAAGCGAGGAGTGATGGCACAGAACCTCCACTCCCTGGCTGGCCATGGTCCTTTGCATCTTTTCGGCTTGATTGCGCGAGTCGGTAAAGAGGAGAGACTTCTTTCCCCGGGCCAATAAAGCTCCCAGGAAGCCCCGGTCGTCTTCAGGAGGGCACGGTCGAATTTCGATCCGTCGGGCTGAGCGCTGGCGGCCAGGGTCGACCAAGCTCTTGGCGCGGTCCGAATCCCAGGCGAACCAGTCGAGCAATTCCTGAGGGTTGCCGACCGTGGCCGACAGGCCCACTCGTTGGAAGTCCCGCTCGAGAGTCTTCTGGAGTCGGGCCAACAGAGCCACCAGATGATCGCCTCGGTCGTCACCGGCGAAAGCGTGGATTTCGTCCACCACCACCGCTCTCAGGTCCCCAAAAAGGTGGTTTTTACAGTAGTTCCTGTTGGAAACGATCACCTCAAGCGACTCGGGGGTCAACAGCATGAGGGCGCTGGGCTCTTTCAGAAATCGGGTTTTCTCGGCTCTTTCGACCTCGCCGTGCCACTTGAAAGCCGATAACCCGGCCAGGCTAGCTAGCAGCTCCATCCGTTCTTCCTGATTGTTCAGCAAAGCTCTCAGAGGGGACAAATACAGGATGGCCGTGGTGGTGGGGGGCTTGCGGAGCAGGTCGTCGAGCAGGGGGAAAAGCGCACTCTCGGTTTTGCCGCCCGCGGTGGGAGCGAGAATCAGGGCGTTATGTCCAGCCTGAATCGGTTCGATGGCCAACTCTTGGACGGGCCGCAGTTGGCGCCAACCGAGCCGAGTCACAATGTTGGTCTGGAGCCTCTTGTGAAGGCGAAAGAAAGGACTGGTTTGGAGAGCTACCGACATGGTGAAAAAAATTCTAGCCCAGCAGCGATTCCCCTGGCGAGCTAGGCTCTTTCCCGAAGGCGAATTCTTGACTATGCGTCGTCTGTTTTGCCTGCTTGTCTGTCTCTCGCTGTGGGGGTGCCAGCCAGAGCCGCCGCCGGAGTTGCGCCTCGATGATCTCAGTTTCGGGAACAAGAGGGTTGGCCGCCAAGCCGAGCCCCCCGTGTTTCATCCCGGGGAGGATTTCTATCTCGGTTACAAGCAACGAGGAGCCACTCCCGATAAGAACAGTTATGCCAAAGTTTCACTGGAAGCCAGGCTCAGCCACGGTGAGGAGCCTTTTCACGAGTTCCACGGGGTGGTCTACAAGCTCAATAGCGACTTGACCGCCTACGGGCCACCAGAGGCGGTCAAGAGCCGTATTCCCCCTGACGCTTTCGGTGCTGGAGAGCTTGTCATTCAGGTCACCGACCACGTCGCGGAAGAGGTCCTGACCGTCAAAGTGCCTTATCTAGTCGAAGAATGAAGGTCTTTGGCGGCCACGTGGGCTTCAGTTTTTTCGGCCAGCAAGAGAAAGGACTGGATGGTTTTATCGAGGTGTTCGAGCGGCGTGTCTTCCTCTTTGCAATGGCTTAGACCGTTGGACGAGTATGCAAACATCATCACGGTGGCCATGTGGGGGACCATCTCGGCTGCGTCGTGAAGCGGCCCGGAAGGGAGCTTGGGAGCCTGGCCGGTGGCTTCTTGAACAGCTTGCTCGCAAAGGTCGATCAGTTCTGGGTCGAAAGGGCGAGGAGGAATCTGCCATAGTTTGCTCCACTCGACCGTGACCTGATTTTCGGCGGCGAATTTTTTCGAGGCAGCCTGGGCTTCTGCATACATCTTGGCCAGGGTTTCGGCTTTCAGGGCACGTTGGTCCAGCGAAATCGTGCATACTCCGGGGACGGCCGTAACGATACAAGGCTCTACTTCCACCATCCCGACAGTACACACTACGTTACTCTCTGGGGTGGAATGGCGTAGCCCGATCTCACGACATTCGAGGGCCGTCTGGGCAGCCGCCAGGAAGGCGTCTCGGCGATGGGGGATAGGGGTCGAGCCCGAGTGAGCAGCCTGGCCCACGAAGCGGATGCGGTGTCTTTCGACCCCGAAGGTTCCCAGCACCACCCCGGTGGGGGCGTTTTGAGCTTCTAAAACCGGACCCTGCTCGATGTGGAGTTCTAGATAGGCCTGGGCGGGGATGGCCTTCAATTCTTGGTGCGCCTTGAGCATGGTATCGACTTCAACGCCGTTTTCTCGGAGGGCGTCCTCAAGTCGGATTCCGTCTTTATCGAGCAGGTCGCGAACTTCGTTCACCTCGAGGGTCCCTCCGGCTGCGGCTGAGCCCAGTAGGCTGTGACCGAAACGGGCTCCTTCCTCATCAGCCCAGTCGACCAGCTTGAGGGTGACGGCGGGCTGACCTTGGGCCTGAGCGCGCCGGAGTGCTTCCAAAGAGGAAAGGGTTCCTAAAACCCCATCCAGCCAACCTCCATTAGGGACCGAGTCGAGGTGACCCCCCAAGATAACCACCTGGTCAGAGCGGCCCGGGAGGGTGACCCAGCCATTGCCGGCCGAGTCGCGTTCGAAGGTTAAGCCGAGCGACCCGACTTTCTTGACGAACCACTCGCGTGCTTGGCGCCAGACGGGGCCCCAAGCGACCCGCTGGGCTCCTTGAGCCGTGGAAGTGAGTTCCGCTAGTTCCTTCAATTCGGCGATCACGCGCTGGGCGCTTTCTTGGATCGTCATGGTCGCTACCCTCCCTGCTTTGGTCTTTGTGGGTTTGGGGTTGGTCGTGGAAGTTCCTGGCCGCTGGCTCGGCCACTAGGGGCCTGTTGACATTCGACTGGCCGAGGAAGAAGGGTTATAACACGGAGG